>DFGI01000048.1 GCA_002371705.1 Bacteroidales bacterium UBA3754
CGGCAACGGCTACAGCGACGAATGGAAGAAAGAAGCGAAAAAACGTGGCTTGGACTGCGAAACAAGCGTTCCAAAAATCTACGACGCCTATACTACAAAAGCTTCCATCAAAATGTTTGAAGATTGCAAAGTATTCACAGCCAAAGAATTGGAAGCTCGTAACGAGGTTAAATGGGAAATCTACACAAAGAAAATCCAAATCGAAGCTCGTGTACTTGGCGATTTAGTCTTGAATCACATCATTCCAGTAGCAACTCGTTATCAGTCAATGCTTTTGGACAACGTATTCAAAATATCGCAAGTGTATGGCGCTGCAAAAGCGAAAAAACTTGCCGCTCACGACAATTCAACCATTGAAGATTTGTCGGAACACATTTCGGCAGTGAAAGGTTTTGTTGAACAGATGGTTGAAGCACGCAAAGTTGCCAACAAAATCAAAGACGAAAAGAAAAAGGCACTCGCATATCAGGAAACGGTCTTGCCGTTCTTCGACCAGATTCGTTACCACGCCGACAAGTTGGAAATGATTGTCGATGATGAAATGTGGACATTGCCAAAATACAGAGAGTTATTGTTTATCAGATAATTAGAAATGCGGGACGGCGGTTTTGCCGTCGTCCTTTTTTACAAAAAACGAAATAATATGGAAGATTCTTATCAGCAGCAAGGTTTATACAGCCGCGAAAACGAACACGACGCATGCGGTGTGGGAATTGTTGCACAGTTGCACGGCGGAAAATCGCACGATATAGTTGAAAAAGGTCTGCAAGTGCTGGAACACATGAACCACCGCGGTGCCGAAGGCATTGACGCAAAAACTGGCGACGGTGCCGGCATTTTGGTGCAAATTCCGCACGAATTTATTCTGTTACAGGGAATTGCAGTTCCCGAAAAAGGTCGATATGGAACGGGCTTGTTCTTCTTACCCAAAAATCAAAGCGAAGCCGACAGTTGTATGTCGATTTTCAAAAACGAGATTCAGAATGAATCTCTTTCGCTAATTGCAGTACGCGATGTGCCTGTTGACAGCAGCATTTTGGGTAAGGGTTCGCTCGCTACCGAACCGCAGGTAAAACAGGTGTTCGTCACTGGCGGCGAAAGTCAGGACGACTTGGAACGAAAACTGTATGTTGCTCGTAAGAAAACGGAAATTGCCGTTATGAATTCGCCGTTGGAACACAAAAGCGATTTCTACATCAATAGTTTGTCAACAAAAACGATTGTTTACAAAGGTATGTTGACTTCGCCACAGCTGCGCGAATACTACAAAGATTTGACTAACCCGAATTTCACCAGTGCCATCTCGTTGGTTCACTCACGTTTCAGTACCAACACGTTCCCGACGTGGAACTTGGCTCAGCCGTTCCGTTTGCTGGGTCACAACGGTGAAATCAATACTATAAAAGGGAACCGTATCTGGATGGCGGCCCGCGAAAGCGTGCTGAAATCCGACAAACTTGGCGACTTGAAGGAACTGTTCCCTATTGTTCAGCCTGATATGAGCGATAGTGCGTCGCTCGACAACGTGTTTGAGTTCTTGATGATGGCTGGACTTTCGTTGCCGCACGCACTTTCGATGCTCGTGCCTGAAAGTTGGAACGAAAAGAATCCGATTTCCGACGATTTGAAGGCATTCTACGAATATCACAGCATTTTTATGGAACCGTGGGACGGCCCTGCCGACCTTATGTTCACCGATGGTCGCTATGCTGGCGGTATGCTGGACAGAAATGGTCTTCGCCCGGCACGCTACCTAATCACAAACGATGATTTGTTAGTAATGGCTTCGGAAACGGGCGTGCTGAAATTCAACGCGTCGGAAATTCGCGAAAAAGGTCGTCTTCGTCCGGGTAAAATGTTTTTGATTGACACCGAAAAAGGCGAAATCCACTATGACCCCGAAATTAAGGACACGCTTGCAAAAGCGTATCCATATAAGGAATGGTTGCAGAAAAATAGAATTGACTTGTCAACTGTATCGTCGGGTCGTACGGCACAAATTGAGTTGCCAAACTACAAGGCGATGGTGAAGGAATTTGGCTACACCAAGGAAGATATTGATTTTCTCATCACGTCGATGGCGTTGGAAGGCAAGGAACCTGTTAATTCAATGGGTAACGACACGCCATTGGCTGTCATTTCCGACAAACCACAACGGTTGTTCGCATATTTCCGCCAGCTGTTCGCACAAGTCACCAACCCGCCAATCGACCCGATTCGCGAGGAATTGGTAATGTCTATGACGAGCTACGTGGGTTCTATCCACACGAATTTGCTGGAACCGGCTCCCGAAATTTGTAAAATGGTGAGAATCAAAAATCCGATTCTGACAAACATTCAGTTCGATTTGCTTGAAAACCTTAACTACAAAGGTTTCTCAACTACCGTTCTTCCTATGGTCTTCGACCCGCAGTATGGCGCCGAAGGATTGGAAAAAGCCGTTGACGAATTGTGCAAGGCAGCCGAAAACGCCGTTGACGCTGGAAAGAACTACATTGTGCTGAGCGACCGTGGTGTTGACGCACAACACGCCGCTATTCCGTCGCTGCTTGCCGTTTCAGCCGTTCACCATTATTTGGTTGAAAAACGTAAACGTGTGCAGACAGCCATTGTGGTTGAAACTGCCGAGCCACGCGAGGTTATGCACTTTGCCTTGCTGTTCGGCTACGGAGCAAACATTGTGAACCCATATATGGCATTTGCCGTCTTGAAGGAAGAAATCAAAAACGGAAATATTTCTCTTGACTACGAAAGCGCTCAAAATCACTATGTTAAGGCAATCACCAAAGGTATAATGAAAATTATGTCGAAAATGGGTATTGCCACAATCCGTAGTTACCGCGGTGCACAGATTTTCGAGGCAATTGGCATTGGCTCATACGTGCTCGACAAATATTTTAAAGGCACCAATTCCAAGATTGGCGGAATTGATATGAGCGACATCTATCGTGACATTGCCGAAGCGCACAAACAGGCATTTGCTCCCGATATGGAAGAAACGTGGACGGTTACCAACGCAGGAAACTACGCATTCCGCAAAGACGGCGAACTTCACGCTTGGAACCCCGAAACAATCTCGAAATTGCAACGTGCAACTCGTTCGGGCGACTATGCAATGTTCAAGGACTTCACAAAGTCAGTTGATGAAAAAGCACATCCAATGTGGCTCCGCGATTTTATGGACTACAAACGGAATCCTATCGACATTTCCGAAGTTGAGCCGGCAAGCGAAATCGTGAAACATTTTGTGGCAGGTGCCATGTCGTTCGGTGCAATCAGTGCCGAGGCACACGAGGCAATTGCCATGGCAATGAATAAATTAGGAACAAAAAGCAACACGGGCGAAGGCGGCGAGGATTCCGACCGTTACAAACCACGCGAAGACGGACTTTCTACACGAAGCGCCATCAAACAAGTCGCTTCTGGTCGTTTTGGCGTGACGACGGAATACTTGGTAAACGCCGACGAAATTCAGATTAAAGTGGCTCAAGGTGCAAAACCGGGCGAAGGTGGTCAGTTGCCGGGCTTCAAGGTTGACAAGGTGATTGCGAAAACGCGTCACTCTATTCCTGGCATTTCGTTGATCTCGCCTCCACCTCACCACGATATTTATTCTATCGAGGATTTGAAACAGCTTATCTATGATTTACGTAATGTGAACCCGAAAGCTGCCATTAGCGTGAAGTTGGTTTCTGAAACGGGCGTGGGTACAATTGCCGCCGGTGTTGCAAAGGCAAAGGCCGATCTGATTCTGATTTCTGGTGCCGAAGGCGGTACGGGTGCAAGTCCGGTAAGTTCGGTAAAACACGCTGGTCTGCCTGGCGAGCTTGGTCTTGCCGAAGCTCAGCAGACGTTGGTGATGAACAACTTGCGCGGCTTGGTTCGTTTGCAGGCCGACGGTCAGTTGAAGACTGGTCGCGACATTATCATTTCCGCTTTGCTCGGTGCCGAGGAATTTGGTTTCGGAACGAGCGTGCTGATTGTGCTTGGCTGCGTAATGATGCGTAAATGTCACAAAAATACGTGTCCTATGGGTGTTGCCACACAAGATCCTGAATTACGTAAACGTTTCTTGGGCCGTCACGAATATGTGATGAATTTCTTCAACTTCTTGGCTGAAGATGTCCGTGAACATTTAGCACAACTTGGCTTCCGCACATTGAACGAAGCTGTTGGCCGTGCCGATTTGATTGTGCCGAAAATGTTCGACTGCAATTCGAAAATTAGCAAAATCGACATTTCTAAGTTGATTTACATGCCGAAGGAGGCAAAGACAAATCCGCTTCGCTGCGTGAAGAGAGGCATCAACGTGGTTGAAAGCAACATCGACAGCACATTGATTGAACAATGCAAAAAATCTATTGAAAACGCTTCGAAAACGGAACTTGACTTTGCCATTGAAAATACCGACAGAACGGTCGGAGCAATGCTTTCGGGCGAAATTGTAAGAAAATATGGTGAGGCAGGTTTGCCCGACGACACCATCAAAGTGACGTTCAAGGGTTCTGCTGGTCAAAGTTTCGGAGCATTCCTCACTCACGGCGTTTCGTTCCGTTTGGAAGGCGACAGCAACGACTACGTGGGCAAGGGTCTTTCGGGTGGAAAAATCGCCGTGGTTCCTGCCGAAGGCACGACTTACGCTCCAGAAAAGAACATCATTGCGGGAAACACAATCTTGTATGGTGCGACTGCGGGCGAGGTTTACATCAGCGGTCGCGTGGGCGAACGTTTCTGCGTGCGAAACAGCGGTGCGATTGCCGTTGTGGAAGGCGTTGGCGACCACTGCTGCGAATATATGACAGGCGGTCGTGCGGTGATTTTGGGCTCTACGGGACGAAACTTCGCAGCCGGTATGAGTGGCGGTATAGCATACGTGCTCAACATGCAGGGCGACTTCGACTATTTCTGCAATATGGAAATGGTTGAACTTTCGCTCCTCGAAGACAGCAACGACGTTCACGAACTGCAAAAACTCATCTACAATCACTACACCTACACGGGCAGTCCGATTGCAAAACGCATTCTTACCAACTGGAACGACTATGTTGACAAATTCATAAAGGTTGTTCCAATTGAATACAAGAAAGTCTTGCACGACGAAAGAATTGCCGCAATCAACAAGAAGATTGCCGAAGTTGAACGTGACTACTAATCATTAAAAATTAAAGAGTTATGGGAAATCCAAAAGCATTTATGACGATAGGTAGAAAAGAGGCGGGCTATCGTCCAATACACGAAAGAATTACCGATTTCAGCGAAGTGGAGCAGACGCTGAACCTTGAAGACAGAAAATTGCAGGCATCGCGTTGCATGGACTGTGGCGTGCCGTTCTGCCACTGGGCGTGTCCGCTCGGGAACAAAAACCCTGAATGGCAGGATTTGATGTACAAGGGGAAATGGCGCGAAGCTGTCGCAAAACTGCAACAGACAAGCAACTTTCCTGAATTTACGGGACGTGTTTGTCCGGCGTTGTGCGAAAAATCGTGCGTGCTTGCCCAAACGGGCGAAGCGGTTACGTGCCGCGAAAACGAGGCGGCCTTGATTGAATACGCATTCAATCAGGGAATGATTGTCCCCCGTCCGCCGAAAAACCGCTCGGGCAAAAAAGTTGCCGTTATCGGTTCTGGACCGTCGGGACTGGCTACAGCCGATTTGCTCAACAAAATGGGACATTCCGTGACGGTTTACGAAAAAGACAACGCAATAGGCGGTTTGCTCCGTTTCGGCATTCCCGATTTCAAATTGAACAAAAAAGTGATTGAACGCCGTCTTGACGTGCTTCGTGCCGAAGGAATCGAATTTGTCACGAATACGCACATCGGTACCGACATTACAGGAAAGGAACTGCTAAAAAAATTCGACGCAGTTTGTCTTACAATGGGTTCGGGCGAACCACGCAACTTGCCTATCGAAGGTCGTGATTTGAAAGGCGTGTACTTTGCTTTGCAACTGTTGCAGCAGCAAAACCACGTGAATGCCGGCGAGGAAATTCCCGCCGACCAGCGAATCACGGCAAAAGGCAAAAAAGTGCTTGTAATCGGCGGTGGCGATACTGGCTCCGACTGCGTGGGAACTGCTACACGTCAAGGTGCCGCTTCGGTTACGCAGATAGAAATTATGCCAAAGCCGCCAATCGGATTCAACCCTGCTACCCCGTGGCCAAACTACCCGATGATTCTCAAAACTTCAAGTTCTCACGAAGAGGGTTGCGACCGCTACTGGTGTCTGGCAAGCAAGCGTTTCATCGGAAAAGACGGCAAACTTACAGGCGTTGAAGTTGCCGAAGTTGAATGGGCAAAAGACCCGCAGACGGGAAAGATGGGAATGAAGGAAACGGGCAAGACACACGTTATCGAAGCCGACTTGGTTTTGTTGGCAATGGGATTCGTCCATCCTGTCCACACGGGCTTGCTCAATGAACTTCAGGTGAACTACGACCAGCGTGGCAACGTGGCTGTTGACGGAAACCAAATGTCGAGCGTTGACAAGGTTTTTGCCGCAGGCGACACCGCAAGCGGAGCAAGTTTGGTCGTTCGTGCCATTGCTTCGGGACGAAAGGCAGCCGCTGCGATTGACGCATATTTGAAACAAAAATAACGGAATTGCAATCTCTAAACTGTAGGTATTATGTGTGGTATTATTGGCATTCTTAACATACAGGACAAACCTGAATCGCTCCGAACAAAAGCCCTCACCATGTCGGGGAAAATCCGTCACCGCGGACCGGATTGGTCGGGGATTTATGTAGGAAAATCGGCTATTTTGGCTCACGAACGCCTTTCAATCGTTGACCCTCAGTCGGGCAGCCAACCGTTGAAAAACAAGGAACAGACACATATTCTTGCCGTAAACGGCGAAATCTACAATCACCGCGACATTCGTGCCCAATATGCGGGAAAATACGACTTTCTCACCGGCTCGGACTGCGAAGTGATTCTTGCACTGTATAAAGAAAAGGGCGTCAGCTTTTTAGACGACTTGAACGGGATTTTTGCCTTTGTGTTGTACGATGCCGAAAAAGACGAATTCCTCATTGCCCGCGACCCGATTGGCGTGGTTCCTCTCTATATTGGCAAGGACTCCGACGGTACAATCTACGTTTCGTCGGAACTGAAAGCTCTTGAAGGCAACTGCGAATCGTACGAGCCGTTTTTGCCGGGTCATTATTTCTGGAGCAAGGAAGGCGAAATGAAACGCTGGTACAAACGCGATTGGGTTGATTACGAGAATGTAAAGGGCAGCAGTTTGGGCGTTGACGACGTGAAAAACGCATTGGAACGCGCCGTTCAACGACAATTGATGTCGGATGTGCCGTATGGCGTGCTGCTTTCGGGCGGTCTCGATTCGTCGGTAATTTCAGCCATAGCAAAAAAATATGCGCACAAACGTATTGAAACCGATGGCAAGCAAGATGCGTGGTGGCCACGTCTGCACTCGTTCGCAGTTGGTTTGAAAGGAGCTCCCGATCTGATTGCGGCACGCAAAGTTGCCGAACATATTGGAACTGTCCACCACGAAATAAACTACACCATTCAGGAGGGACTCGATGCCATTCGTGATGTGATTTATTACATTGAAACATACGATGTTACAACCGTTCGTGCTTCAACGCCGATGTATTTGTTGGCACGTGTCATCAAATCAATGGGTATCAAGATGGTGCTTTCGGGCGAAGGTGCCGACGAAGTTTTTGGCGGTTACCTGTATTTCCACAAAGCCCCCGATGCCAAGTCGTTCCACGACGAAACCATCCGTAAACTGAGAAAACTCTATCTGTACGACTGCCTTCGTGCCAACAAATCGCTTATGGCGTGGGGCGTGGAAGGCCGTGTGCCGTTCCTCGACAAGGAATTTCTCGACGTGGCAATGCGCGTGGATGCGGAGCAGAAAATGAGCAAGGACGGCAAAATAGAGAAATGGATTGTTCGCAAGGCGTTCGAGGATTTATTGCCCGAAAGCGTTGCGTGGCGACAAAAGGAACAGTTCTCCGACGGCGTAGGTTACAGTTGGATTGACACGCTGAAGAAAATCACTTCCGAAGCCGTTACCGACGAGCAGATGGTTCACGCAAAAGAACGTTTCCCGATAAATCCGCCGATGAACAAGGAGGAATACTACTACCGCACCATTTTCGAGGAACATTTTCCGTCGGAATCGGCGGCAAAATCAGTGCCTTCCGTTCCTTCGGTTGCGTGCAGCACCGCCGAAGCATTGGCATGGGACGCCTCGTTCAAAAACCTGAACGACCCTTCGGGCCGTGCGGTGAAATCGGTACACGAAAAGAGTTATTAGTCATTCATTCGTATACATGTCATTTGGAACGCTTTCTTCGCTTAGGTGGGGGAAGCGTTTTTGCTTTAGACCCTTGTTCTGCTGGGTTTGCTTTGTTCTGCTGGATTTGTAATCCAGCAGCTGCGAACATAAGGATTTGCAAATCCGACCGAACAGAGATTAATTATTACCTATAACAGGTATGTTAAGTTGCTTACAAATTTGCTTTGCGGTAATGTCGTTTATTTCTGGATGACGAGGGACTGCCGATATTTCTCCTGCTTCATTTTTAAACAAACTATGGCGAGAACCTTCACGAGCCAATACGCATTTATGTTTTGTAAGGTGTTTTATCAGTTCGGTGCGTTTCATGCCATTGCGAGCTTTCGGTAAAATGTTTTTTCACCTTTATTGTTTTTCTTTAACTGTTCCTTGTTATATTCAAGTACAAGAGAAATTGCATCTTTCATGTTTTCCATAAGTTCGTTCAATGTCTCACCCTGGGAAATTGCAGCAGGTAATTGCACACATTGTCCGCAATACCAACCACTCTTTGCGTCTTTTTGAATAGAAATAGTGTATTCCATGTTTGTAGATTTTTCTACAAATATACTACATCTCCTCAAAATTACAATATGCTATGCAATGAATCTTGCTGTTCTGCTGGATTTGTAATCCAGACGTCATGAATATGAGGATTTGTAATCCGACCGAACAGATGCAGAGAAAAAAATGAGCAAAGACGGCAAAATCGTGAAATGGATTGAGTTTTTACAAAATTAATGAGCCACATCACAATGTGGCTCATCAACTTGGTTAAGCATTCGGATTCTTGTTGATTCGCAGAGTAAAATGAATCTGATCTTCATAGTGAACACTCGGAGAAATTTTGCTAATACGGCAATCAAAAAGGTCGTTCCAGCCAGAATCGAAAAGTTTGCTGAGCGTTTCGTTATCACTACGAGGCACGTATCCTAACAAAAATGGTTCGTTGTCGGATTCTCGCACATAAATAACTTGTATCGCATTTTTATCATAGTGATTATCTGCTTGACGTTCAAGTTTTAGCACTGTTCCTATGCGTAATTCCTCCCATACCTCATCAACATCATAATACTGACGGCCTGCTAAATGACATTCTTTGAAAAATAACTTTTTTGCTTCCATAACTTTTGTTTTTTATTTGACTATCATTTTCAAAAACAAAAGTAACCATGGGGTGTATCAAAACGTGGTACACCCTCGAAAAAATTGAAATTATTTTTCAGAATTGTATGTCTGTATTATTTCTGTAGCCATCTCGACGATATTTTCTCGTAACGACTGCGGTTCGATAACTTCAACGTGCTTCCCAAAACTTAAAAGGTGACTGCAAAAATCTATTGTCGGTCGCATATAATATTCGTAATCAATATAATTGTCGCCTCGTTGCAAATCTTTTTGACTATGATGCAAAGGCAAGTCACGCAAGTAAAACCGCTGGTCGTTATAGGCCCGTATGACAATTCGTTGTGCTTCAACATCACCACCCGCATATATGCCATAACATTCCCCGAAATACTCCTGTGCATCAAAGTCTTCACGGACCTCGAATTTTATTTCTGTAAGCGTCATACTTTGAATTCGGTCGAAAGAATATGTGGCGAAGTAATCCTGTTCATCCTTGTCGTTTGTGGCATCACGATGGAAATGCGCCAAAACGTACCAGCGTTGATTGAAAAGTTTCAGGCAATACGGTTCAAAATTCGGCTTAATGGTCAAAATGAGACCTGAAATCCTTGTAATAAATTGAAATTTATATATTTACAGCATTTTTAAGAAAATGAGTAAAAATCTGCTTTCATTGTGGAGGGAAAAATGTAATCAAGAAAGGGTTACAAGGTGCCAAACAAAGATGGTATTGTAAAGAGTGTAAACGTTATTTCACAAGGACGGAAGCTTTGTCCCCAGAAAGTTTGTACAAGGAATATACCTGCGGAAAACAAACACTACATCAATTGTCAGAAACCCACCATATCTCAGTTAGTACGATACAAAGGTATTTCTTGCGAGTCCATAACAAACGTATTGTGTCCAAGGACAAAGGTGTGGTGGTATTGATGGATGCCACGTATTGGGGACGTAAATTTGGTGTTTTGGTTTTCAAAGACGCTAATAGGAAGAAGATACTATGGCGTAAATTCTTGTCAAAGAAAGGGACTCTTTTCGATTATAAGGAGGGTGTTGAGTGGTTGGAAGACAACGAGTTCAAAATACACGGAATAGTCTGTGACGGACTAAAGGGACTGCCAACTATGTTGTCCAAATATAAGGTACAACTCTGTCAGTTCCATCAAGTAAAGACAGTAAAATTTTATCTCACGAGCAAGCCGGAACTTCAGGCTTCAAAGGAACTATTACACTTGGTTTTACAGCTTTGTCATACCGATAAGGAATCGTTTGTAGGGGCATTTTACGAATGGATGGAGAAATGGAAGGATTTTCTGAAAGAACGAAGCCTCGAACCCAAAACGGGGAAAACACGATATACTCACCAACGCCTACGCAGTGCCTATCTGAGCATCAAAAGAAATATGCCTTTGCTGTGGACTTTCTACGATTATCCAGAAATTCATCTGCCAAACACAAATAATGCCATAGAAGCTCTATTTACTGACTTAAAGACAAAGATACGCGTCCATAATGGCTTATCAAAACGCAATCGTATGAAATTTATTGACCAATATTTTTACAACAAACAAAAATCCAGGTCTCATTTTGACCATTAGACAATTTTCTTGTCTCTTTCAGGTCTCATTTTGACCAATAGGCCGAAAATTCACATGGCTTACCACCTCACTATTATATTTCCGATAGGTGACTTCCACGCGCACTTTCTTTTTCATCGCGTTAATGACTATCTGCAAATAATCGTTGCAAGGAATCGGTTGCAACAAGATACGGTCTTGTAGCGAAAGACTCTCGGAGATAACATTGTTTACCGAGAGCGTGGATAACATCCAGTTTTGTACGGAGTTTTCCCTGAAAACGGAATTATTGTCGATATAATAACGATAGTCATCTTTCGTGTCACATTCAATGATGATACCAAAAATATCGGCAATCGCATCCTTGTGGCGATTGAATGTGGAACGGGCCAATTCCTTGCCTTCGCTTAAATCCGTGTTGAACCACTTTTCCCGAATCTCGGCAAAGGTGATTTTCTTTGCTTGCTTGATGGTTTCAACTAACCAAATGTATTCTTTAAAAAGAGTAGGAACTTTCATAATCAAAATATTTCCCAAATATAAAAAAAGCTGTACCACGATTTGGGACAGCGTGCATTTATTTTTGCAATGTTGAAAAAAATTTGATTATGGAAACTCGAAAAACAAACATGGTATCGTTTAATGTGCTTGAAAATGTGAAGAAATCGGCAAGACAAGATTTTGACCCGAAGGAATATCAAAATTTATTGTTCAAACGGCATTTTTTCGCCACGAGCAAACAAAAGGAAAAGAACTATTACAAGGGTGTTTATTACGATGAGGCGAGCGGATTTGTGGTTGCAACGAACGGAATTCAAATAATTCTTCGGGCATACGAAAGCACATTGCCAACGTTCCAGAAGTTTAATAACAAGCTCATCAATCCAGATTGTAAATCAGGCAAATACGATACTGAAATAGGAGGATGTCATCTTCGCACAAAGTATCCCGATTATCGAAACGAAGATATTATTTATAAAGAGTTCGCCTGCAACTTTACATTTCCACATTCATCCATAAAGGAAGCGGTATCTTTCATAAAGAAAGCCGTGAGCACTTCTTCACGAGAATATAGTAGCACCGTTTTCTTTACCGTAAACGGAGAAACATGTGTCTTCGACGCGGATGCCCTGATTAACGGACTTGAGATTCTGGATTCGGAAACGAACAGCAAAGACGATGTTATGGTATTGTTCCCGACAAGAGAGAGTACGCCAAACATCACAATTCAATGCGGCAATATGCTATACATTCTTATGGGAATAGCATTCTCGGAGAAAGACCTTGAAAACTATACTGATTTAGGAGAGATGGTGAGGAAAGTGAAAAAATAAAAGCAAAATGTACTATATCTCGTATGCTTGTAACAGATAGCTATTATTGGGACTTTCAGTAAGAAGTGGTGCCAAAATCTTTCTGCTCTTCATTGCTCTTTGTGCTGTATTCTTTTGCGGATTTTTAACCGCATTAATCAATTGATTGTCTGTAAGTTGACAACAATAGAAACTGTATCTTTTCCTTTCGCTAAATTTATAAAGACGACAAGAAAAGTCATAAAACCTACCCCATTTTGTGTGTAACGGGTTTAGTATAACATCAACACTATTGATAACTTTGTCAAAACGATTTTTTAAGTCTGAGCGGTTTGATAGTCTAAACTCCGAACAGTTTTCTTTGTCACGCGTTGTCTTTAAAATATTATTTTCTCCGCACTGAAGAATTAAAAAATGCTTATCGTTTACTACAAATTGTCTATGCGTTTCAAGTTCCCTAATTAAATTTTCAATATTTTCTTCTGTTGCTTCTTTCGGAGTACTAAAAATTTGATGTGTTTTTAGATCCTTTATTTTCCCGTTTTGTAAAAGAAACAAATTATTCCCATCCAATCCAGAAGCTAAATTTAGTTCAAACAATGCAGTAACTCGTTTATTATGAGTTAATTGATAAACTTTCTTCAAGTCATCCATATTGTCAAATATCCATTCGCTAAACATCACAAAATCAGCATTTTTTTCATTAAGAATGTCTGACACTATATTTATTCGTAGTTTGCGTGACTTTGCAGATAACCTATCCACATAAGGAAAAGAAACCAACTTTATTATCATAACTATATTTTTTTCGTTTTACTTCTCGTACATTTTCTTAGAATGCGTACGAAACAAAGTTACAATAATTTCCTATATGGTCTCGTTCATCACCTCAACCGTATGCACGGCGGCAATGGCGGCGGTTTCGGTGCGTAAACGGCTGTCACCCAAACTAACTGGAATCCAACCGTTTTGTTTGGCTGATTCTATGACGGGGGGGATGAAGAAACTGCCCAACTGCCGTAATGCGTTCTTCA
>DFGI01000057.1 GCA_002371705.1 Bacteroidales bacterium UBA3754
TAATCCATTGGTATGAATATTCAGCGTCTTCGGCAGCAGTCAACTCTATCTTTCCGTCAGCCAAGCCATAGCAGCTCACGTTGGTGATTGCCACATCGGCGATGGTGATGTCGCAATCATATTCAACAATCGCAGTTGCTTTCAATGTTGTTTTCTCATTGTTTGCAAGTTTTGCCGTAACGGTAATTTCAGCCTCGCCTTTGAAATTATTTGTGGTTAAGAATAATTTACCCTCAACAACTTCGGCAACAACAACACTCGGGTTCGAACTTAATGCCGAGAAAAAGATTTCGCCATCGTTCGACGATTTGAAGAATGGCGCAAGGTCGATTGGATCGTTTTGAACGCCAGTTTTCAGCGTGTCGATAGTCAACAACGAAGTCACATATACATATTCTTTCGTTCTGAAGTTTGCCGTAAGTTCAATTTGCTCTGTTACAGAGAATTGAATAGTTGAATCAAGCAATGATACACCATTCAACATTTCGGAAGTACTTTCAGTTGACCAGCCAACAAATTCCTGTCCATTCTCGGATTTTGCGGTAAGAACCGCACGGCGATTGTGATTGTATAGTCCAGCACCTTCAACAAAGCCTTTTGATTTATCATAATTAACCGTAACAGCATAACTATTGACATTCCAAATCGCCCAGAATGTTTTGTTTCCAAAGTCATTTGCAGAAATGTTTGTATAAGCTGTTCCATCACCATTTGAATTATCAAACCAGCCCGCAAATGTATAGCCTTCCTTAGTAACATTGCTTGGCAACGTTACATCTTCGCCATAATTGTAGATTGTTGAATATTCGGAATTTATTGTACCATCGTTGGTTACAAGGATAATATTATACGTATTTATGGTAAATTTCGCATAAAATGTCTTGTCGCCCAAGTCGGTTGAAAGGATTGTTAAAACTGGCTCGTCGGTAAACTGAGCGTCGGTGTACCAGCCGTCGAACGTGTAGCCAATTTTTGTCACATCAACAGGAAGAAGAACTGTTGTTCCATAAATGTATTTCGTTACTTTCCCGTTATTGATTGTTCCGCCGTCAACATTGTAGGTAATGGAGTACGAATTCACATTCCATTTTGCCCAGAATTCCTTGTTGCCCGTCTCAACTGGCAACACGTAGTCAACAGGAGAACCAATATACGACGAATTGGTGAACCAGCCACCGAACTCATAACCATCGCGACTTGGCGTAGGCAATACAACTGTGTCGCCGCCATACGTATATGTTGCGTCAGGCGTTTCGGCGAATTGCCCTTCGTTGACATTGTACGTAATTGTATAGTCAATGTCAGTCCATTTTGCCCAAAATTCCTTGTCGCCAATTTCGTTCACAGGAATCGACACAACCAACGAGCTGGAGAATTCTTCGTCGGCATACCAACCGCCAAACGTTGCTCCTGTTTTCACAAAGTTTTTCGCTGTCGGCAGAGTTGCGCCAACGCCATAAATATAGGAATCAATTTCGCCGCTGGTGATTGTTCCGCCGTTGGTATTCAGTGTCACTTTATAATCATTGACAGTCCATTTTGCCCAAAATTCCTTGTCGCCATAGTCGGTTGCCGAAATTGCCTGAACCTGCGAACCCAGATATGACGGATTGGCGAACCAGCCGTTGAATGTGTATCCAACACGGACAATATCGGTTGGAAGTTCCACAGCGGTGCCATACACGTAGGAATCAACATTGTCGGAAGCAATCACGCCTTCGTTTGGATTGAGCGTAACCGTATAGGGGTTATTCGTCCATTTTGCGTAGAATTTCTTTTCTCCCATATCGCTGATAGAAATAGCATCGATACGTTCGCTGGTAAGTGCCTCGTCGGAACACCAACCTGCAAATGTGTAGCCCGTGCGGATAACGTCGGTAGGAAGATTGGCAGGAACGCCATAGGTATATTTGGCGATATTGCCTGAATTGATAGTTCCACCATTCGTCTCGAAAATCACACCATACGATTCAACGAGCCATTTCGCATAGAATGTTTTGTTTCCAAAATCACCATCTTCTATCCTTGAAATTGGGTCATTATAGAAATTAGGATTGTCGTACCAGCCAAGGAATTCATATCCGTCTTTGTAAACTTCGGAAGGAAGTTCCACTTCTTTATTATAGGTATATGACGACGGAACAACTTCGTCCCCTATCTCGCCTCCATTGTTGTTGAAAGCAATAGTATAGGTCTTAATCTCCCATCTTGCATAATATGTTTTATTACCGTAGTCCGACGAGCGAACCAGTGCAACCGGCTGTCCCGCATATTCAGGATTGTCGTACCAACCAGCGAATGCGTATCCGTTTCGTGTTACATTGGCAGGAAGCGACGCTCCTACGCTGAACGTGTATTGAGTAGGAACAACCTCATCGTTGATAGTTCCCTCGTTTGGTTCGAACGAAATGCTGTAATTTTTCTCACGCCATTTAGCCCAGAACGTTTTTGCATCAACGGCATCGGCAGGAATTACGGTAACGGCAGTACCTATGCAACTTGAATTTTCGTACCAGCCCTCAAACTCATAACCCGTACGGGTCACATCGGAAGGAAGCGGTTTTTCAGAGCCGTGTTTGTAACTTACCACATTGCCAGAATTGATAACACCCTCGTTGGTATTGAGTACAACAGGATAGGTATTTTCCTCCCACAATGCATAGAAATCTTTTTCGCCAAAGTCGGCAACAGTAATTTCGGAAACAGCGTCGCCTTCGAAGTCTTCATTGTCGTACCAGCCGGCAAATCCCTTTCCAGTGAGCGACATAGACGAAGCCGTAGGCAGAATTGCCCCCACACCGTAGGTATAGTTTGTCACATTACCGCTCTGAATTGTACCTTCGCCGGGGTGAAGTCTCACCGCATAGGTATTAGGTGTCCACTTCGCATAGAAGGTTTTGTTGCCTGTTGACGACGATGGAATTGTAGTTACAGCAGCCCCCTCGCAGTTAGCGTTGTCGAACCAGCCGCCGAACGTGCAACCGTCGCGAGTAATATTGGTTGGCAGCGTTACCGAGTTGCCATATTGATACGTGGTGGTTGGCGTAGAATTGATAGTTCCACCATTGTTATTGTAAGTAATTGTGTATGTGTCCTTTGTCCAATAAGCATATAAGGTAGTGGCCGAAGTGAGCGTGTAGGTTCTCGCACTTGAACCGTTGGCATTGTAATATTTCGTACCGCTACCGCTTGTGCTTGTGTAGTAGCCATTGAATGTGTAGCCAGTGCGAGCAGGAAGCGTGATTGACGGCATTGCCGAGCCGTAGTCAACAGTCACGCTTGTGGTTCCGTCGGTTGTAGCACTTTGTTGGTTGAGTGTTACCGTGTATGTATTCACTTCCCAACTTGGATACAGTGTGATGGCCGATTCAAAATCACAATCTTTTGCACTTGTACCATCAGCTTTGTAATATTGGACACCACCTCCATTTTGAAGCGTGTAGTAACCTTTGAACGTATAGCCAGTTCGCTTAGGCACGCTTGCCAACGTAGGCATAGCCGATCCGTAAGTGGCTGTTGTGCTTGTAGTTCCCGAAGTTGTGGCATTTTGTTGACTGAGCGTTACGGAAGGTTTCTTCACCGTCCAATATGCATACAACGTAGTGCCCGAAGTGAGCGTATATGTGTTTGCACTTGAACCGTTTGCATTGTAATATTTCGTGCCGTTACCATTGGTGTTTGCATAGTAACCGTTGAACGTGTAACCTATTTTGACTGGCACGCTTGCCAACGTAGGCATAGCACTATTGTATGTTGCCGTTACACTTGCCGTACCCGACGAAGTTGCCGACTGGTGGTTGAGCGAAACGGAGTACGTATTTGCCGTCCATTTAGCATAATATGTTTTGTTGCCGCTGGCAGTAGTGGAGATGCTTGTGACTCTCGAACCCGTGAACGACGAATTTTCGTACCAACCGCCAAATGTATAACCCGTGCGTGTTACGTTTGTTGGCAAAGTGGCACCCACGCCGTAGGTGTAATTTTTAATTTCGTTGCAATTGATGGTTCCGCTATTTGCATTGAGCGTAACCGTATATTTCTGACCTATCTTCAATGTAAATTCTTTACCCCAATAGAAACACCCGTAGTTGAACCAGTCGCCAAATAATTGGGCTGTATTATTTGCAACCCACGTGGGCGTTGCTGTTGTTACCGACTTTGACGTAATAGTTGGATAACCATAAAAATACAATGTGTTTGTTCCTGAACCGCCCCCGTATGTAAAATCTTGCTCAACACCGTCAATTTCTATAGGAATGGTGAATGACGATTTATTTACCTTTACAATTCTATCGAACGTGAGGGCAATCCATACTCTATCTCCCGAAGCATAAATTCTATTGTTGTTGACTTTGGTCTCTAGTAAAGTAGGATTCACAGCATCTGTTAGACATAGATAGATATATGCGTCCCATGAATATTTCTGTTGGCTATTGGTTGTAATCCTTTGTATTTGTACACTCACATTTACAGCTCCATTATACAATCTTACGTATTGTTTACCATTAGTATTATACATATCTCCACCGTTATAAACATAACCATACTGATGAACCAACAATTGATCGTTCACACTATGATTCCAATACGAAGGATTTACGATTGGCATTGTGGTTGTATTTTCAATATTAAGCACAGGGAACTTATAAATACCTCTACCATTTGTAACTGACGGATCGACATGTTTAAATTTAGCTGCAAAACGACCAGATCCAGGACTTGACGTCCAAGTCACATAACTTGCCCAATCGTGTATCATCATATTAAAATCACAAGCAGTGGTAGAATATCCTTGATAATCAAAAAGAGAAATTTCCGCTCGCGCCATATATCTATAATTCGTAGATGGTGCCACTGTTTTAACTGCGGAAAGATATGCTTTTCTTGTTTCCGAAAAATTATCGGTAAGGCTACTTATTGAAACTGTATATATATCAGTGTTGTCGCAATGAGCGCTGTGACCCAAATACGGGGTTTGTACCTCCGCATCATATATAGTTGCCCTGCTCACAATTGTGTTGCCCGACAATGTGCAACTACAAAACTTCGACGGGGTACAATCATTCCACACTTCTAACCTAAAATATCTGTAGGCATTTTCGCCATAGGCATATATTGAGGTTGTTGGAACAGGATACGTAGTAATTTCAACGGTTTGTGTAGATACCCCTGCATCAAAATCAATATATCCTGCCTCTTCCTTATAATGTACGCCGCCCACTGCCGAGCCGTCACACGTACGGTAATACACCCTTGTAGGATACGTGGTGGTATTACGTTTAATGGTAAACGTAGTTCCCGAAACGGTTACCGAAGAAATTACATCGGAAGCGGCACCAAACACCGCCGAGGTTGCCAAAAGTGCGAATGCGCACAAAAGGATTTTTGTAAATGTATTTTTCATAATTACTTAATTTTCAATTTGTTACTTTATTTTATATAAAGACGTGCCACGTCTCCACATAGATATTTCGATGTGCAAGGTAGTTTTTTCTGTACAAAAACAGAAAGAAAAAACATAATTTTTACAGAGAGGAAAGTGTACAAAATACACTAACAACAAGGCGAAAAGCGCGATAGACAATGCGTAATGTTCAATGCGCAATGCGTAATTTTAATTAGGAGGTAGGATTTAGGAATTATGAGTTATAGGTTATGAGTTATGCATTATTAATTGAGCATTGAGCATTACGCATTGTATTTTATTTTTCCTCTTTTCCGAAAATAGCGAATGGCAAAAATTGCCGCAACTACGCAAACAATGACAAGAATACCATAACCAAGTTCATGGCTGTATTTGTTTATCAAATCCTGTTGACCATGGGCGAAATAGCCCAATGCAGCCAACACTGTGTTCCAAATTCCGGCACCAAGCGCTGTAAATGTTACAAATGTCGGCAATTTCATCCGCGACAGTCCCGCAGGAATTGAAATCAACTGACGAACAGCAGGAATCAATCTTCCGATAAATGTGGAAACTTTTCCGTACTCGTTGAAATACTCCTCGGCATGTTGCACTTTCTCGCCACTCAACAGACACAAATGTCCGAATTTACTATCGGCAAACTTGTAAATAATTGGTCGTCCAAGCCAAAGCGAAAGAAAATAGTTTATAAGTGCACCAAGCAGTGATCCAAGTGTTCCGAACAACACGATGAGAATTATATTCATATCGTTTCCTTCGTTGCAGGCAACGTATGCCGCAGGCGGAATGACTATTTCCGAAGGAAACGGAATGAATGAACTTTCTATGGTCATCAGCGTGGCTACTGTCACGTAGTTCATATTCTGGCTATACCAATCCTCTACTTTTGAAAATACTGATTTATTCGCATTTACCGTGTCAATTTGCGAAAAGCTGCCGAATGCAATTAGCGAAAGGGCTACTATTAAACAAATACGTTTCATTTCTTTTTCTATTTCAAAAAAATAGAGACGTACACCATAGCACGCCTCTATTCTCAATTAATTAACCTTTTAAATTTTGCTTTCTTATGTTTTCACATTATCCGCCGAAGTTATCGAAGCGAATCATGTTGCTTTCAACACCAAGGCTATCAAGCAAATCAAGCACTGTCTTAGCCATCATTGGAGGACCGCACAAGTAGTATTCAATATCTTCTGGTGCTTCGTGCTGTTTCAGATAGGTGTCGCCCATAACTGGAGCAATGAAGCCCGGAGTATATTTAACGCCCATTGCGTCAGCCTTTGGATCTGGACGGTCAAGAGCCAAGTGGAAGTGGAAATTAGGATATTCTTTTTCCAATTCCAAGAAGTCTTCCATAAAGAACACCTCGTCGATGGCACGTGCGCCGTAGAAGTAGTGCATTTCGC
>DFGI01000023.1 GCA_002371705.1 Bacteroidales bacterium UBA3754
CCCCTTTCGTACATTACGATGCGCGAGGAGGAGGGGAGCAAGGCGGCAAAACGTTTCAAAAACTATAAGTTGGAAACCGACC
This sequence comes from Bacteroidales bacterium UBA3754, assembly GCA_002371705.1. Lineage (GTDB taxonomy): Bacteria > Bacteroidota > Bacteroidia > Bacteroidales > UBA1715 > UBA1715. The sequence continues at coordinate 83 of DFGI01000023.1, forward strand.
GTCCACTTGCCGCAATTTTGTCGCTCAACACGATTGCAAACACAATTGGAGCCGCTGGTGTGGGAAAACAGGCCGCTATTGTGCTTGATAGCATTCCGTTCGGATTTGTCTCGGCAACGGTTACATTGCTGATTTTGATTTTTTCGGAAATAATTCCTAAAACCATTGGCACGTCGTATTGGAAACATTTAATGAATTTTACGGCGCGCACCATTGCCATTCTGATTGTGGTGATGCATCCGTTTGTGATAATGATACAACTTATTACCCAATGGATTACGCCAAAGGAAACCGAGGCAAGTGTGAGTCGTGAGGAAGTTTCCGCAATGGCGAACGTGGGCGAGGAAGAAGGTGTGATAGAGGAAAATGAGAATAAAATCATTCAAAATATCATCAAACTGGAAAATATCAAGGCTTTTGACGTTATGACTCCGCGTGTGGTTGCGGCGATAGCTCCAGAATCAATGACTTTGCGTGAGTTTTACGACAACGACGACTATCTGCATTTTTCCCGAATACCTGTATATGCCGACTCCAAAGAGTTTATCACGGGCTACGTGCTTCGAAGCGACGCATTGGAGGAACTTGCCGAAGATCATTTTGATTTAACGCTTGGAAGTTTAAAGCGTGACATTTCGTATTTCAATGAAGAACAGTCGATTAGCTCGGTGTGGGAAGATTTGTTGAAAAACAAAGGTCAAATTGCAGTGATGATTGACGAGTATGGTTGTTTCCAAGGAATTTTGACCTTGGAAGACATTATAGAAACCATTTTAGGTCTGGAAATTATCGACGAAAACGACGAGGTGAGTGATTTACAGCAATTCGCCCGTGAACGTTGGGAAAAACGCCAAAAACAAAATAAAAACTTCCGTGTGTTGCCGCCTAAAACGCAGGAGTCGAAAACCGATTACAAAGAGGATTTCCTATAACGATTTTAGAATTTTCTGCAAATCTTCGGGCGTGTCAACGCAAAGATTTTCGTACTCGGTCACTGCCGTGTTGATAATGTAATTATTTTCAAGCCAACGAAGTTGTTCCAAACTCTCCGCTTTTTCGAGTGGAGATTGTGGCAATTTTGTGATTTCAAGCAACACGGTGCGTTTGTAGGCGTAAATGCCGATGTGTTTATAATACGTGTGCTTTGCAGTCCACGATTCAGGTTCTTCGCCTCTGAAAAATGGAATTGGCGAGCGGCTGAAATAAATTGCCCGTCCATCGAGAGCACGGACAACTTTGGGTTTATTGGAATTGAGTAAATCGCTTGGATCGGTGATTTTTTTTACCAATGTTGCGATTTGTGTTGTCGGTTGATTTTCAAAAACTTGCGCCAATGTGTGGATTTGTTCCGCTTGAATAAATGGTTCGTCGCCCTGTACGTTGATTACCACATCGAATGAATCGCCATTAGGAATTGACTGGATTGCTTGTGCAAGTCGGTCGGTACCGCTCGGACAGGTGTTGGACGTCATCACAACATTTCCACCGAATAGTTTCACCTGCTCCTCAATACGAGAGTCGTCGGTTGCCACCCACACGTCGGGAAATGCTTTCGAGGCATGTTCGTAAACGTGCTGAATCATCGGTTTTCCTTGAATTTGTGCCAATGGTTTTCCCGGAAATCGTGAAGAACCGTATCGTGCTGGAATAATTACAATTGTTTTCATATTCGAACGTTTTCCCGTTTAATAAGCCATGATTTTTTTTGCGATTTCAGCGAATTGTTTGCCAACTATTGATTGCTCGTCCATTGCGGCAGGAACGCCTTTGTCGCCACCTTCACGTAGTCCCATTACGATTGGCACGGCACCTAAAAATGGAAGATTCTGTTTCTTTGCCAATTCTTCCACGCCGCCTTTCCCAAATATGTAGTATTTGTTGTTAGGCAGTTCTTCGGGTGTGAACCACGCCATATTTTCAATTAAACCGAGGATTGGCACTTCGATTTTTTCTTTTTGGAAGAAATCTATTGCTTTTACCACGTCGATTACCGCCACATCTTGCGGCGTTCCCACCATGATTGCGCCTGTAATATTGATGATTTGGCAAAGTGTGAGTTGAATGTCGCTTGTGCCAGGAGGCATATCAATTACCAACATATCCAATTCGCCCCAGTCGGAATCTGCAATGAATTGTTTCAAAACGTTTCCTGCCATTGGACCGCGCCACGCAAGGGCATCCTGCGGATTCACAAAGAACCCGATTGACAATAATTTTATGCCATATTGCTCAATTGGAATAATCCATTCTTTGTCGCCATCCTTGCGTGCTTGTGGCTGGGCGTTTTCCACAGCGAACATTTTGGGAATCGACGGACCAAAAATATCGGCGTCGAGCAAACCAACCTTGTAGCCTTGTTTTGACAGGGCAATCGCAAGATTTGCGCTCACGGTTGATTTTCCTACTCCACCTTTGCCCGAAGCGACCGCAATCACTTTCTTTACCTTTGAGATTCCGCCTTCGCCAGCCAAATCGTTGGCTTTAATGATTTCGATTTGCACATCGACTGTGCCAACAGTTGGAATGTTTCGCTTCACAGCTTCCTGAACCGACGAAATGATTGCCCGTTCGTATTTGTCGTATTTCTGCGGCAAAGCAAGTTTTATGGTAACATTGTTGTTATTTTCAGTTACCAACTGCACGCACTGCACCAACGATTCCGAAGAACCTGGAATCGGCATTTTGTTGAGTATCTCTATGATGGTTTCTTTCATAATTAATCGTTAAGTTTTAAGACAGCAAGGAACGCTTTTTGCGGAATTTCCACGCTACCAATTTGTTTCATACGTTTTTTACCTTCTTTTTGTTTCTCGAGAAGTTTCCGTTTACGGGAAATATCGCCACCGTAACATTTTGCGGTAACGTCCTTTCGAACAGCTTTCACCGTTTCGCGGGCAATGACTTTTGTCCCGATGGCTGCCTGGATTGCCACATCGAATTGCTGGCGTGGAATCAGTTCCTTCAGTTTTTCGCAGATGCGTTTTCCAAACGTGTAGGCGTTGGTTTGGTGAATCAATGCGGAAAGTGCGTCAACGCCGTCGCCATTGAGCAGAATGTCGAGTTTTGCCAATTTCGATTCCCTGAATCCAATGATATGGTAGTCGAACGAGGCATAGCCTTTTGAAATACTTTTCAGTTTGTCGTAGAAATCAAAAACGATTTCGCCAAGCGGCATCTCAAAGTTGATTTCCACACGGTTTCCCGTCAGGTACGTTTGATTTTTCAAAATGCCACGCTTGTCGATGCACAATTTCATAATCGGACCGATAAATTCCGCATTGGTAATGATTTGCGCCGCAATGTATGGTTCTTCAATGTAGTCGATGGAACTTGGGTCAGGCAAGTCGGCAGGGTTGTTCACCACGATTTTCTGACCTTTTTTCGTAAAACAATAATACGAAACGTTTGGTGTGGTGGTGATTACGCTCATATTGAACTCACGGTCAAGACGTTCCTGAATGATTTCCATGTGGAGTAAGCCCAAAAATCCACAACGGAATCCGAAGCCGAGCGCCGCCGACGATTCTGGTTGATAGGTAAGCGAAGCGTCGTTGAGCTGCAATTTTTCCATTGAGGCGCGAAGTGGTTCATAGTCTTCAGTATCAATAGGATAGATACCCGCAAACACCATCGGCTTCACTTCTTCGAAGCCCTCGATTGCTTTCTCGCATGGTCTGTCGCGGTGAGTGATGGTATCGCCCACACGGACTTCGCGAGCTGTTTTTATACCCGAAATTATATAGCCCACATCGCCTGTTTTCACCACATCGCGCGGTTCCATATCAAGGCGGAGCACGCCAATTTCAAGTGCTTCGTATTCTTTTTTCGTGTTGATGAATTTCACCAAATCGTTGGCGTGGATTTCGCCGTTTATAATTTTATAGTATGCGATAATACCACGGAACGGGTTGAACACCGAGTCGAAAATCAACGCTTGGAGTGGCGCTTCGGGGTCACCTTTGGGAGCTGGGACTTTTTCAACAATGGCTTGCAGGATTTTTTCAACGCCAAGTCCTGTTTTTCCGCTTGCCTCAAGAATTTCCTCGCGTTTACAGCCAATCAGTTCCACAATTTGGTCTTTCACTTCCTCGGGCATTGCGCTCGGGAGGTCTATTTTGTTCAGGACAGGAATTATTTCCAAATCGTTTTCAAGAGCAAGATATAGGTTTGAAATTGTCTGAGCCTGAATGCCTTGCGTGGCATCGACAATTAAAAGCGCACCTTCGCAGGCAGCGATGGAACGCGAAACTTCGTATGAAAAATCAACGTGTCCCGGTGTGTCAATAAGGTTCAGCACATAGTTCTGACCATTGTAGGTGTAGTTCATTTGGATTGCGTGGCTTTTGATTGTGATGCCGCGCTCCCGTTCAAGGTCCATATCGTCCAAAATTTGGTCTTGCGCGTCGCGGGCGGAAATTGTGTTTGTGAACTCCAACAATCTGTCTGCCAGCGTGCTTTTGCCGTGGTCGATATGCGCAATGATGCAAAAATTACGAATGTGATTCATCTACAAAAAAATTTCACGCAAATATAGTTATTTGAGAATCAATTTATATATGTAAAACTTTGCAAAATCGGAAATTTATGTAGTTTTGCACGCCTTTTCGGGGAAAATGGCTTGAAAATGAGCTATAATGCAGTCACGATGGGGTTTTATATGAACAATCAAAATAAATAAAAAATGGGTTTTATATCTACAAGTAATCTAAAAGGTGATGTATTTGGGGGAATCACGGCAGGTATTGTTGCGTTGCCGTTGGCGTTAGCGTTTGGTATTCAGGCATTTGGGGGGGTGAACGATCCCAATGCGAGTGCGGTTGGTGCATTGGCTGGCTTGGTTGGAGCCACGATGCTTGGTTTTTTTGCTGCATTGTTTGGCGGTTGCCATTCGCAAATTAGCGGTCCAACAGGTCCGATGACGGTTATCACCGCTTCGCTTATCTCTGGTATCTGGGCTACGCAACAAGCGGCAGGAGCAACGTTCCACGAGGCACTTCCTACTATTCTGTTGTCAATGTCGTTTGCGGGTTTGTTTTGCGGCTTGTTCCAAATTCTGTTCGGTATTTGTAAAATAGGAAAATATATCCGATATATTCCGTATCCAGTGCTGTCGGGCTTTATGAGCGGTATCGGCGTGATTATTATCTTGCAGCAGATTTATCCGTTGATTGGATTGAAATCGCCTGTGTTGGTGGTTGATATGATTATGGAATTTCCAGAACGAATTTCTCACGGAATTTCAGTTGAGGCATTGTTGTTGGGACTTGGCTCAATTGCCATTATTTATCTTTTCCCGTTGATTACCAAAAAGATACCCGCAACATTGGTCGCACTGGTTGTGATGACAATTGTGTCAATGTTTCTGAATGATTTTCCTGTGGCGTTGACTATCGGCGAAATTCCTTCGGGTTTTCCACAGCCATTTTTTATGAAGGACGGCATAGATTTGTCAGCCGTGGATTGGGGACTTGTGCTGAAATCATCGGTAATCCCAGGTTTGACGCTTGCCGGACTTGGTTCAATCGACACATTGTTGACATCGGTTGTGGCTGACAATATTACGAAGACAAAACACGACAGCAACAAAGAACTGATGGGACAAGGTATTGGAAACGCTGTGGCTGCGATGTTCTGTGGAATTGGCGGTGCTGGCGCAACAATGCGAACGGTGGTTAACGTAAAAAGTGGAGGCCGTTCGCAGATTTCGGGAATGGTACATTCGCTGTTTTTGTTGTCGATTTTGCTTGGATTAGGTTTTATTGTAAAATATGTTCCTCTATCAGTATTGGCGGGCATTCTGATTTCTGTTGGTTTGGGAATTATCGACTTCAGAGGCTCGAAGGATTTGTTCCGCATACCAAAATCCGATGCGTTTGTGCTTGTAATAGTGCTACTTACAACTGTTTTCGTTGATTTGCTCACAGCGGTAGGTATTGGCATGGTGATAGCGTGCGTGTTGTTTATGAAACGCACGAGCGACTATGTGGAAAATTCGTACGTAATGGAGAATCTGCAGGAATTCAATCCGCATGCGCCGTGGTCCGATGAAAAAGGATTCCCTGAAGAAGTACGGAATAAAGTCTATATTCAACGTCTTGACGGACCAGTGTTCTTTGGCTCAATAACCAAATTCAACGAAGTGATGCATGCTGTTCCCGAATCAGCAGAAACGGTGATTATCCGTATGAAACGCGTTTCGTTTATGGACCAGTCTGGCTTGTATGCTATGGAAACCGCCATCGCCGATTTGCAGAAATCGGGCAAACGAGTGCTGATGACAATTATTCAGCCTCAACCAATGAAAATGATGCGCAAGTTGGGAATTATTCCAGGAATGATTCCAGAATCCGACACCTTTGCCACATTCGAGGATTGTACCGATTTTATACGGGCAATGTATATGAAGTAGGATTTTCAATTATAGATGATGTTACGCCTTCTCTGCAAATGTGGGGAAGGCGTTTTTATTTTCACGAAAGTGAGGGGCTTTTTTAATGCACAATTCACAATGCATAATGCACAACTATTAAAAATTCTTAATGCGCAATAATGGGCGGATATGTAATTTAATGCCGTTAGGCATTATCTATTGGTAGATTTTTATCACCTTCCTTTATTTTTCTTAATGCCGTTAGGTATTAACAATGCATAAAATAATGCGTAATTGAGATGTGTGGTGTTATTGCCCTCGAAGAGGGTCAACAAATAACCTTGGATTTTGTGAGAATATTCTTTCCTTCGCAAAGCTGACTGCTTTCAGAATAATCACAAAAAAATATTATAAAAATCGCCCGTGTAACTTGTTGTGTGTCAGTTGATTGTGAATATGACCGATTCTGAATTTCACCCCTAAGAAAATTTTTCTCGTTGATAATGAGTGACTTACGGAGGTTGAAACAGACAAAAATGCCTGTTTTTTTGCTATGTGTAAATTGTAACTCATTGAGTGGTAGTCGATTGTGAATATGACCGATTTGAAAAATGAGGAAGTCATTCACCCCTACGCCTTACTGGTATTGGCTTTGCGGTGTGGGGTGAAATTCTTTGCCGAAAATTTGAGTTATATGAATAAAAGGAATAATTTTGAACCGCTTGCTTGTAAAAAAGAAGCATAGTAAAACTAATTTTTAAACATAAATTCATAGGTTTAAAAAACATATAGGTGATGAAATACTGTAATTCGTTGAGTATGAGTAAATTAAACAGGGGGGGCCAGTTCTGTGTTTGTGGGTTACAAAGCGTCTTGCTCGGTGTGTGCCGAGGGGACGCTTTTTTATGCTCAATGTTCAATGATAAATACACAATGTATAATGCACAATTCACAATGAATTAAAAAACGAAAAAAAAGATTGTTAAACATAAAAACAAAAAGACAATGAAAAATTTTACAAAATTACTAATCACATTGTTGGCGGCATTCTGTTGCACGCTGAACGCTGTTGCTGCCTACGACGGCACACCTGTTACGCCAACGAAGATTAACGGCAATTATGCTGATTATGGTCTTTCTGCCGATTACGATGGTTACTATGTTATCTCAACGGCTGAAGAACTGTACGGCTTTGCCGATTGGGTGAACAAAGGTACTACGGCGGCCCGTTCTGCCAAAAGTGTTCTTACTGCTGATATTGTGGTGAATGAAAATGTGCTTACCTCAGAAGGCGAACTCAACGGAGACGGTAGCGACTTTGTCGCATGGACACCAATAGGTACATCTTCATATAGTTACTATGGTATATTCGACGGTAACGGTCACACTGTTAGTGGATTATATTTTAATAATTCATCAACTGACAATGTCGGTTTGTTTGGCTATTTCACTAGCCAAAGTTCGGTTATTAAAAATGTAGGTGTGTTAGACTCCTATTTTAATGGTAGAAATTATGTTGGTGGTATTTGTGGGTATATCGGTTTTGCCTCAATAATAAATTGCTATAATGCAGGAACTATCAGTGGGAATAGTTACGTTGGTGGTATTGTTGGTGGTAATGTTTATACATGCACCATAACCAGTTGTTTCAATTTGGGAAAGATTAGTGGTTCTTCTTTAGTTGGCGGTATTAACGGTTCTAACAAGAGTGCCACTTACAACAGCAATTTTGTTTTGACAGGCAGTGTTTCCTCTGCCAATGGCGGTACATTTGCCACTGCCGAAGAATTTGCAAGTGGCAAGGTAGCATATTTACTCAATAGTAACAATTGGTACCAAAATCTCAAAACACCAGCCGACCTTGTTCCTGTTCTTGACCCTACTCACGCCAAGGTTTGGCTTGGTTGTGGCGGCATTTATGTTAATGACCCTACGGAAGCCCCTCACTCGATGGTTGACGGAATATGTTCTGTCTGCGGTTATGCAAATGCCCCAACTCTTATTGATGCACAAGCGGCAGAGAACTTACACATTTCAACAGATTATGTGGGCTATTATGCTATTGCAAACACAGGACATCTTTATTGGTTTGCTGATAAGGTAAATGATGGTGCTACAAGTAGCAAAGGTGTTCTTATTGCCGATATTGTAGTGAACGAAAACGTGTTGACCGACGATGGCGAACTCAATGGTGATGGTTCTGATTTTATACCATGGACTCCGATAGGGAAAAGTGGTAATACTTTTGTTGGAACTTTCGATGGAAATGGTCACACCATCAGTGGTTTATATTGTAACACTCCATCTACTAACTATGTTGGATTGTTCGGCTATGCATACAGGGGTGGTGTTATAAATCTTGGTGTTATTGATTCATATTTTTCAGGACAACAGTATGTAGGAGGTATCAGTGGCTATGGGGGGTATATAACCAATTGTTACAATAAAGCAACAGTTGTTGGCAGTGAATGGTATATAGGCGGTATTTGTGGAGATTATGGAACAATTACAGATTGTTACAATATGGGTAATGTAACAGGTAGTAGTGCTACTGGCGGAATTTGTGGGCACGATTGTCGGATAACAAATTGTTATAATACAGGTGCGGTTACATCTAGCGGCGGTAGTGCAGGTGGTATTAGTGGCAGTAGTGGGGCTACATCAATTATTACGAATTGCTATAATACTGGAACTATTACAGGTGGGTCGAGTATTGGGGGTATTTGTGGAGTGCAACGGACCCATGGTATTACGAATTGTTATAATCTTGGAACAATTACAGGAAATTTAAAAGTAGGTGGTATTTGTGGTGATTTTTCTAGTAGTGAACCAATATCAGGTTGCTACAATACTGGTATAGTAGAGGGTAATTCTAATTTTCAGTCGATTTGTGGAATAAATGATGGGAATATAACAAATTGCGTATATTTGGCAGGTTCGGTCGCCGATAGAGATGCGGTGGGACTTACCTCTGCGGAATTTGCCAGTGGCAAGGCCACATTTATTCTTAATGGCAGCACAACCAGTGGCAACCTTGCGTGGTATCAAACTATTGGCGAAGACGCCATGCCTGTGTGGGACAATACCCATGGTAAAGTATATGGCACGTCGCCTTGTGCTTCTGCATTTAGTAACGACGGAAGCAATGCGGTTAAGGAACACGACTATCATTCGGGAATATGCTCACATTGTGGTGAATATGAACCTGCCACGCTTGTCGATGGTGTATATCAGATAGCCAATGTGGGGCAACTCTATTGGTTTGCTGATTTGGTCAATGGCGGAACTGCTACTGCTAAAGGCGAACTTACAGCCGATATTGTGGTGAATGAAAATGTATTGAACAATGATGGCACGCTCAATGGTACACCAAGCCGTGTATGGACTCCTATTGGTACGGAAACCAATATGTTCAAAGGAACGTTCAACGGAAACAACCATACTATAAGTGGATTATATACGGATTATGGTTATTATATTGGTTTGTTTGGCTATGCAAGTAACGCTACAATAAGTAATGTCGGTGTTGTTGATTCATACTTGTCTGGTAGCGGAAATTACGCTACTTCAAGTTATACTGGTGGAATTTGCGGTTATGCCGTAAGTACCACAATAAATTTATGCTATAACGAAAGTTTTGTCCGTGGATATACCAATATAGGTGGAATTTGTGGTTATATATGGAATACTACAATAAGTAATTGCTACAATATGGGGGCAATTACATCGGATAATTTTACTGTTGTTATTAAAGCCTATGTTGGTGGAATTTATGGCTTTGTTAATTCACAACATTCCTCTTACGTAAGCAATTGTTATAACGCTGGTGTCGTACGGGGTGGTCATGATGCTGCTAATATTGGATCTATTGGCGGTAATGTCGGTTCCAACACACATATAACCAATTGTTTTTACCTTGTTGGCGGTGCGGCGACTGAGAGCGGTAGGGTGCAAAAAGGTATCGGAGCCTCTTCGCTGACAGAAACAACAGCTGACGAACCAGGAAAAACAGACCCGTTTAACTCAATTTTTGATGTTCATAGCGGTAGATTGACCTATTTGCTCAACGGCAGTGTAAATGCTGGAACCACCTGTTATCAAACTATAGGGACCGATGACCGTCCTACGTGGGATGATTCGCACGGCTTGGTGTATGAATCGTCGCCGTGTCCGTTCAGCAACAATTCCGACGGAGTAGCCGAACACCACTACGACGAATTCGGGCAATGTACCATTTGTGGTGTTATTAAACAACCTGCGTTGGTTACCGAAGAAAACCATGTTGATTTAGCACTTGGCGAGGAATATATTGGCTACTATGCCATTGGCGATGCTATAGAGTTGCTTAGTTTTGCCGCAATGGTCAACGAAGGCAATACCGACATTAAAGGTGTTCTTGTGGCTGATATTGAGCTAAACGAAAACGTGTTGAACAACGATGGCACACTCAATGGCACTCCAAGCCGTGAATGGACTCCTATTGGTACGGAGGCAAACGCATTTGCAGGTATCTTCGACGGTAACAATCACACCGTGAGCGGTTTGTATTTTAGTAACGATATCGCCGCATCATATCCAACGGGCGGTGTTTATATTGGATTGATTGGTTATGCCTCTGGTGCGCTTATTACGAATGTTGGCGTTCTTGACACTTATTTTTACGGAAATAGAACTATTGGTGGTATTTGTGGTGGGGCATTTGAACATACTGAAATAAATAATTGCTACAGTAAAGGAACAATTTCTGGTGATGCCACTATTGGTGGTATTTGTGGATATGCTCAAACATCGAACATAACTCAATGTTACAATGACGGTGTTATTGATGTCGGGTATTCTGTCATTGGAGGTAGTGCGTGTATTGGAGGTATTGTAGGTGCCACTTCTTCTGCTGCCATTGTGTCGGATTGTTACAATGCAGGGTCTATTACTTCCCGTCGTGATTGGACGTACGTTGGTGGTATTGATGGTTCGGAAGGCATTGTGTTAAGTTGTTATAATGTTGGCACCATTTCAGGTATTTATAGTGTCGGGGCTATCTGTGGAACTAAAGGTGGTACGCAAAGCAATTGCTTTTATTTGGAAGGGTGTGCCATAGATGAAGAAAAGGGTGTGCAAAATGGAATTGGATCAACATCGGATGAACCCATTGCCGATGAATGGAGAGAATGTACAATGGCTACACTCCAAGATTTTGCCAATGGTGTGGTTACGTATCATTTGAATAATGGAAAGAGCGAAGGCGACATTGTATGGTATCAAACCATTGGCAGTGATGATTTCCCTGTTTGGGACAGCTCTCACAAAGTGGTGTATGCTTCGTCTCCGTGCCATACCGATTATAGTAACGCCGAGGGTGCGGAAAAACCTCATAATTGGGAAAACGGACAATGTACTGTTTGTAGAGAATATCAGCCGGCCACATTGGTTACCGAAGAAATTTACGGCGAGTTAAGTCTTTCCGAAGAACATATTGGCTTTTATGCCATAGGCAATGCAGGGCAACTCTATTGGTTTGCTGAACTGGTTAATGGCGGCACTACTGACGCCAATGGTGTCCTTGTTGCCGATGTTGTGGTGAACAAGAATGTTCTTACTGCAGAAGGGAAACTGAATGGCGATGGTAGCAACTTCAAATCTTGGATTCCAATAGGTTATTACGAAGGTACTACATATCAAGGTGTTTTCGATGGTAATGGTCATACAGTCAGCGGATTGTATTTCTCTGACACCTATGCGGCTCAATATGGTCATGGTATGCATGTAGGTTTGTTTGGTATGGCTGGTGGCAACGGAACAACAATTAAAAATCTTGGCGTAGTTGATTCATATTTTAGAGGATATACCTATATAGGATCTATTTGTGGAAGTTTTGGGCAAGGGTCAATAACAAATTGTTATAATGCGGCAACACTTTCTGCTTGTGATGGCGGTAGCCGAGTTGGTGGTATTTGTGGAAATTCATACAAATCTGTAATAGAAAATTGCCACAATACGGGGTTGGTAGGCGAAAGTGAAAACAATGAAGAAATATGGTATGGTGGAATCTGTGGTTATGCAGAGGAAAATTCCATGTTCAGATATTGCTATAATACTGGAACTATTTCTGCATCTGGAACAACTGGAGGTATTTGTGGTTTTGTAAAAAATTCAAATGTATCCAAATGTTATAATATAGGGACAGTTACTACGAGAGGTAACGGCAGATATTCTTCAAGAGAAAATTTTGGAGGAATTAGTGGTACTATTAACAACGTAACTATTGAAAACTGTTATAATGCTGGCTATATAAATACAGTGGCAACAAGTGGAATCGGTGGTATTAGTGGATATGCAACAAATAATTCATCTATAATAAATTGCCATAATATAGGAACAATTAAAAATTCTAACAAACTTGTTGGTGGCATTTTGGGAGATGATTATGGGAATACAACTATCATTAATTCTTATTATCTTGAAGGTTGTGCGATGGATGGTTTGGAAACAATTCAAAACGGAGTTGGTGCTTCTCCTGCTGGCGAAATACTTGCCGATGTCAATGGAAAGACTATTTCAGCTACAGCAGAAGAATTTGCAAGTGGTAAAATAGGTCTATTGCTTAATAGCGAGGACAACAACGCTTGGTATCAAACCTTGTTCTCGGATGCTTCGCCAGTGCTTGATTCAACCCACAATAAAATTACTGGCTATGTTGAAGGTGTTGACATACAAACAGTATATGGTGATTTGTTAATTGGTGCGGATTACGAAATTGCTGAAAACAAAATATTAAATATTCCTGCCGATGCTACGGTTACAACTACAGGCGATGCGGTAATTACCAACAATGGCACGATTGTTTGCAATGGCTCAATAGCTGGAAATAATCTTATGGGCGAGGGTAACTTTACCTATAACCAATATGCAGAATCTGATATTACGCTTAACACGGATAGTTACGCATACAAAGGTTCAGAGTTCACACTTGCCGATGGATTGGATGTTACTATTTCTCGTGAATATTGTGGCAAAACCTTCACGTTCGATGATGCCTACACCACGGTTTCATACGAAAACAACCGAAATGTGACAACCGAAGGAAAGGTTTCGTGGACTAACTCTGTTACTTCCAATGTGATAGAAAGAACATTCGTTATTGAGGCTCGCACACTTACTGTAAGTAACATTGTGGCAAATAGTAAAGAATATGACGGAAACACCGTAGCCGAAGGTTCATTCGTTCCTGTTGGAATAGTCGAAACTGACGAAATATCCGTTTCCTACACGGCAAACTTCGCCGATAAGAACGCTGGCGAAAACAAAGCCGTTACGTTCAATTTTGCAAAATCAGGTGCCGATGCGGATAATTATGTGTTTGCAAACGAAACCGATGAGGTGACTGCCGACATTACACCTAAAGCAATTGCAATCAGCAATATAGTCGCTTCAAGCAAAGAATATGACGGAGATGCTGTTGCGGAAGGAACATACTCGTATGTCGGAGTACTTGAAAATGACGATGTTGAGATTTCTTATACTGCAAGTTTTGCCAACAAGACTGTAGGAACTGACAAACCTGTTACGTTCAATTTTGAAAAATCAGGTGCCGATGCGGAAAATTATGTGTTTGAAATTGAATCAAACGAGCCAAAGGCAAACATTACCGCTAAAACTCTTACGCTCAGTGATTTTGTTGCCAGTGATAAGGTTTACGACGGGACAACCGAGGCTACCAACGGCGCATTTGCCGACAACCGTGTCGCAGGCGACGAACTTGAATTTACGTTTGACTACGAGTTTGAAACAGAAAATGCTGGTGATAATATTTCTGTCATCTTCAGCAATATAGCAGTCAGTGGTGTCGATGCGGAGAACTACGAACTTGCCACGCTCGAGGGTACGGCAAAGGCAACCATTTCGCCAATCACCGATGAGGTTGTGGTAACTGTGGAACTTGCCAACAAATCTATTGACTACGACGGCGAACAACACGAATACACCGCAGGCGAGGCATGGACAATCACATCGAGCCATCCGCTCTACAACGCACAGCAGTACATTGCCGAACTTGAAATGGGCGCTGAAACAGTTCAGGGAACCGATGCGGGCGAATATGCGTTCGGTTGGTCTTCGGATTCGTTCGAAAACGATAATGCGAACTTCACGACCGTCCGTTTCGATGTAACCGACGGAGCTTTGGTAATCAACAAGATAGATGGCGTTCAAGTAACAATTGCTGGTGTCCGCGATACTGCAATGTACGATGGCGTAGCACATACAGTTGAAGGCTTTGCGTTCTCGGCAAGCAACGCTTTGTATAAGGAAACCGACATGGTGAACAACGGTTTGGCTGCAACAGCTACGCAGACTGAGGTCGGCGAAACAAAGATGGGCTTGATGGCTGCGAACTTCGCCAACGTGAGCCGCAATTTCAGCAATGTGACATTCTCGGTTGAGGACGGTGGCATTGTGGTGGAACCAAAGAACGACGTGGTGGTAACCATCACCGAAAACAGCGGAACGGTAACGTATAATGGCGAGGGACAAACTGTAAGCGGTTACGCATTCGCTTCAAATACAGAACTTTACAACGAAACGGATTTTACGTTCAACGGCGTTGCCGAAGCAAAAGGAACGGCTGCTGGAACGTATGAGATGAACATTTCCGCTGAAGATTTTGAAAACACCAATGCGAACTTCACCGATGTGACGTTCATGGTGGTTGACGGTACGCTTACGATAGAAAAATCAACTGTAACGCCGAATATGCCTGAATTGTCAATCGAAACACACATGTTGAAACTTACTTACGTTGAATTGCCAGAAAATTGGGCTTGGGAGGATGAAACCCTCGGTTTGGTTGAAGGCGAAAACGAGGTCGTTGCAAACTATGTGGGTGCCGATGCGGGCAACTACACAACCGAGAAAGTTACAATCGTCATCACCCGTCTTGCTTGTCAGCACGATGGAGAGCACGTGATTTTGGGCGCGAAGGAGGCAACTTGCACGGTTGACGGCTATACTGGCGACCTCAGTTGCTCAATATGCGGTTTGGTTTACGAACAAGGATCGGTAATTCCTGCCCTTGGTCACACCCACGGCGAGCCTGTGGAAGAAAACCGTAAGGAACCTACTTGTACTGTCGCAGGTTCGGTTGACTCCGTTGTGTACTGTACAATCGACGGCGAAGAAATCAGCCGTGAAACGTATGTGCTTCCAATGCTTGAACACGTTGCAGGCAAGAAAGTTGCCGAAAACTATGTAGCACCAACGTTCACCGCAGTAGGTTCAGTTGATTCGGTTGTATATTGTACAATTGGTGGCGAGGAATTGAGCCGCGAAACGTTCGAATTGCCAATGCTTCAGAAGACAATCGAAAAGATTGAAATCCTTTCAATGCCGAAGACAGAATATGTTGTTGGCGAGGACATCGACATCACTGGTGCAAAGATTTCGGTTACGTTCAACGACGGTTCTGTTGAGGAAATCGACCTTACAAACGAAATGTTGAGCGGTTTCGACAATACGCTTGTTGCAGAGCAGGACATCACCGTAACGTATCTCACATTCACCACCACAATTCGCGTGACGGTGAACGAGAAGACGGCAGTTTCCGACATTGCAACTGATGCTACGTCAATCTACGCATACGGTCACACAATCGTGGTTGAAACAGCGTCATTCATTGGTAAGGACATAATGGTTTACGACATCAATGGTCGCATCGTCGCCAAAGTTTCGGCAAGCGACGAACGTACCGAAATCAACGTGCCACGCACAGGTGTGTATGGCGTACGGATAGAAACAGTTTCTGCAACCGTTATGATTCGATAATGTTAATCTGTAGAGACGCGATTAATCGCGTCTCTACAACATCAATCCGTGAAAATAATCAGTAAGGCTGCCACGAAAGTGGTGGCCTTTTTTGTGCGTATGGCGGTGGCATGAATAAAAACTCGTATCTTTGCATTGTAACTAATTATAAAAGGTTAATGCAAATGATTAAAATTGAAGACGTGCAGGACAAGGTCTTGCAACTTCGCAACGAAAATGTGATAATTGATAGCGATGTGGCTACGTTGTATGGCGTACAAACAAAGGAAATCAATCAGGCAGTAAAAAACAATCCACACAAATTCCCCGAGGGATATGTTTTTCGGTTAACGAAAGATGAAAAATCCGAGGTGGTCAAATTTTTTGACCACCTTAATGGACTGAAGTTTAGTAAGATAGAACCAGTTGCCTTCACCGAACGAGGTTTGTATATGCTTGCAACCATCTTAAAAGGCGAACAAGCTGTGCAAACAACATTGTGCATAATAGAAACATTCGTAAAAATTCGGGAACTTGCAAGGACCGTGGCTGCATTGCCGCAAACCGATGACAAGACCGTCCAAAAATCACTTATGCAGAAAGGTGGCGAACTCATTTCCGACATTTTAGGCAACGACCTTAATCCATCAGAGTCGGAAACCGAACTGGAACTAAATTTTGCAATGTTGAAATTAAAACATAGGGTTGTAAGAAAGAAGTAAATCGAGTTTCAGGGGCTGCCACGAAAGTGGTGGCCTTTTTTGTGCGGTAAAATATTGACAAACGAGAAAGGAAGTCGTATATTTGCCTCGTCCTAGGTGAAAAATGAAGACGAAAGTTTAGAAACACGTGGGCAGACGCCGATTAAATTCGAGCGGAGTTCTGGCTACGGCGCGGAATTCCTTAAAAAAGAGAGTCTTTGATTCCCTTTTTTATTTTTTGCTAATCCATATTTTAGAAAGAGCTTGGAGAAATGTCTTAGATACGTATATTTGCAACACACAAATGTATCAAAATGAAAAACGAACAATTACCAATCGTTGCAGATTTGGCAACAATTCGGACGAGAATATACAATGTCCGAGGAAAAAATGTGATGATAGACAAGGATTTGGCTTTGCTTTATCAAGTTGAGAATAGGGTCTTAAAACAAGCCGTTAGAAGAAATCCAGATAGATTTCCCGAAGATTTTATGTTTCGATTAACAAAAGACGAGAGTAATTCGTTGATATCCAGCGGGGTGTCACAAAATGTGATACCTATCCGATATAATGTGGGGGCTTCGGAAATGTTTGCATTTACGGAACAAGGTGTAGCTATGCTTTCAGCTGTGTTACGCAGTCCTATTGCAACAATTATGAGTGTGAACATTATGCGAGCATTCGTAGAAATGCGTGAACGAATTGTAAACTTGTCGGAAAACACGTTACAGATAGAAAATCTCCGTTTAGAACTACAAAATCAAAAAGCATACATTGAGGAAATTCTTCACGACCAGAACGATTGCAACGAGCTGATGCAAGGTCAGTTAGATGCTTTAACCGATTCCATGACGGAATTAAGTATGAAGGTCAATTCGTTAACGCAAACAGTTAAGAAACCACGGAAACCAGTAGGGTTTGTTATTCCTGACAACAAAAATAAAAAGTGAATATGTTCCGTTTGGTGACAGATGTGGTATAAAAGAAAGTAAAGCGAGTTTCTTTTATATAACCCATAAGTTTGAATTGATTTGTAACCTTTTGCATATCAGTTGAGTCTATACGTAAAACATCCGATTCTGTTCGCATGAATCGGAATTTTTTTGCTTCAAAATACTTAGTGTAAAAAATACACTAAGTCGTTTGGAAAAATAATTGAGAATGCAGTGAATTTGTTATGGGAAATTTTTTATATTTGTAGGTTGTGTTATGTGTCTTATATGATTAGATTTTTATTGACAATTTAAAAACGTATTTATATGAAAAGAATTCTATCCCTTTGTGTGTGTGCATTTCTGGCAATAACATCGTTTTCGCAAGTTTCTATTGAAATGCAAAAAGAAGTCGCCGATAATGGTGAACCATATTTTCAAGGAGAATTATCCCTCAATGATTTCATTCCTACATTAAATACGGCGTATATTGTTGACTTTAAAAATCTTACAACAAATACCCAAATCGGGAAAATACAGGTAAATATCGTAGATAGATCAGAAACCAATGGTTGGTGGGTGGAAGTAAATCCTGTGTATAAAGTTTTGGGAGAAGATGTTACCCCTGACGATGCGATTACCACAGAGGCAAAAATTTTCGTTAAGCAATTAGGGGAAACTCCGGAAGAAGGAAAATATGCCATGGTATTCCACGCATGGGGCGTTTACGAAGATGTGGAAACTGTAATGTTAAATGTCGGCGAGTTGTCGGTGGCAACTATGATTGATATGTATTTGGAGGAAACTTCATTGGATTTGGCGGTGGGTGAGACAAGCGATGTTGCGTCGATGGTTTTGTATAGTATGTTTGAGGCAACTACAAGTGATGAATATCCATCATTTGTGAGTTCAAATCCTGAAATTGCTTCGGTTGATGAAAATGGTGTCGTAACTGCGGTGGCACCTGGTACTGCCACTATTACCGTTTCGTCGTTAGGAAAATTGCTGACTGATGTGGAAGAATATGAGGCAGGAGCAATGTTGGTTCGCGAAAATGAATTACAGGTGACTGTGAGCGGGAAACCAAACGTTGTTTTTACATGGAATACGTATGGAAATGATTTGAAGGAACCGAATGACTTAGACAAAGAAATAAAAGACTCGAGCGATTGTTGGCAATATTGCAACACGAAAAAAATACCCGCCGCACTCGAAGCTTTTGAATCGGGATTGTCATCTACATGGACTGCAAGCGAAGGCGATTTGTTCACAATCCATATAAAAGGTGTTTCCAATGTGACGGGTATATTGGATTTGGTTCTTGTTGACCAACGTAAAGAAGTGGACAACTGGGGCGTAATGAGTGATTTCGAAAGGGGTATTGCGATTACCGAAGGTGAAGAATTTGAATTTACTAAAACACTGGAAATCAACAAAATCAAAAATAATAATGAGGTGTTGTTCAGCACGCCCGATTTGGTTTTGGAGTTTTATCCTTCAAACGGGACCAAATATGGTATTGAAAACGATGTGGAATTTACGTTGAGTGAATTTGATGTTTCATATAGTCAGAAACAACCAAGCGGCGAAACACCTCTTGCTTTTTTCGATGAAAAATCGTATTCTGTGGAACTTGGCGAAACAATCGAAATCTTGCCGCAATATGTGAATATTGACAATTTTGCAAACTTGGCGTTTACGATGAAAGAGTACAACGGAACATCTTCGTTCTTGCAAAATACCGAAAATGCTTCGTGTAGCGTTACTGGTGTAAAGGTGGGCGTTGATTCGTTGGTGATGAATCTTACTTATTCCGATGGAAATGAAACATATCGCTTCACCGATACGTGTGAGATTGTGGTTGTGCCGTCGTCGAAAGTTGGTGTTCCTACGGTTGCAAAAACAAACTATGAATATTGTCAAATGGCGGAGGCTACCGATATTGTGGCAGATATTACACCCGCGGAAGGCGCTACGTTGAAATGGTATGAACAGAAAGATGGCGTATATACTGAATATTATGGTACAACAACGCCAAACACGTCGTATGTACATGAAACACAACTTGCTGTTTCACAGGTTGTTGATGGTTTGGAGGGCGCTATGGTTACTATTTCTGTGGTGATTAAGGAAAAACCAGCTGTTTCGTGTGATGTTCCTGAATCAGCCACCGAAGGTGACGATGTTGCATTGTCAGCTTTTGTTGGAAACCTCGAAAGTCTTCCTGATTGCTCGTTCGAATGGTTTGTAAATGGTACCTCTGTTTCCCAAGAATCATCCAAAGTAGTTACGCTCGAGGTAGGTGAACATAATGTTACACTTGTTACAACCGCCACAAATGGCTGTTCCGATACGCAAATCCGCGAAATCTTTGTTGGTAGCGCGGTTGAAACGCCAACGGTAGCAACTACTTCGTACGAATATTGCTTGGGCGATGATGCGGAACAACTTTCGGCGGTTGCCTCTGAAAATGCTTCGTTGAATTGGTACAATGGAAAGGAAAAATTGGACGGTGCACCAACTCCATCTACCGAAATTGCTGGTACATATATATATAATGTATCACAATTTATCGACGGAAAGGAAAGTGCGAGAATTCCTATCACGGTTGTGGTGAATCCACTTCCCGAAGTTTCTATAGCTCCTTCGGTTGCGGCTATTTATCAACAGACTTCTTGCGAATTTACTGCAACGTCCGAAACAGAATGCTCATACGAATGGTTTATGGGTGAATCTTCGTTTGCAAAAGGCACTTCTGCTTCAAAAACATTCTATGGTACGGGTACTTTCTTGATTTCTGTGGTTGCTCAATCCGACAACGGTTGTGTGAATGCAGCTCAAAAATCGTTGAAGGTTAAGAAAGTTCCTTCGATTTCGTTTGCACAACGCGCGGTTTCCATCTATGAAGGAGAGTCTGTTGAATTGATTCCCCAACTTGCTGATTTTGAACCAACTGAAAGCCCAGTATGGTCGGTTGACAAAGATGCGGTCGCTTCCGTTGAAAATGGCGTTGTTTCTGCTAAATCGGAAGGACAGGCCGTTGTGACATATTCTGTGAAATACGCCGATGCTGAAACAGGAATAGAAAAAACATATTCCGCTTCGTGCATAGTTACTGTGAAGAAAAATATAGAGGAAATTGTGGCTGAACATCAGGAATACGAAATGATTGAAGGCGAACATATGGTGGTTGATGCAATTGTCCACTCAGAAACAGCTTCGTCGTCGTACCACGTGGAATGCTCGAACCCCGATATGGCGGAAATCACCGACAAAATGTTGGTGGCTCTCGCACCAGGCGATGTTCAGGTGTATGTTATAGCCGATGACAATAATTTGTTGAAAGATACTATGTATCTGCACATTAAACCATTCATCCCAGCAAAAGATGTTTCGATGCCGAAACAAATCACTATAAAAGTTGGTGCCGACACTACATTGAGCGCAACTGTGGTTCCATCGAACGCGAGCTACACTGATGTTGAGTTTATGGAAAAGGACGACGACTACATTTCGGTACAGGCTGATGGTCGAATTTTTGGAAAATCAGTGGGAACTTCTATTGTGACTGCTTCCACACGCGAAGGCTTGCAGGCTCAAACGCTTGTGTATGTAACTTCAAGCCAGGAGGAAATTGTGAAAATCCAAGTCCCTGATACAGTATATCTGAAAAATGGTGAAACAGTTACAATTCCTTGTAAAGTTGCGCCTACAACAATAAAAGCCAACGATTTACATTGGACAATCCTCGATGGCGATGTTGCCGATGTAACTCGTTCAGGCGTGTTGACAGGTAAAAAGGCAGGGGCTACGATTCTCACTGTCTCGTATGGCTCAAAAATCGGCTATGTGGTTGTGTATGTTACAAATTCTGTTGCTCCAACTATTAATTTGATACCAACAATATCGTTGCAGCAACCTGATGGTGTGGCAAAAGTCAGTCTAAAAAATTATATTTTCGATGACAACTGCAAATATGAAAATTTACAAATTGAATTGTCTGAAAATGAATATATTTCAACAAAAATCGACGGAGATACCGCTGTGTTTTCGTTGAAAGATGCTGAATTTATTGGCATGACAAAAGTGAAACTGACGGTAACTGAGATTGAAAAGGTTGGTGCAGAGGAAGTTAAACTTACATCTTCACGCGTTGTTGATGTAAATGTGATAGAAAAGCCAAACGCTGCTCCTGAAATTGTGATGAATGCTATCACCGTTCCGTTCGGAAAATATACGCAGGTGGTGATTGCCGATATGGCTATCGACGACTACACGCCATCGGCGGAACTTGGATTCAACTACGAGGAAGGCGAGAACTTGCTTGTGAAGAAGGTGAAAAACACAGCTTTGCGTATCTATCCGTTGGAAGACGACTGGTCGGGCGAAGATGTTATCACAGTTTGGTTCTCCGATGCGCAAGGTCTTGAAACCGAAGCTGCTATTACTGTTACTGTTCAGGCATCTGAAAATCAAGCTCCTGTAATTGGCGAAATTCCACAACAATACGAAAACGACACAATGTTGTTCACGTATATTGATTTGTCACAATATGTTACCGACGATTACACTTCGCCATCGTCAATTTTCTGGTCGGCATCAACTTCGGAAAATGTGAGCGTGAAAATTACTGGCTCGATTGCCGAATTTTCAAGTTTGAACGAATACTGGCGTGGTGCCGAAGTAGTTACGTTCACCGCTATGGACCAAGGAGGTTTGACAACTTCCGCTGATGTTACTTTCTTCCGTGAAACGAAAACGAGTCTCGAAGAACAGGATTTTGGTTGGTACGGCAAACCGCAGGTGAGCATCTACACTTCGCGCTACTATGGCACACCAGGCGAAACCATCACGTTGATTGGTACGTTCTACGGAACAAACTGCTCCGCTTTGTGGGAAGTTGAAGGTCTTGAGCTTGAAAATCCAAATGATTTGATACAATATCTAACTTTCGACACCACAGGCTATTACGATGTTACATTCACGGTAATGTACGGGGCAGACGAAACTTTGGCGAAAAATGCTGAAATCGCAATGTATGGTAACATTGAACGGAATCCAGCCATCTGTATTGGCGAATCGGTTGAATTGGAAGCTACATCTGGTGTGGATTCCTATTTGTGGAGCACGGGGGAAACTGCTAAATCAATCACAGTCAATCCATTGGAAACCACAAGATATTATTTGACGATGAAAAAAGGTCTTGCTACCTTGGTCGATACAGTTGATGTACGCGTTTCTGTTCCTGTTTCGCTTCCTGCTGATTCAGTAATGTGCGCGGGAACTACATTCGAGTTGAGTGCCGAATTCGACGAATATGTTTCGTATTCATGGAACACGGGCGATGCAACTCCGTCAATCAAAATTCCTGCGGCTGTAGCTGAATATTCCGTTTCAACTGTTGACGATCTTGGTTGCGAAAGTTCTGCAACGTTCAATATTACGAAAGTGAACGAATTGCCTCCGCTTGATTTGGGCGGCGACAGAACCGTTTGCGACAAACAAATTCTGAAACTTGATGCTGGCGCAGGCTATGTATATGATTGGAACGTAAAGAAATACAACGATGAGTTGGTTTCTTCCGATGAACAATTCTTCTCGCTTGATTCTTCGGCTTACGTTACGGTGAAAATCACCGACAACAATTTCTGCGAAAGTTTCGATACTATCAATGTTACATTCACATATCCATTCAAGGAAGAAATTGGTGTTGTAACGTACAGTGAGACAAGCAAAAACATAATTGTTGCGTGGGAACGTACTGCTGATGTGAACACGAAAAATTACCGTGTTGAGCGACTTATTACCAACGATGTGTGGGAACAAGTTGGCGAACCTGTTTTGTTCGAAGATTTTGGTATTGTGGTTGATGAAGCAACTAACTACGAACAACGTGCATACAAGTATCGTCTTGTAACCACTGATGGTTGTAATAACGAGGCACAAAGCGGCATCTATCGTTCTTCGTTCTTGCAAAAACCTGATAAGGTTGATGGCACCATCGCCCTTCATTGGTGGACATATCAATCGCCACGCGAAGGCAATGTGAAAGGTTGCTATTTGTGGCGTATTCCAGCCGACGGCGTTACTGAAGACGGTTCCCGCTACGAAACATTGGCGTCGTTCGATACCGAAGATGATTACATTGGTTGGACCGATGTGGACGGTAAATTCCAAAAAGGTGATATGATTCGTGTTGCTTTTGAACTTGACAAAACTGTTTACGAAAATGCAGTGAATGATAAGGATGGCAATCTTATTGAACTTCAGGAAAATAAGGCTGAATCTGGACCATTCTCAATTGCAATTAGTAATATTGCCGAGGTTGAAAACGAAACCTCTGATGGAATTGATGCGATTGCATTTCCAGCCGACGTGGCTGTGTATCCAACAGTTGTAACCGACAAAATCCATGTTGCAATAGCATCGCAGACATACAATAATTATATTGTGGAAGTGTTCTCCGCCGATGGCCAACGTGTGGCTTGTACCCAAACTGGCGATGTTGCCAAAGCATTGGTTGACATTCCAGCTGAAAGCTTTACGCAAGGAATATATACCGTAAAGATTTCCGTTGGAGAAATGGCAAAGACGATTAAAGTTATAAAGTAATACATTATTATAATGTATACAGATTCCTCCCTTTGGTCGGAATGACGATTTGGAGGTTAGGGAAAAAGAAGTGGAAGGCGGAGTAACCGCCTTCCACTTCCCTTTTTTATACATTGCCCGTCATTCCGAGCGTAGCGAGGAATCTCTTCAAAAATCCGATAAAAGTTTTCAACACAACTTTCAAGCGTTTGAAAATCAGAGTATTACGCCATACGAAAATTTTATTAAAAAATAATCAACAATTAAAAATAAATTGTATTATTGTAACCTAATTTGCCTTATTGGGCAGAGTATGGTTTGTAATATATATGTATAACGTAAAATATACGCGTATGAGAAAGTTTATATTAAGTTTAGTAATGGGGTTTTCCGTGGTGTTTGCTATGGCACAACCTGCAGCTCCAACAATTGCTCCGTTGAATGGTGAAACTTCGTTCACGATTGATCAGGAGTATCAATTTCAAGCTACTGCAATCAGTGGCTCATCGTTTGGATGGACTGTTTCTCCTACGACGGGATACGAAGAACTTGAAGGTTCTCATATGTCGAATGTGTTCAAGGTGAAGTTTACAGTTCCAGGTACGTATGTGTTAAGTTGTACCGTATATGATGGTCAAGCAACCAGCGAAGCGGGTACGTATGAGGTAGAAGTTACTGACGGAACGGGAACACCACAACTTACCTACTCGGTCGATCCAATTTCGGTTTGTGCCGATGGTAACTATTATGAGGTTCATGTGTTTGTCTCAGGTGGCGAAGCTGAACAGGGAACATATCAGATTTGGGTTAATGAATTTACTGTTTATGAAGTCTCAACTGGCGGTACTGATCTTGTGTTCTTCGTCCCACTTGGTAATTCTGAAGCAGGTACGTATGATGTGGTTTTTAGGAATCCACAAAACGAAAACATTGCTACTACAACAATGACTGTTACAGCTCCGCCTTCTGCACCAACGATTACCGTTTCTGGTGTTACGGGCGGTAACTATATGGTTGGTGAATCGTACTCGTTCGCTGCCAATGGATCGAGTCTTGATGAGTACGAATGGATTGTTTCTTCAAAAAACTCAACAGGTTATGAATTTGTTGGAAGTACGTCAGATCAGACTACATCTATAAAATTCACTGAAGCTGGCGATTACATCATAAAAGTTGTGGAAACTTCAAATGGTTGTTCGAGCGAATCGGAACTTCAGATTACCGTTCAAGCTGGTTCTTCTCAGCAAATAACCTACACTGCCGAACCAGCAACGCTTTGTTCAGGAAGTAATATGATTTACAGCGTCACGGCTTCTGATGATATAACTTCTGTACTTGAGCTGAGAATAAATCAGCAAACATTTACTGGATATTCGAAAGGCAATAATTATGTATTTGATTTAAGCGGTTTGACAACTGCCGACACGTACAATGCAACTGTTATTGATGTTACCAATAACAACACGACGGTTGCTACTTCAGTAATTACAGTTGCCGAAGCTCCAGAAGCTCCTACAATTACATCTACGCAAACAACTTTTTCGGCTGGCGAACAATATGTGTTCTCGGCAAGCTCAAATACTTCGGACGTTACGTATATGTGGGGTATGATGACCGTTCCTGATTCTCCAGTGAGTCCAATCTACGAATTTGTTGACGGTTTCAATTCTCAAAGGACTACTATAAAATTCAATGCTGGCGGTACATATATAATTAGCTGCCACACTGAACTAAACGACTGTTCTTCTTCTG
Organism: Bacteroidales bacterium UBA3754; assembly: GCA_002371705.1. Lineage (GTDB taxonomy): Bacteria > Bacteroidota > Bacteroidia > Bacteroidales > UBA1715 > UBA1715. Next base: position 26,224 of record DFGI01000023.1, read on the forward strand.
AAGCAACATATAATGTTACGGTTGACGGCGGTTCTTCTTCACAATCGGCTTTCGAAACTATTCCTGAATATGTAACCTATTGTATCAATGGTTCTAATTGGGATTTCCGTATAAAGGCAACTTCGCAGATATCGTCTAGTGACAAGTTCTATATGGAAGACCTTGATAATTCGCACAGTATTATGGGTACGGTGAGCGGTAACGAGGTTATTTTTAACATTTCAGAATTTGCTTGGACAGAGGGAGCGTATTCTGTAAAAATTACTGATAGCCAAAGCAACCAAATTGGCAGTTCAAGCATTACCATTACTTCGGAGGGTCCATCTGTCCTAGTGGCAAATTGGAACTCTACTTTTGTTGTTGGTCAGCCACTGCAGTTTATGAATGAACGGTATGAAGAAAGTGCGACGTATGTATGGTCTATTGTAGATACTGATGAACAAGACTATACAGTAAGAACAGCTGGTCAAATGGCATATATTACATTCTCAAAAGCTGGCACATATACAGTTAAGTGTACAGGTTATTATGGCTCTCCTGAGTGTTCGAACGAAGACACGTGGGGTACATTTACAGTTGTTGAGGAAACTCAGCAAGATATTACCTATTTTGCTGAACCTCAATCATTCTGCTATAATGAAGATAGCGAAGGTGATTTTGAAGTAACTGCTTCAGAAGAACTTGATGGAGGTTCATACAATCTTGTGGTTAATGTGGTTAATGGCAATTCCACTTATGCCACCGATCGTACCGACGGCGATAAAATCTATTTTGAACTGAGTGGTATTCCTGCTGGCACATATGATGTGGAAGTTTGGGACGAAACTAATACAAACCTCTTGTGTTCCTCAACATTGACCATTGTTGGCTCTGATTCGGATTTTAGTGTTCAAGGTCCTGAGACAGGCGTACTGAATGAAGCTATTACATATACGATTACAAATCCTACTGCGGATATGACGTACACTTGGGCAGTTGAAATGTATGGAGGTGACTATAACTCTCCTGCCGATGAGGGTTCTTATTCCGCTGATTCTTTCAAGGGTACTTCGTTTACAGTAACATTCTCCGAAGCAAGCGAAGATTATCGAATCACTTGTTCTAATACTTGTGGAACTGGAACTGAACTTGCTTTAAATATTATTAATCCTGAGATGTATGCGTGCAAGGACACCTATTCTAATACATATTATGAATCTTTGAGTGATGCGTTAAACGCAATAGAGAACGATTATGCTGGCATCACACTCCTTAAAGATGTTGAAGAAAATAGATATGTCTCTGCAAGTAAAAATCTCACTTTGGACTTGAATGGATATACAGCTACCATAAAATCATTGAGTGCGAGACAGTCGTTAACAATTTCGAATGGTACGTTTAATGGTATGATAGATGGCGAAAATACAAATTCTTCAAGTACTCTTCAAATAGATAATGCTACTGTGAATAGTATTCCAAGTATTGCAGGTCGTACATCGTTTTTCTGGAATGCGGAAAATGTTTCTATTTCCAATAATGGAACATTGGAAGTTCAGGATTCCGCTTATTTCGGATGTGACGAAGGTTTCTCGTTAAATATAGATGCTACATCGCAGGTTGTGTTGAATGGCTCAACGCTTATTACTGCATCAACAGATACAACTACGGTTCTTAATGAAATACGCAAATACTTGCCTGATGGTTACACGGCAACAGCATTGGATTTTAGTTGGGAATACGGCGGACATTCAATTGTGTTGTCGCCCGATGCTAACGTGACATTGCGCCCAGCTGTACGCGCGTGGTTCGAAGAAACGGAATTATCTGTAATGATAGGCGACAGCGTTCAGGTTTGTTTGCATGTGGAAGCCGACGATCCAAACTTTGATATTGCAAATTGCGCAATAACATTTGGCTATGGAGAAGGTGAAGTTCAATTTATACCAGACCCTGAAAATCCTAATTGTACGTATGTTAAGGCGTTGCCAGGCGCAAGTGGCTCTATTATAGGCGCAACGCTTGTATATAATGGCACGACATACCACCCATCCAATGGCGTGATGGTTCAATTCTTGGAACGACCTTTGGAATTGGTGTGTCCTACAGAACCGTTGAAATTTGAAGATGGAAGCTATGAATTGCAGATAAATGAATGGTGCGACATTACGTATCATACATTTGCGTGGTCTTCAGACAATGAATCAATTGCTACTGTTGACCAACTTGGTAATGTAACGTTTGTAGCGCCTGGTGAAGTTACAATTTCCTGCACTTCGACATATAATTACGATGCGGATAAAAAGGAAACAGCATATTGTACATTAAATATTGAAAAATCAGTTTCGTATTGGGCAACCGATACCATATTCTGCTATGGTGCGGCTGGTAATGTTGTAATCTACTCTGATGATGAGATAAATCCAAAAACATTTGGCGTACAGGGTAGTGAAGGCGAACCTATTGAAGCTAGTGTAATCGGGGATTATGCAAAAATTGAATATTCAAAATTACAAAGCGGAAATTACTATATTACTTCTGATGGTCAAACTGTTGGTATGTTTACCGTAGTTGTAAATATGCCTCCACGTGCTACATTCAGCTGTCCTACAAGTGACGAAGCTGTTGTGGACGAAACATGGAACGTTTCCGCTCCAATGGCCGAAGGTGCTACATATAATTATATGTGGTCTTCCGATGCAATCTCATTCGACGATGCAAGTAGTGCAACTCAATCTATAACCTTCGAAACTGCTGGCCCTGCTTGGGTTGTACTTTCTGTTGAAGATGCGGTAACGGGTTGTGTCGGCAATAGCGATACCTGCCGTTTTACAATTGTCGAAGGCGAACAAAAATATATTGTTCCTGACGAAGTTACTTGGTGCCATGGAAAAGATGGCGGCCACGTTGCTTTCACGGTAACATCTAACAAGGATATTCCAGAATCATTGACGGTTAACCACGAATGGGCATCGAACATTCAAGTAGATGTTTATGGAAAGGAAGCATCGATAGAATTTGATTATCCGTACGCAGGTCGTCAAGGATTCCAATTGATAACAATCACCGACGATGACAATGATGGAATCAACGACACGACAATTGTTGTTGAAAACGTAAATGCCTACGGTTATGGCTATTTGCAGGCAAATATTGATATGTACGATCAAGTTGACACTGTTGTAAATTTTGCGGAATCGCAAGAAATTACTCTCGAAGTGTCTTGTCTTGAAACATTAGATCTTTGTACATCATGTGGTTCAGGTGCGTCATTCTCTTGGTATTACGATGATGAAAACATCACTGGTGAATGTCTTGAATGGGTAAATCCTGACACACAAGAGTGTAACAAGAGTAAAATGAAATTTACATTCGCTGAGACAGGAACATATACATTTGAGGCACAGACTCACCAAAATGGCTGCTCAAGTGAATTGACATCGAAGACAATCTATGTCGTTCCATTCGACAGATCATTGTTTAGTTTATCACCTGAGGTTGATACAATTGAAATTGGTGATGCGGACGGCATTCAATTTACACTGAATTACGATGGCGAACCGTATAGTGATTATACATTGAAAAGCGATGGTGATGTAACTATCGATGCTAATTCGGTATATGACAATGAAGTAGATGGCACATACGAAATACAGGCAGTTGTAAACGGTCTTGTGGTTGCCACAGCCAGACTTGCTGTGGTACCAGTTGTGGTTAACTACACGGTTGCTGATGTTGAAATGTGTCAAGACCAAGAAGATGTGGTTGCCATAATCTCCGCTGACCGCAGTATTTATGGCAGAACGGTAACAGTTCGCGATGAGCAAGACAATACATATTTCCCAGAATATAACGACAACAACGATGCTGCGTTTTTCGACGTAAGTGGATTGATTTTGGGATCTGGCACATATACATTTAGAGTATATGATAATGATGAATACAAAACAGAATTCAATGTTACGGTAAATTATAATCCTTGGATGCCATCATTTGATCTTCCTGACTTTGACCAACGTGTTGTTGGCGGGACATGGTCTCCGAACATTGCTGTACAAGAAGGTTTGACCTATTTGTGGTCAGCCGAAGGACTTGAACAACTGAATGGCTACACTTCTTGTTGTCCTACTGTTACGTTCGAAGAAACAGGAACGGTTAGAGTAGTTCTTACTGGTACGAATGAAAATGGATGTTCAAGCAGTCTTATTGGCGAGTTCGAAGTTGCCGACAAACCAATGGAATGTGATAACACACTTCTTTCATTTGGAACAACCACAGAGTTCATACCATATTCGGTACCTGTAGATGAAGAAATTTCTGGCGAAGAAACATTCAACTTAACGTTTGCCGGTGTTGCAAACTTTAGTGGTCCTGTTCAAATTTCGTTGGTTGACAAGTTTGATGGTTCATATACCACACTTGGTACAGTGGAATTTAATGTCGCTGCTAATCAGGCATTCTCAGTTAACGAAAGTATGGAAATTGTTTCTCCAACTTCTGCGAAACCAGAATGTGTATTAGAATTCTTTGTCCCTCATCATTCACCTGATTTTGTGCCAACGTCATCGTTGATACAAATTTGTGAGTCGGAATTTGCGTTCTCAAAACAAAGTGATGATTTAGAATGTAATGGTTATGAACTTACATTAGGTGGTGAAGATGCTGCACAATTGGAGTCTTTATACGAAGAAGTTGCAGTAGGTAATGTTTTTGCTTATCACGTTGAAGGTGTTGCCGATTTCACTGGTACAATAGTTCTTTCTTTGGAAGAAGTATATGATTCCTTTGCAGCTGCTGACGAACAGACTTACTCAGTAGTAAAAGGAGAAACATTTAATTTTGATGGAACATTCACTGTTGTAAATCAAGAAATAGATGAAACTATGTCTTTCGGAATGATGATAAGACGTGACGGCGTTGACCCTGAGGAAATATCACATCTCTGCCTATCTGATTATTCTATAGAAAGACAGATTCAGTCGTTTGCAATCTCTGAACCAAAGTTCAATATGTTTGTTGGTAAGACTAAAAATATTGTTCTAATGGGAGATGGCGAACCATATACGAGAAACTATGTTGAATGGAACGTTATTGATATGACTGGAGCTTCGGCAAATGCATGTGTAAGTGTTGAAGATGGCAACGTTACTGCATTGAGTGAAGGTCAAGCAAAGATTGAAGCTAAGGTTAACGGAAAAGTTGTTGCCACAGCGATGGTTTCGGTAAGTGATTTCAATTGCAACGGTACGATTTACACAGTAACTGATGATAATGCTTATTTCACAGTTAAGTCAACATCTGAAATTGCGGCTGGCGAAACCTATAGAGTTGAACTGGAAGGAACAACTGATTTTGATGGTGCGGTTATTGTGACTTGTGGCGACTTCTCTTCGGAAGAACCTGCTCAAGCTACAGGAATGGGCGAAATTGCTGTTCAAGCAGGTGTACCATTCACCTATGCGACAATGTTGACAATTCAAGCAACTGCATCGTCAACACCAAATTATAATTTTATGGTTGCACTTACAGGCGAAAACGAAGAATCTCGTCTCTGTGCTACGAAACTTGAATTTACTAAGTTCGAACCTCAGTACAAATTTGATGAATCCCAATATGAGTTGTCTGTAAATGGCGGTAAATTGCTGGTATTGAAGAATAGTGATGGAAGCGTGTATGGTGGAGATGCAGAATGGTATTCGTCAAAACAAAGTGTTGCTACTGTACAAAACGGATATGTGACAGGTGTGTCTAAAGGTTCAACAGAAATTCAAGCATATGTAG
>DFGI01000020.1 GCA_002371705.1 Bacteroidales bacterium UBA3754
GTTGGCGATATGACAGCGACGGTTGCCGGTCTCGAAACGTACGATGTAAGTTATTGGGTAACCCGCACAAAGGTTGTTTCCAACGATTTGAGCTGCGAAAGCGAGCCAGCCGAGGTTAAATTGATATTGGCAGAATGTCCGTGGGCAGCGCCTGATGTTGACAATATAGTAATCTGTAGCGAAGATGCATTGCCAAATCTTGAGGCAACTCCTGGCGATTTGTCAAATGCCACAGCTGCGGGCGTAACAGGATGGCGTTGGGTTAACGCCACGGCAGGAACCCAGGATGAAAACACCAATAGTTCGTACGCCACAGCATTGGCAAATGAGGTTACGGAAACTACGGTAACCACATTCAAGGTAAGCTACAAGGCTGCTGAAAAAATGAGTCAGGCTGAATGTTGGAGTCCTGAAAAAACTGTTACTGTAACCGTTAATGCGTTGCCAGTTGTGGCTGTTGATTTGATTGGAACTTCGCAGAACGGCGGTGAAATTGGCATATTGTGCTACGATGGTGGTGACTTTATGGCAACAGCTACTGCTAACGGCGTTCGTGCCGAAGGCGGTCAGTGGTCGGTAACAGAATTGGCATCGTTGATTGACGAAAATTCTGGTATCATCAACCCAACGCTCAGCAAAGACAACGGTGAACCAGCCGATGGCAACTATACTGCCCACTTTGAATATACCGACGGCAATGGCTGTAAAAACACTGCTGAACGTGCATTCACGGTAGAATATGCCGAAATTCCAACAACTGAAAAATACGTTGGAATGACTTCTAATCCTATCCCAGTTGTTTTGGAGGCTGGAAATATAGAAAACGGCACAGGTCTTCAAATTCCTACGGTTGTTAGTTGGTATCGTACTGAAACATCTCGTAATGAATTGAGCGACAATGCTAATCCTTGGACAGTTGATGAGTCAATTATCAACCCAGCGGAACAAACTGAAGGTGAAGGAATTGAATTATATGTTTCGCAAACAGTTAATGGTTGTGTGAGCGAACGAAAGAAACAAGAGGTTATGATTGTTGACTGTCCGTGGACGGTTGAAACAGTTACCGATGCCGAAACCTGCGAAGGCATAGCTTTTGCCGATGGTATGGGAGCAACTGCGAATGCTGGTGCTACTCCTACTAAATGGAGTTGGTCAGCTTCCGCTGATGTTTTGAACGAAATTCCAGGAGAGGAAGGCGCTGAATCAACTTACAGCCAATCTGATGTTGCAAGTGCAGGAGTAACAACATATTATGTTCGCTACTATGCATACTATGACAAAGGTCAGGATTATTGCTGGTCTGCTCCTCGTGAGGTGACTTCAACAGTTCACAGCAATCCTGTTGTGACATTCAATGCTGAGGACCCTGCATCAGTATGTTTTACCGACGGTGATTCACGTGTACGCGTTGTGGTAACTCCAGGTAACAACGGCCAAGGCGTTTCGAATGCTATCGCTTCAACGCAATGGTCAACTTCTGGTAGCGATGATTCATTCTCTACACAAACAGAAACGTATGCGTACTTCAACACGTTGAAACAAGCACAAGAAACTGATGAATATACAATCACCGTTAAAGCGGAAGATGTGAAAGGTTGTAAGGGCGAAAATGAACGTACAATAAAAGTTATCTATTTGCCAAAACCAACAACCGAAGGCTTCTACGCTATGACAAGCCAGACGAATGATGTGGTTGTGAAAGTCACATCCGATGTTGCAGATGGCGCGTCAATCCATTGGTTCGACTACGAAGCTGGTATGACACCAGATGTTCGTAAAAACAAGAATGACAATGGCGACGGCGCTACGTGGAGCACAGGTCTTCCTTACGACCGCGAAATAGAAAAAACATATTATGCCCGTCAATACGATGGCTCTGCTGATTGTTATTCAGAAGCAGCTGAAGCATTGGTACGTTTGGTTCCTTGTCCTATTCCAAATGTGAACATAGATGCTCCTGTAGCCTGCGTATATGATGTGGCTGGTGGCGCTGCTGTAATGACAGCTACAACTGGCGATTGGAGCGAACGCGATGGTTCAAAATCTGAATTCCGCTTCTATACTTCAAACGACGCAACTGATTTTGTAACGGCTGACGAAAATGGCAAATATGATCCAAAAGATGCAGTTGCTACGGCTAATGTATATTCATATTATATATCAGAATACAACGCATTGCCGTTGGAAGGCTTGACAAATCCTGAAGGTTGTGAAGGCCGCAAGGTTAAAACAACCGTAACAATCAACGAAACGCTTGCTCCTACAATCACTCCTGCTACCGATGCGGTTTGTGATGGTCAAACGGATAAATTGTCATTCAAAGCCACATTCAATGGTATGGGCTCTGGCGCAATCTGGTTCGAGGAAGATCCAGGAGCGTATGGCGTTCCTGCCGTTGACGGTTCTCCAGTTCAGATGACATTCAGTCCAACTGGCAGTGAGCCAAATGAATATACAATTTATGCGGTTCGTTACGAAAATGGATGTTACAGTGAGAAAGCATCTGCTACCTATACGATTAAGCCAATTCCTGATGCTCCAGAATTGGAAGGCGCAGAAATCTGTTTCGAGGAAAGTAATGTGCCTGTAACGGCAGTAAACCTTGAAGAAGGCGATGTAATCAATTGGTACTCTGATGATAAAGCTACACGTCCTATTTCGAAGAATACTGTATCGTATTTGTCGAAGGAATCTGAGGCAGACGAATATACATACTATGCTACAAGAACTGTCAATGGTTGCGAAAGTAGTTTGAAAATGGGTGGCGTTTCATCGGTAGTTTATACGATTAAACCATTGCCTCTGCCTCCACAAGTTGACTACAAACAATTGAACTGCGAATACGACGAACCAGTTACAATGAAGGCGTTGAATCCACTTGATAACACTGTGCCTGCTTCAAATGTGAAATGGTACAATGCATCGGATTTAACTACATCGCTCAACGAGGAATATGCTGATGTCTATACTGTTGACAAGGACGTTATGACTGCAGGTATCAAGAGATTCTTCGCTACTCAAACAGTGAATGGTTGTGAAGGTCCTACAAAATTGATTTCATTCAATGTGTATGCTAAACCTGAGTCTCCTAAGGTGACTGGTGCAAGTATTTGTCAGGGCGATACCATTTTCCCAACACTTTCTACTAATATGAGTATTGATATGTGGTGGTCTGACAGCTTAATGTCAACGCAAATCGACAAGGGTTACACTCATACTCCACATCAATCCGAAGTAGGTAACTCAGATGTTACATACTATGTGACTCGTACTCAGAATGGATGTACTAGTGACACAGTTCCTGTTACACTTCGTGTGATACCAACTCCTACATTTACTATCAGTGATGATATCACATTGTGTATTTACGATGACATTGCTGAAATTAAGGCAGAAAACTTCAACCCTGAAATCAACGATGCTTCAACAGTGATGTGGAATGCTGGTAGAACCGATGGTGTGATGCGTGGTGTTACCGATGGTGTTGATCACACTATCGTACCGTATGGAATTGTTACAGAGGCAACCGATTACACAATTTCAGCTACATATAAATATGTATCGGATGGTATCTTCTGTGTGAGCGAGCCAATCTCTATGCACTACAAGTTGATTGATCGTGCCCGTAAACCAATCGTGTTCTCGAAGATTATCTGCCAAGGCTCGGAAATCAAGGACTTGCAGGCATTGGGAAGCCAGCACGTGGTATGGAAGAGCTTGGACGGAACGTTGCCGGAGGATTTCCACGGCCCGAAATACAAATTCCAACCAGGACAGGTTCTTGATACGGGAACATACCGTTTCGAAATCTACGACTTGAACATCTACAGCCTCGACGAGGAGGATGAGACGAACTCTCTCGGCTGTATGAGTATAGTTGACACCGTTTCGTTGGTGGTAGCACCTGGCGCACACACGAAGCTGTTTGGCCGCGACTCGGTATGTATGGGTGCGACGGGCGAGACCTACTACACGCAATATTCTGAGAACAGCCAGTACTTCTGGACAGTGACGGGCAACAACCTGAACTACTCGAAGGATGCAATGTCAACTTCGGTACGCTACATCGACTGGCTGGAACCAGGCGTTGACACCCTGACGGTGTATGAACAGACATGGGCCGGCTGCGAGGGCTTCGACACGTTGATAGTAAAAATCGCGCCCGCTCCGATAGCCCACTACAATTGGACAATGCCAGGCTCATCGAACGTGATAGAGTTGAAGGACAGCACGGTACAGGACAGCCTGTGGACGACCGATGACAACGGTGAACCGCTTGCGATGCCAATAGAATACACAATGGCATGGAACTTCGGCCATCAAGGCACCGACCCGTCGGAAATCGACACGGTTATTCCGTTCAACCAGAGAAACTTCCCAATCCACGAGGGAGGCTACCTCTACGGTTACAACTGTCCGATATTGACGGTTACGAACGACTTTGGTTGTACCGACAGCTACACGGAATGTGTGTTCGTGAACCTGTCATCGTCGCTGTACGTTCCAACGGCATTCTCGCCGACGAACCCGGCACATGCGGTACGTACATTCCAACCGAAAGGCTTCAATTTGCAGACTTGCGAGATTTCAGTATATGACAAGTGGGGCAACCTGCTGTGGTTCTCGAACGAAGTGAAGGACGGCATGTTTGTAGGCTATTGGGATGGATGCTACGACGGCAAGCCAATGCAGTCCGACGTATATATCTGGAAGATGGAGGCCACATTCCTCGACGGACAGGTATGGCAAGGTTTCGATGCTGGAAACGGCAAGAAGGTTAAATACGGTAGCGTATCGTTGGTACGATAACAAAACCTAATATAGAAACAAAAAAACGGCAAGAGTACTCTTGCCGTTTTTTTTGTTTCTGCAATTGAGCATTGAGCATTAAACATTGAGCATTTATTTTAGTCCTCTAAACCAAAAAAAGTGCTTGCTTTTTGTAAAAAATACACTATCTTTGTAATCCATATTTGATAAGGGTTTTATGAGGAAATTTTATCTGCTTTGCGTTATGTTTTTTTATACGGTAATCGCTCTTTCGCAGGAACATTTCGAAGGAGAGGTGAGTTACGTGAAAACATCATTTTCCGATACCTTATATTATGTTTATACGATAAAAGATGATTGTGTGCGCATTGATGAATATGATAAGTATAAGCGCGCAATGAAAGCCTATATTGTAAATTTGGAGGACAAATCAGTTATGGTTATAAATCCAAATAAGCAAGTTTATACACGTTTGGAATCATTCCCTGTTACCGACAAATACACGCAAAATATGCAAGTTGTGCATACGGGTAATTACAAATACATAAAAGGATACAAATGTAGTCAGTGGCGAGTTAAGAATATTGAGGAAAACACAGAAATAACCTATTGGGTGACTGGCGACAACTTCAATTTCTATACACCTATGTCGCAAGTAGCGATGACGCTCGAAGAACACTTTTTGTTTTTTAAGGCGTTACCTCAGTCAAAAATGCGTGGTGTGCTGCCTATGCTCATTGAAAACAAAACATTACTTCGTGCGCCAAAGTCAACATTTAGCGTTACAGAAATAAAATCCCATCCCGTTGACTCTTCTGTTTTCAATATTTCACAATACCAGAAATTTGAAAATCTTCGATAAGGGGAATTTTTCTACAAGTTCAATAACTTTTCCAGCATTTTGAATAGTTATTGAATTCGATTTCAAACCAAAGTAAAAAGATACAATTTAGAAGAAAGTATATTTTTCTCTTCATTTACAGTTGTTTACCATAAAAAACATTATATTTGTCGCAAGTTCATGCCGAAGCATTTTTTATGCGGTTGGGTGGGCTTGGACATATAGGAAGGCGTTTATCTGACGCTTTGTTTTAGGCTTTATGAAATCTCGCAAGTTTCTTAAATCCAAGTCTAAACATTGCAACGATGAATGTCTACGGGTTATGATATATAGGATAGCCATATCCTTGTCATAACGGCGTGGGCTTCGGCGTTGCTCGTTTATACTTGGATGGGCAATGCGAGAGCCTCATAAAGCGGGACGGGTAACAGATACTGATTCCACGCTTTTTTATTTTTAGCAGTAATCAATTTTGCTTGGGAGTCGGCAGAGAAAAAACAAATTTCTATGCAAAGGAAATTTTTGTTTTGCGTGCAAGAATGTGGTATTTGCTTTGGGGTAAATGCTGCAAGCGGGCTTTTATTTGAATTGAATAGTAATCTTTTAAAATAAAGTATTTATGAAACAGATTTTTCAAATTATTGGTGTGGGGATATGTTCCTCAATGTTGTTGATTGGTTGTGCATCAACAAAACCTACAAAAACAACCTACAGTTTTTCGGAGTATCGTGCGGTGCAAGCATCGCAGACAGTTGCAACGGCTCCGCTGATTGCGGATTTGGTTGTGTCGGAAAAACGGGTTAATTACGCTGAACGCATTAACACGGTGATTTCCGAAATGACTGCGTCAGAAGCGAAAGCACTTGCCGACAAGGAGAAGGAAACGGTGATTGCCAACGCCGTGAAAGCAAACAAGGCCGATGTGCTGGTTGCACCGATTATTGACATCCAAACCGACGCTAACGGCTATTTAGTAATTGAGGTTACTGGCTATCCCGCTTCGTACAAAAATTTTAGAAACGCCTCGAAAGACGATTTGTGGATTGTGGAGAAAAATTCTGCTCCAAAACAAGACGAAAAGAAAGCCGCAGTGCCTATAGCATTGCCGGGCAAGAAAAAGTAATTGAAATATAGTTTTTTTATTGGGACACGGCTCATTCCGTGTCTCTTTTTCTCATATCAAATTATGAAACGATTTATCCCTTTTTTGTTTGCGTTAGCTCTGTTTCCTACGTTCCTACACGCACAAGGCGGACGTACCATTGTTACTCCTATGGAATCATCACGCAACGTGATTACAAACGATTCGAAAGAAAATTCAAGTACACCACTTTATCAGGGAGACGACGATAAACCGTTGTGGCAAAGAATACAGGAAGAAAAAGAGGCACAGGAACGTGCCGAAAAAGAGAAAGCAGAAGCAGAACGGCTTGAAAAAGAGCGTCTTGCACGAGAAAAATTCGTTGCCGACAGTCTTGAACAAGTTCGCATTGCAAATGAAAGGGCGGAACTGGAACGACAAAGTAAAGAGAAAGAAGAAGCGGAACGGATTGAAAGAGAACGGCTGGCACGGGAACAATTCGTTGCCGATAGTCTTGAACAAGTTCGCATAGCAAATGAAAGAGCGGAACTTGAGCGACAAAGAAAATTGCAAGCGGAAGAAAAAGCCAAACAAAAAGCTGAATGGATTGCAACCATTCCAACATCAAACTTCTTTTTGTTGAACGGAGCATATTCCTCTTGCCCTCAATATAGTTTTGGGCTGACCTATGGCCACGTAAAAAGGTTTGGCTGGTACGCCAATGTGATGAGCAATTTTGGATTCCGATTCTCGGGAGAATACGAATCCGACGCCCAAGGTCGCATAAACGGCGAATATCCGTTTTATTCGGGAGCAAAAACATCGACTTATCTGTCGGCATCGGTAGGTGCGGTTGCCCGACTTCATATACCACTCTACCTTTATGGCGGAGTGGGCTACGGTTACCGTGGTGTGTTCTACGAACTTGCCTCGGGCGAATGGGCTTCGTGCAAGGCCGAAACCGCCTCGCAACACGGACTGCATTGGGAAGCGGGGCTGCTCTGCAACATAAAGGGCTTCGCTCTTTCGGGCGGTGTCTCGAACGCCACAAACTTTGACGCAAATTTCTTTGAAGCAAAAATTGGTATTGGCTGTTTTATAAATAAAAAATAATGAGGATACGCAGTATAATAGTTGCAATAATTGCCGTTGCCGCCATTGTGGTTATCGGTTGCAAGAAAGACCCGTTGTTCGATACTACGGAAATAACAACCAAACAAGTAACGTCAATAACTGGCTGGTCTGCCGTTTCGGGGGGTGAAATTACATCCGACGGAACACCAACTATTTCAAAACGAGGTGTGTGCTGGAGCACTTCGCCCGAACCGACTATGAACGACTACACCGTGACGCACCACAACGGCGGATTGGGAAAGTTCTCGGTTACGATGGACGGTTTGTCGGAAAACACAACCTACTACGTGCGCGCTTTTGCGTGGAACAGCACGGGGGCAATCTACGGCGAGGAATATTCCTTTACAACGCCATATAAACCGATACTTTCAACATTAGAGGTTGAAGAAGTGATAAGCATTTCGGCTGTTTGTGGTGGCAACATAACCGACGACGGCAACGCCACCATTACTCAACGTGGTCTTTGTTGGAGTACGCACGAAAATCCTATTATTGAAGATTCTACCTCGGTGGTTGACAGTGTAGGCATAGGTACTTTCAAAAGTGAAATGACAAAACTTACACCAGGAACTCTCTATTACGTGCGTGCTTACGCTACAAACGCGGCAGGAACAACGTATGGCGAAGAGTTGAGTTTTACCACGCTGAACGTACCCGTGCTGAAAGCAACCGAATTTGCCAATGTAACCCAAGAAACAGTAGTTTGCAGTGGAAGCATACTTGATAATGCAGGGGCCGATGTTACTGAACAAGGATTCTGTTGGAGCACGACTTCGCAACCAACAATTGAAAATGAAAAAGTCACTGCTACGGCAGAAAATGGTTTGGGAGATTTCTCCATAACCCTTTCTGAACTGCAATGGGGAACAACCTACTATGTACGTTCGTATGCTATTAACTCGGTAGGTACTGCTTACGGCGACGAAGTATCATTTACGACATGGACGCTTCCTACCATTACAACAAATGCCACCGCCAACGTAACCGATGTTTCGGTTGATTGCGGTGGAACTATTGTAAGTGATGGCGGTACAGACATAACAGAAAAGGGGTTATGTTGGAACAATAGTGCAAATCCAACGATTGAAAATGAAAAAATAACTCTCAACGGCGAAAACTTTTCAGGAACGATAACTGGTTTGACTGACGGCGTAGTCTATTATGTACGTGCGTATGCCACCAACGCAGTGGGAACAGTATATGGAGAAGAACGGACATTCACCACATTAACCGTACCGACAGTGGAAACGTACAATGCCGAAAATGTGTCGTACACAACTGCCACGGCAAAAGCCAAAGTGGTTGCCGACGGCGATGCAACCGTTACAGAACGAGGATTTTGCTACAGCACAAGTAACACAAATCCTACGTTGAGTGATGGCAAAATTACCGTAGGAAACGGAACGGGCAATTTCAACTATAGTTTTACTGGCCTGACCGACAACACAACATATTATATCCGCTCATACGCCACCAATTCCGTAGGAACTGCATACGGTAATACCATAAACTTTACAACCATAGAAATAACCGCACCTACGGTAGCGGCAACAACGGCTATGAATGTTAGTTATACTTCGGTAACGTTGGGCGGTAACATCACCAATGACAACGGAGCAACCGTAACCGAACGGGGCGTTTGCTATAGCACAAGTACCAATCCAACGATTTCTAATAGCAAAAAAGCTGTTGGTAGCGGAACGGGAAGTTTTTCAATTAAAATAACAGAATTAAATAAAAATGTGACGTACTATGCTCGTGCGTATGCTATTAATTCAAAAGGAACATCTTATGGCTCGGTCGTTTCTTTTACCACAACACTTGTTGGAGTAATTCAAGGGGAATTTTCCGTTTCAGCGACAAAGAGAGTTTATTTTTCTCAGGGCAATTTGCAGTATCAGGCAAGCACCAGCATATGGCGTTTCGCCGAGAACCAATACGACGTGATTGGCAGAGACAATACCAATATTTCTTCCACTTACAGCGGTTGGATTGACCTGTTCGGCTGGGGAACTTCAGGTTGGAACAGCGGAGCGAACGCGTACCAACCATACAGCACAAGCACAAGATACAGCGACTATTATCCCGGCGGAGATTACCACAACAACTTAACAGGCGGTTACGCCAATGCCGACTGGGGCGTTTACAACAAGATTTCCAACGGTGGAAACCAAGCAGGACAATGGCGTACGCTTACAAAAGAGGAATGGGAATATTTGATCTACACTAGAGCGGATGCTTCAAGCAAGAAAGGCTTTGCCACTGTTAATAATGTTGGGGGTCTGGTTTTGTTGCCTGATGACTGGACATTACCTACAGGTGTAACGTTCACAAGTGAAACATATGGCAGTTTTGCCCAAAACACTTATTCGGCAAGCGATTGGTCAAAGATGGAAGCGAACGGTGCGGTGTTTCTCCCTGCTGCTGGCTACCGTGACGGAACGGACGTGAACTACGTTGGTTCCTACGGCTCCTATTGGTCGAGTTCGGCTGGCGGCAGCTTCGCGCGCTATCTGTGCGTCGGCAACAACTGCGGGGGCACGTACAGCGACTTCCGCAACGACGGGCGATCTGTCCGTCTTGTGTATGATGTAAAATAAATAATAATTATATAAATTAAAAAATTAAAATGTTATGAATAAAATTACTTTTGATTTTCAAGACGAAAAGAGTTATACTATGTCGAAAAGTTTTGTGGAGTATATTTTAAAAGAATGCCCAGTTTGGGAAGATAATTACAAACTTGTAGACGATGATGCAAGAAAAAAATCTTTTTCAATAGTATCTGAAACTAAATCATTTGAAGAAACATTCTTTGATTGGCACACAAGACTTAAATATGGTTTTCCGATAAATACTTCTGGGAATCGGTATGAGTTTAAATCAAATAATATCGAAAAAATTACAGTGGAAAAAATAAATAATTTATGAGAACGAATGATAGAATTCTGTGTAAGAATCTACAAAATTATTGTACTAAAGTAATCTGTGATGTACAATATTATAGAATAGTAAATTGCAAAAATCAAAAAGATGATTATGATTATCCTGCTGTAATAGTGGGTTGTAAGTACAGATCATTTCGAAGATTTGGCCGAAGTGCAGGTTCTCATTTACATCAATATAGTAGAACTAAAAATTTGAATCTACATAGTGCAGTAGATGAAGTAGTAAGTGATGTATATGCACGTGCAGACAAATCCAATGGGAAATGGTATGATAGAACATGTGCCGAAGACCACGCGGCAAGTCTGTGTTTATTTGCGAGCAAAGAACAAATTCCAAATTCACTTTCGAAATTAGAATTTACGATTGCCCTAAGACCAAGGACAGGAGGAGAAGTTGAATATTGTAATACGTGTAAAGCAGTTTTTGGATTATGATAACAACAACAGAATATCAACAAACCAACGATATAGATTGGTTTGGTATAGTTAATGGTAAACCATGTCATTTCGCTTCTAACGGTGGCAGAATACCAGAACATGTGATAAAAACTTTGAGAAAATTACAATCAGAGGTAGCACGACTACCAGAAAAAACAGATTATGAAGAAGGAGATACAGAAAAAATAAATGAAATTGTAAAAGAACAATATAAATATTTGTCTGAAGATGGCTATTTAAAAATCTTTCCGCCAAGAACAATGTATATGTGGAGTTTCATTCAAATGGCTCAAAAAGGATTTTATTCCTATGATAGAGATGCAGAAACAGACACGTACTTTCTCGTGGCAAAACCTAAAGATGAAGATGTTCTTAAAGATTTCAAATCAAAAATGCCTGTAGTTATAATAAAAAAAGAGAATGGAAATGGAAGTATTGAGTTAGAAATACCTCCATATAAGATTATTGAGAAGTAAACATCTACAACCAAATAAACCCTTGATTTTTTCCTGAGGGTTAGTGGGAGAGGTATAGTATGTAATTGTCAGAACAATACTTGCAAATGAAAATGTTGTGATTTCTCGGGCTATCGCAAGACAACCTTTTTGTAGATTACTATTGACAACCATCGTGGAATGTTGTATATTTGCGCGGTTTTAAGACAATAATGAAAATTATGGAAAAGACTGAAAAGCAACGCAAAGATGAACTATTTAAACTGATTTTGAAAAAATCAGGAATGACTTATGCTGAATTTCTCACAGCAGTAAAACACAATTATGTGGCTCGTAATCTTGATACTTTAACTGCAACAGAAAGAAAGAAATTCAACGTTTGTGCTCAATGAGAAATAAAAAAACAATACGCTTATACATTGACACCAATGTATTGGTAAACTATTGTACCTGCCAGAAAAACGACGTTGATGCCCTTAACTATATTTTTTCAAAACGGCGGAAGGAAGTGTTGTTTACCTCATCGCTTGCACTTGCTCAAACGGCGGCTACTTTGCAATCAGGCAGAAAAACAAGAAAGAAGTTCACAAAAGATGAAGTTTACCATTATTTTGATAAATTTCTGAGAAAAATCTCTGTTATTGAGGTGTCTGGGAATGACATTTTATCAGCGAAATCCGCCAACGGAAATGATGTTGAAGACAATATCCATTATATACTGAGCAAGAAAGTCAAATGCGATGCAATAGTAACAAACAACATCAAAGACTTTTCTTCATTTGACAACATAATGACAATTCCTCCATTTCTCAGTTTTGTTAAGTCAGAAATAGTGTAAGCGTTTTAGTACGATAATTCTGTAGGGACGTACGCATACGTACTGTTATGCAAATCAAAGGTCGCCTCGCGGCGGCCTTTCTTTGGGTTCCGTTTCCCTTGGGCATTAATGCACAACGGGTTTCTTTAATATTTGCATAGTTATTGATTGTTAAATTAACCAATACAATTGTACAATTACATCATCCGTACGCTCTATGTACGGTGTTGTTGCTTTTTCTTCCATAATGCGGCCATGGTAAAAAAATAATGCATAATTCACAATTGTGCATTATGCATTGTTAATTGAGCATTGTTAATATCTACGGTATCGGTCAAGAAAATTTTTTAATTTTTTCTGATCCAGCTTTTTTCTCGTTTGTTGTTGATAATGTGAAAGATACAAAGGTCTTAGTGTATTCTAAACACTTATGACACAGCGTTTTATATTTTGATTTTCGTTTTTTTTGATATACTTTTGGATACTCGAAAAATGTGAAAATAAAAAAATATGGATATGAAACTCAAAAGATTTACGCTTTTACTTATTTCATTAGTGTTTGCAGTGTGGCAGTCGTTTGCTCAATCAGTGCCTTCAGGGTATTCGGTTGGTACATGGTCGGGTTTCCGCACAGCGGCGGCTACGTTCACGTTCGATGACGATGCGCCAAGCCATATTTCGGTGGTTGCTCCTGCATTTGAAGAACGGGGATATAGAGCAACATTCAATGTCGTTGTGAATTGGATGAATCAAGCTAATCAATGGTCATCATTCCAGAAATTGGCTAACAAAGGTCACGAAATTGCAAGCCATACGGTAACGCACTCGCAAAACACTCCGTCTGATGAATTGAGTAGTTCAAAGACTACAATCAATCAAAAAATAACAGGACAGGACTGCAACACGATAGCATATCCGTATTGTAATGTTCCAAGCGATAGAAATGCTTTGTCTCAGAACTATATCGGTGGTCGTATATGCGATGGTCAGGTGATGGGAAAAACGCCAAGCGATTATTTCCAAATTTCTGCCATCACTACAGGTAGTGAGGCGAATTTCACCAGCACATCGAACTTCACCAATTCAATGCAATCTGCTATAAGCAAAGGTGGTTGGGTTGTGTTTTTAACTCACGGTATTCAAGGGGAATCGAACGGTAATGCAACGTATTCTCCAACAGCTATTTCTGCAATTACGGGTGCGCTTGATTGGGCGAAACAGAACGATTCTAAAATTTGGGTGGCAACATTCCGCGACGCGATTCTATATGCAAAGGAACGTGACGCATTGCGTTTGACCGAAACTACCGAGTCTTCCAAACTCAAGCTGACGGCGAGTGTAAGCATTACCAGCTCTGTTGTTGATTACACGTATCCTATTACGGTTCGGAGAGAGTTGCCAAGCGGCTGGACGAATTTCGCGGCGGCAACTGATGGTGAAGATATTGAAGTTACTGTGCTGACCTCTGGTTCAAAAAAATACGCTCAATTCAATGTGATTCCAGGTAAAACATATTATTTGGAAGATAGAGAAAGTGAATATACAAATAATAGTGGCGGAGGAGGCGGTGGTGGCGAAACCACTATAACTGACTTAATTTCTAATGGTGAATTTGATGATGGCACAAGTGGTTGGCAAACGCAAACTGGTGGTGATGCGAAATGTACAATGACGGCTACAACCTCGGCAGGCTTGTCGGGCGCAAATGCGGTTCAGTTCTGTCCTGATGGCAATTATGGTACAGAAAACTGGCATATCCAGATGTTTCAAAATGTTATGCTTGAACCAAATGTTGACTATACATTGAAATTTACTGCAAAGGGTGGCTCGTCACGTATCTTGTATGTGATGGTGCAGAAAATTGCGGCTGACTATGATACGTATTTTTATAAAGAATATAATCTAACGACAAGTGCTCAGGAATTTGAGGAGATTGTAACAACTCCTGCTGATGTTGCGGCTGATTCAAAAGTGACATTCTGTATTGGTGGCGCTGATGGCTGCTTATATCTTGATAAAGTATCCTTTACCTATGAAGAAACTGGTGGTGGAGGAGGCGGTGGCGGAGGCGATAATCCGCATTACGATGTAGATATTACAGGTGATATTTCAAAATATTTTATTGACAAGGCATATGTTGGTCCGAGTTGCGATGCGCTTGAAGGCGAGGAAGTTACTAACGGTGCGTATTTTACTGGCGTATATCCCAACTTGTTCGTAAAATATTTGGGCAAGACGCAAGCCCAAGTTGACCAAAAAATGCAAAGTTTATGGAATCATTTCTTCACGGTAAATGGTCAAAATACCGTGTATTATGAAGTCGGAAACGATATGGCATATATATACGATACTGGTAATCAGGATGTTCGTACCGAAGGTATGTCGTATGGCTTGATGATATGTCTGCAAATGGGCGACCGTGAGAAGTTCGACAAAATTTGGCGTTGGGCAAAAAAATATATGCAATATAAAAAAGGCGACCAAC
>DFGI01000051.1:0-71110 GCA_002371705.1 Bacteroidales bacterium UBA3754
TAGCTCAGTTGGTTAGAGCATCTGACTGTTAATCAGAGGGTCACTGGTTCAAGTCCAGTTTTGGGAGCAAGCCTCAGCAGAAATGTTGAGGCTTTTTTTATGCCCATTGCTTAAAAAAACAATTTTTTCCGACCTCATTTCTAAATAATTTCTACCTTTGACCTCGTTAAAACGAAGTTTAACCTATTAAATGTTTAAATAATTATGACTCAACAAGAATACATGGACAGAGAGCTTAAGTATGGCGCTCACAACTACCATCCGCTCCCTGTAGTTTTGGCGAAAGGCGAAGGTGTATATGTTTGGGATACCGACGGCAAACGCTATTACGATTATCTGTCTGCATATTCAGCAGTAAATCAAGGACATTGCCACCCAAAAATCGTAAAGGCAATGGTTGACCAAGCACAAAAAATTTCCCTTACCTCACGTGCATTTTTCAACGATACACTTGGTGAATACGAAGAATTTGCAACTAAATTTTTCGGCTACGATAAATTACTTCCTATGAATACTGGTGCCGAAGGCGACGAAACAGCATTGAAACTTGCTCGTCGTTGGGGTGTTGTTAAGAAAGGTATTCCTAACGATGAAGTAAAAATCATCTGCTGCGAAGGAAACTTCCACGGAAGAACCATCTCTATCATATCAATGTCAATCGACCCTGAATCGTATGCGAACTACGGTCCGCTTACTCCTGGTTTCATCAAAGTTCCTTACGACGATGTTGACGCTCTTGCAAAAGTTCTTGAAAAAGAAGGCGACAAAGTTGCTGGTTTCTTGGTAGAACCTATTCAAGGTGAAGCTGGTGTATATGTTCCTCACGATGGTTATTTGAAAAAATGCTACGATTTGTGTAAAAAACACAACGTACTTTTCATTGCCGACGAAGTTCAGACTGGTTTGGCACGTACTGGTAAAATGCTTTGCTGTGACCACGAAGGCGTTCGTCCTGACATTCTTATCTTGGGTAAGGCAATCAGTGGCGGTATGTTGCCTGTTTCGGCAGTTTTGGCTGACGACGACATTATGTTGAACATCAAACCGGGAGAACACGGTTCTACTTACGGTGGAAACCCAATTGCTGCAAAAGTTGCAATCGCAGCTCTTTCAGTTTTGAGAGACGAAAAATTGGCAGAAAACGCTGAACGTCTTGGAAAAATCTTCCGCGACGAGTTGAATTCTTTCCAACACCCAATGAAGAAATTGGTTCGTGGTAAAGGTTTGTTGAACGCCGTTATTATTGAACCACACAACGGAAAGAAAGCTTGGGATTTCTGCTTGGCATTGCGCGACAACGGATTGTTGGCAAAACCAACTCACGAACACATCATCCGTTTTGCTCCTCCACTTGTTATCAACGAGGAACAACTTCGCGATAGTATCGAAATCATTAAGAAAACATTCAAACAATTTGAATAACAGAAAAGAGGACCATTTGGTCCTCTTTTTTTTGCTTAAACTGTATGCGATAGATTCCTTGCCTCGCGGTGCTTTTTTATGTAAGGTTTTCTTTTTTTTATTTACCTCAATTTTTCCAAATAAAATACCTCAATTTTTCCAAGTGAAATACCTCAATTTTTCCAAGTAGCTTTTGTAATTATCTGAAATTTGTATATTTGCGATAATTTTAAGAATAGAAAAATGGAATACTTAAAACGAGTAGCAGATATAGAATTGCATGACCGACTGGAAGCGATGGGTGCCGTTTTGATAAAAGGTCCAAAGTGGTGTGGGAAAACCACCACCGCTGAACAACAGGCAAAAAGTGTGATACGCTTGCAAGATCCCGACAAACGTGTCGAATATCTTGCGACAGGGCAAACAACACCAAGTGTATTGCTCCGTGGCGAAGCCCCGCGTTTGATTGATGAATGGCAAGACATACCATTGATTTGGGATGCTGTGCGAATGGAAGTGGACCGACGTTCGCAAACTGGACAATTTATCTTGACGGGATCCAATGCAATTGACACAACTCAAATTTTCCACTCTGGTACAGGCAGAATTTCACAAATGAATATGCTGCCCATGAGTCTTTGGGAATCCGGAGAATCTACTGGCGAAGTAAGCTTGCAATCGTTGTTTGACAATCCACAAAATGATGTGGAAGCAATTTCCAAGATGGAAATAAAGGATTTGATTTTTGCCGCATGTCGTGGTGGATGGCCTGCTTCGCTCAGTGCCACGACTGAAAAATCAAAACTATTAACTGCTTATGATTATGTTCGCTCAATCTGTGAAACAGATATTTCTCGCATTGACGGCACTAAACGAAATCCCAAATTAACGCAATCTATTTTACGTTCGTATGCACGCAACATTTCCACTTTAGCAAAAACAACTTCCATATTGGCAGATGTTACCGCTTCTGATAAAATGGAATGTTCACGTACTACATTCGATGATTACATTGTGGCATTGGAACGTTTGTTTGTAATTCAAGATGTAGATGCGTGGTGTCCCGCTATTCGTAGTAAAACGGTGTTACGGAGTGGACCCAAACGTAGTTTTTGCGACCCGTCAGTAGCCGTGGCCGCTTTAGGTCTTACTCCAGACGCTCTTCAAATGCAATTAAAAACATTTGGATTTATATTTGAACAAATGTGTATTCGTGATTTACGGGCATATACTCAAAACGATTTCTTTTCGGATATTTCATATTACCACGACAGGTATGGTTTGGAAGCCGACATAGTGCTTCATCTAAACGATGGCAGATATGCGTTGATAGAATGCAAATTAGGCAGTATCGAAATTGACGAAGGAGCAAAGCATTTGTTGGAAATCTCTCGATTAATTACCGAACATAATAATATAGAAAAACAAATTCCTATTCGAGAACCCGATGTAATGATAATTTTAACAGGAGGACAATATGGCTATCGTCGTCCTGATGGTGTGTTTGTGATACCACTTGCGTGTCTCAAAAATTAAGGTGGAATTGTAGGCATTCAGCATTATTACACCACCACCACATTTTTAATCTCAGCAATATCTGCTTTGATTTGGGCAATGTCTGCCGAAAGCTGGCGGAAATCGGCGGATGTGTCGTCTTGCACCAAGGCGGAAACAGGAACTTTTAGAATTTGGGCTATCTGAAGCAGACGGTTGAAAGACACGTCTGTTATTCCTCTTTCAATTCGCGAATAAGATACATTTGTAATATTCAATTCAAAGGCAACATCCTCCTGTGTAAGATGTTGTGCACGGCGAAACGCCGAAATATTCTTCCCTAACTGAATTAAATCCATATTTACAAATTTAAAATTGTCTGCCGAATTGCTTTTATAATGAGATTTTTAAAAATTATCATTTTATGTTAAAACCCCTTGCGTTTTTAATTTTTAACTACTATTTTTGGGCATTAAAGTTTAAAATTATTTCTATGAAAAAAATCTTTGGAATAATCCTAACAGCATTAGCAACCATTGCAATTTGTTGTGCTTTTTGTCAAGGTGGACCAACTGCACAATGCAAAGATGGCACGTATAGTTATAGCAAAACTCATCAAGGAACTTGTTCGCATCATGGTGGAGTGGCGGTTTGGTATAAATGAAATTGTAAAATATGAATTTTAGAACGAAAAAAAGAAATAATGGCTATGCTCTCACGGGTCTTTTTGATAAAGACCAGAAAGGTGTGTTTTGCGAACTTGATCACTACGGACATATAAACTTTGTAACTTCTAAAGTTTGTTTTGCCGTTCCTGCGTTTTATGAAGGTGAAAACGTAGTTGAACTCTCAGGGCACATATTTGAAGAATGTTCAGATATGGAAATAATCATTATTCCCAAAACTGTAAAAACGATCCATTGGAACGGAATCCATCCTCATTTAAATCAGATAATTGTTGATGACGAAAATCCTTATTTTCAATCAATTGATGGTGTTCTATACACAAAGAAAGGCTACAACAGAGATGGTAAACATGTTGCAAACAATTGGAGGGAACTTGTCGCTTATCCAACACAGAAAGGCGATTCTTATAGAATAATTGAGGGTACAACAAAATTGTGTTATGCATGCTTTAAATATACAAGCATCTCAACCCTTTTTGTTCCTAAATCAGTAAAAGAAATAGAATTTAATGCGTTCTATGAGTGTAGAAATTTAAATGTATTAAGAATTCCAAAAGATTGTGAAGTAAAAAAAGGTAAGAAAAGTTCTCACTACTATACGGAATTTGTAAAAGATTAAAGTTTCAGCATTTTATTTACGTTAAAGAATGGAAATACTTGGAGCAGCAAAACTATTATCACAAGTGAGCGGATTAGGCATGATTACGTCATTAGTGCTTGTGAGAAATACAAAAAATCTCAACATCTATAATAGCGAATTTTGGAAAGAATTTGCAAGAAGATGTGGAGTAAAGTATTATTCATTTGACCCAGATCTTCCCCCTGAAGTTACAATTTGCGGATATGATTTGTTTAAGTTGACTAAAGGCAATCTAAAAGTTGTTTACAACTACGAATTAAAAAAGGATAAGAAAAAAATCTTTTTTTGTGAAATATTACCTTTTCTATTAATAGAACTAATCAATTTCTTTTTGGTCTCTCTTTTGGTAATATTGGTGCTAGACGGTACAATATCAACAATATTCGTTGTTATTAGTTTATTTTTTGAATAAAGACCAATTTCTTTACTATACGAATTTGGCATCACCATTATAAAACGAGTAAAATAATCGTTTCTTACAAATCTTTTATCTGTAAAACAATGTCTTGTAAAACATTGTTTAGCATTCGTGTGGTAAAGATGGTTGAGTAGTTTTGAACCTTCAAATTCAAGTTTTTTTATCAATCTTGCATATTTTTTTGCTTGAGTATTTGTACAAAAATAAAAAAATGTATATTTGCACACCCGTTTGGGTGGACTGTCGTATGGTGTAATGGCAGCACAACTGGTTTTGGTCCAGTTAGTCGAGGTTCGAATCCTTGTACGACAACAACTATTCAAAGCAACTTATTAGTAATCAATAAGTTGCTTTTTTATTATACAACGAACTCCCCCACACTCCCACAACAACGGTTTCGGCAGTGATAATCTGTTGATAAGTTTGTTACTTGAATTTCCATAGAGAATTTTTTAATTCAATACTTTTCGTTATTATTGCAATAATGAAACGGATTATAACTATAGTATTAGGAGTGGTGCTCGCCAGCTATGCGGCGCTTGCTCAAGTTGATTCAACGCGAATCAAGGAAGTTGAATCATATCTTCAAAAAGCAAAGGATTTTTACGCAACAGGGAAAGTGGATTCTATCTTCCATTATTATGATGTTGCCCAGAAAAAAGCTGAGGAATATGAATTGCACGCCCAGTCGGCGAACGCATACCGCGAAGTGGCGAAGCTCTACTTAATGATGAGTTCCGCCGATTCGGCGCTTGTGTATTTCAACAAAGCGGCAACCATTGCGCGCAAGGGGAATGCGTGGAAGGAACTGAATATGGCGCTGTGCCAAGTCGCAAACCTTACCCGTATGTATTCGGGGAAAAACCAAGAGGCGTTACAATATTCTAAAGAAGCCATTGAAGCTGGTCAAAAGGCAAACTACATGCGTGGTGTTGCCGTGGCAAACATGCAGGCCGGTAACGCCTACAACGAATTGGCCCGTTACGAAGAAGCCCTACAGAGCTATCAGGAAGCTGGACGCGTGTTCCACGACGGTGGGTTTGAAAACGATGTGGCAAATGCCTGGCAAAATATAGCGTCGGTGTATTACCAACTGGAAAAATTCAACGAATCAATTGAATACCATAGAAAAAGTATGGAGGTGTTCAAAAACAGCGGAAACACAACGCAGTACGCACAAGAATTGATGAACATCGGTGCTATTTATTCGGGGCACAACCGAAAAGGCGTGAAACGTGCCATATCCAATATGGATTCAATGTTTTACTATTTTAACGAAGCTTTGACTCTCTGCGAGGAAATGAAAGACACCGCCAACATAGTGAAATGTCGTATGAACATTGGTATTGGCTACTATATGACGGGCGATTTCAACCAGTCGAAAAAATATTTCGACTCTGTGTATAAAATTGCGTTAGCGAAAAACATGGTTGCCGACATCATCAGCATTGAAAACGGATACGCGTTGCTGTACCACAAAATGGGCAACTACGAAAAAGCCCGTGAATATTTCCTTAAGGAACTGCCACGAATTCAAGCCGGCGAATACAAGGAAAAAGAATTTATGTGGTATTGGGACTACGCCAGCACATTGGATTCCTTGCACGACTATGAAGGAGCACTGCGGTCGTACGAAAAATATGTGGAATTATACGACACGCTGCGTGCAGCCGATGCGGCAAAACAGATGAATTTGCTGTCGGTGCGCTACGGTTCTGAGTTGAAGGACCAGGAAATCGCAGCGGCTAAAGAACGCCAGGAACTTATGAGCCGCGAGCAGGACGCTTTGCGGAAGCGATTCCTGATTATGGTGGGAGCCTCAATCATCATTGCAATATTCCTGATTTTCGTGGTTTACTTGTTGGTTCAAGTCCGTAAATCGAACGTGAAACTTGCCGAACAAAACGATAAGATTAACAAACAGAACATAGAAATCGAACGGCAACGTGACGAGGTTACCGCACAGAAGGAACAAATCGAGATACAACAACAGAACATCTTGGACAGTATCCACTATGCAAGCCGAATTCAAACAGCCATATTGCCACGACCGGAATTGGTGGAGGATTTGTTCCACGACCATCGATTCATCTTGTTCAAACCTCGTGATATTGTAAGCGGTGACTATTATTGGATAGGTAAGAAAGCTCAATGGAAAATCGCTGTTGCCGCCGACTGTACTGGCCACGGCGTGCCGGGAGCATTCATGAGTATGTTGGGAACCGCATTCTTGAACGAAATCATCAACGACCCAACTATGCCCGACATCCACGCAGGCGAAATTCTTAACAAACTTCGTGAAAATATCATCAAGGCTTTGAAACAAACAGGCGCCGCCGGCGAACAAAAAGACGGTATGGACTTGGCTATGTGGATGTTCGACGAAGAAACCCGACAATTACGTTTTGCTGGAGCAAACAACCCGCTGATTCTTGTCCGTAAAGATTTTATTGAAGGGGAAGTGCCAGAAGATGACCGCGTGAAAATTCAGGAATTTGTTTCAGAAACAAACGGGGAAACATACCACATTATTCAAGTGGCAGGAGGAAAGCAACCAATTGCAATCTATCCAGAAATGGTTCCATTCGAGGAATACTGCATAACTTTGAAACCAGGCGATACACTCTACACGTTCTCCGATGGTTTCCAAGACCAATTCGGTGGCGAAAAGGGCAAGAAGTTTATGATTAAACGTTTGAAACAAGTTTTTGTAAATATATATGAGTCGCCAATGAGCGAACAGCGTGAACTGTTAGACCACGAGTTGGTTGATTGGATTGAAAAAGGTAACACTGAACAAGTTGACGACGTTTTGGTAATTGGTTATAGAGTTTAGGTTATGTTTCAGTTTTCGTTATCAGAAATTGCAGCCATCACAAGTTCGGAATGTGAAGGCAATGGAAATATAAAAATCACTAAAATTCAAACAGACAGCAGAACTTCGTTCGACGAAATTTCCGCTATATTCTTGGCGCTGAAGGGTGTAAGCCGCAACGGACACGATTATATTGCCGATATGCACGAACGTGGTTGCCGAAACTTTTGGGTGGAAAAAGGAGAAAATTATCCGAAATTCAACGACTCCAATTATATTGTATCAGGTTCGGTACTTGATTCTTTCCAAAAACTGCTGTCGCATTACCGTCAGGCATTTTTCCAAAATCCAATCATTGCAATAACGGGTAGCAACGGAAAAACCATCATCAAAGAATGGTTGTATTATTTGATGAAACAAAAGACCAAAGTAGTTCGCAGCCCTCGGAGCTTCAACTCGCAAATCGGCGTGCCGTTGTCGCTGATGCTTTTGGACAACGCATTTTCATACGGAATAATCGAAGCGGGAATTTCCGAAGTGGGCGAAATGGAACGTTTGGAAAAGATGATACTGCCGACAATCGGAATTTTTTCGAACATTGGCGACGCACACCAGCAACATTTCACGTCAATTGAACAAAAAGTTCAGGAGAAAATGAAGTTGTTCGCCCACGTAAAAACATTGATTTATTGTAGCGACTACACTCAAATTGACGAAGAAGCGAAGAAACTTTCGGACGTTACATTGGTTGCATGGGGATATTCTAAAAAAGCGCAAAACCTTGTTTCATACGCATCAAAATCCGATGCGACGGAAATTACAGCTTCGTGGAACAAAAAAACATATTCGTTCACGATTCCATTTACCGATGCGGCTTCAATAGAAAATGCGGTTCATTGTTTCTATGCGCTCCAAGTACTTGGCGTTGCCGCCGATTTGGAACTGTTCCAATCGTTGCCGCCTGTTGAAATGCGCTTGGAACAAATTTCAGGAAGAAATAACTGCGTGTTGATTAACGATAGTTACAATTCTGATTTCCAAAGCGTTAAGATAGCTTTACAATATCTCAGCCAACAACATAAAAATGCATCAAAAACGTTGATTCTTTCCGATGTGAAACAAACAGGCATGAATTTCGACGAATTGTATTCAAACATTGCCGATATGATTCGCGAATATTCCATCAACCGTGTGATTGGCGTAGGAAAAGATATTTCAAAATACCTGAAAAAATATTTGCCGACAGGACATTTTTATGCATCAACAAACGCATTGCTACCAAAATTCCACGAATTCGCATTCCAAAACGAAACAATCTTGTTCAAAGCAGCCCGCGAATTTGAGTTTGAACGATTGGTTGCGCAACTCCAGCTGCAAATGCACCAAACCGTATTGGAAGTAAATTTGAACGCAATTGTGCATAATCTCAACTACTTCCGTTCATGCCTGAATCCGAAAACCAAAATGATGGTGATGGTTAAGGCATCGTGTTATGGAAACGGCACGTACGAAATTGCGAACATACTGCAACACAACAAGGTGGATTATCTTGCTGTTGCCTTTATTGACGAAGGCGTGGAATTGAGAAATTCGGGAATCACGGTGCCAATCATCGTTATGAATCCTGAATATGGAATGTTGTCGAAATTGTACGACTACGGTTTGGAACCAAATATCCACAATTTTGCCGTTCTCGACGAATTAAAGCAATTATGCGCTCTTTATCCAAATAAAACATTCCCGATTCACTTAAAAATGGATACTGGAATGGCACGCTATGGATTTCAGCCTCAACAAATTAGCAATTTGATTCGCGAAGTGAAATCTATTTCAAACTGTCGGGTGACTTCAATATTTTCGCATCTTGTGGGAAGCGACGACGCGCAATTTGATTCGTTTACATTGGAACAATTGGAGTTGTTCAAAACAATGTCAACGCAAATAATGAACGAATTCGACTACCCAATTATGCGCCACATACTCAATTCCGCAGGCATAGAACGTTTCCGCGATTATCAGTTCGATATGGTGCGATTGGGAATCGGATTATACGGAATCAGTTTCGAAAATCCACAGAACTGCCAGCATATCAGCACGTTGAAAACATTTGTTTCGGGACTGCGTGAAATGAAAAACAACACATCAGTTGGCTATTCACGGAAAGGAATGCTCTCGCGCGACTCAAAAATCGCTGTAATTCCAATCGGCTATGCCGATGGCTTCAATCGAAAATTAAGCAACGGCGTGGGAACCGTGTTGATTCGTGGCAAAGAAGTTCCTATTGTTGGAAACATTTGCATGGATGCGGCTATGGTTGATGTAACCGACATTCCCGATGTGCAACTTGGCGACGAAGTTATTCTGTTTGGTACAAACCTGCCCATCACAAAAATGGCAGAACGTATCGGTACAATTCCGTACGAAGTAATGACCTCGATTGACCGACGCGTAAAACGCATCTATGTATTTGAATAACAGAAGAATAATTTCGGTTTTCCATACAAAAAAGAAAGGAAACCAGCAACGCCAGTTTCCTTTCCCCAACAAAAGTTTTACGAAAATTTTCTTTTTTTAGAACGCGTAACTTACACCCAATGAGAATGATTTGTTTGTGCGGTCAAACGATTCTGTGTGGGACACATTGTTGAATGTTGATGTTTTTTCCACATCATCGTATGCAACGTACATGAAACCAAAATCAACTTTCAGTCTTTCTGAAAGATTTAATCTTCCACCCATACCAAAAGCATTCGAACTCAACGCATAGTCCATATCAGTTTGGAAATCAGCACTGGTTCTCGACATACTACGAGAATAACCTGCGCTCAATGTCAACAATGGAATTACATCATATTCAAGATTTCCAGCAACATCCATTGTGTTTTTATCCAAAAAGTCTTCACGACCGCCCCAGTCCGCATTTTTATCGAAATAGTAGGTATATGAAGTTGATATTCTGAATTTTTCTGTAAGATTTGCGCCAATTCCAAGCGAAAGAATTGCAGGAATATCTTTGCGGAACGTGGAATCATCGGTGAACATTCCCGTATCGTCCTTCTTTGTATCGTTTGTCAATTCCATTTTTGTTCTGCCCTCATATTTCACACCGATATTCAGTTTATCGTCTGGTTTAAAACTAAAACCAATAATCGGAGCCAAGCCAAACCCTGTCTGCACGGCATCAACTTCCTTATCGGCAACAGCATTGGCATACGCACCAGCAGTCGCAGCCATTGTTGGATTCATAGTTGACAGCGCTGTTGCAACCTGTGTGAAAAATGTAGTGGCTGGAATCATATCGCCATTCATACCCAATGCGGCACACGTAGGATTCAAACGGATGTCTTTTATAGAACCTTTATAAGCATTTTTCTGATAAATAGCGGCAACGCCCAAACTTACAGCCAATTTGTCGTCAAGGAAAGAATACGAACCACCTACACGGCCACCATACAATATTGATGTTCCTGTGAAATTAATATTCACATCGTAAGCCGTAGCCGACAGACCCATTGTTTGTCCCATTTGCGAAACCATAGCCGGCATCATGGAAATTTGTCGTTCGAACGAAGCCAATCCTTTTTCGTATTCCGCACTACCGCCGCCACCAACAGGTCCGAAACCAAAGAACAACGCAAGGTTGTTTTTCTTCCACGTTGCATATAAATTAGGAAATGCTGGTACAAACACATTGCCCTCATATTCGTGGTTATTCAATGTTGGAAAATCATCAGTTGTCACACGTTTTTGAATACAAACCTGATGGCTGTACGACAGATGCACTCCATCAGAAAAATGAGCAGTTGCGGCAGGATTGAAATATACCGCATCATCATCGGTTGACGCACTGCGCGAAACTGTTCTTACAAACTGTGTACTTTGATTTGTGTTAGTAATAACACCACCTGCAAATGCAGAAGCACTTGCCATTACGATTGTCGAAACTAAAATTACAATCTTCTTCATTTTTTAAATTTTTAGTTAAACTTGCGGGAATGCAATTGGCACGCCCTTTATTTGTCGGTACAAAATTCACGGTATTCCAACATCTCAACAAAAAAAAGGGCTTTTGCTCGGTGGTTTTAGGGGGAAAATGCGATTTTATGGGAGTTTTGTGCCATTTTAGGGGTGAAATTCACACGGACGAATCCGTTCACCCCTGACTTTTGGGGGGATTTTCTTGGGAAAACTCAAAAAAATAGTGATGATTTTGCTGTTCAACTACGAAAAACAAACAATATCCCGAACCATAGAATCAAAATCTGATTGCCCGTTACATAAAAATTTGGGCATAATGGGAACGACAAACAACTGGGTGTGCGGCAATATTTCAGCCAACTTATACACATCTTTCTCCGTTGTCACCATAGTATATTGGGCAGCAAGTTGCGACAATTCCGCGACATCAGTTTGTGAATAATTACAATGGTCAGGATACGTTTTCACGCACACTGTTCCACCAAACGAACACACAAAATCTATCAACGGCTGCGGCTGCGCAATACCTGTTACAAGGCACACGTTACGGCCAGTAAAGAATTGCGACGGTTCGTACGTATGTTTGTCGGCATTTTCATAAACTGCGCCATATTCCATAGTCGAGAAAAACAACTTTTGATGCTGTATTTTCAACTTTTTCCGCCATACTTCAGTTTCAGATTCATCCATAGTAGCAGGACATTTGGTGACAACAACCACATCGGCACGTGAAAGCGCATACGAACCTTCACGCAAATACCCCATAGGAAAAACCGCATCACGCCAGAGCGGACGATTGTAATCAACCAACACAATCTGTAGTTTTGGCTTTACATATCTATGTTGAAACGCATCGTCGAGGATTATGGCCTGGAGATTCGGAATCTGCTCCTGCAATTTAGAAATGCCAACAACACGTTTTTCGCACACGGCAACGTGTAATGAAGGAAATCGTTTTTGCAACAAAAATGGCTCATCGCCCAGTTCTTCAACCGAAGTAGAATTATTTGCAAGCACATAGCCCTTTGATTTTCGCTTATACCCACGGCTCAACGAAGCAATTTCATTGTCTTTTAAAAGATTCACAATATACTGAACGTGAGGCGTTTTGCCCGTTCCACCGACAGTAATGTTTCCAACCGAAATTATAGGAATCAAAAACGATTGTTGACGCAGAATATTCCAATCGAAACATTTATTTCGGCAATACGTGAATGTCCAATACACCAATGAGAACGGGAACAATATGTACTTCAGCGGTTTCACTATTCCACAATCATACTATATGGCAACTGGGCGTAAACACCTGATTTAGTTGGTATTGTTTCCGTAAGTTGCTTTACTTCAGTAATTTCCGACAATTTATCCATCAACGACGAACGTGCATTGAAACGTCCGTACAACATTTCGGGCAAAGATTTTGATTTTGGGAATACCCGCACCGAATACGATTCCTCGTCTGTTAATCCCGCTTTTTCGGCAGCTATGCGCAATGCATCAGCCAAACCGCCAAGCGAATCGACCAAGCCATTTTTTTGAGCATCATTTCCGCTCCACACACGTCCCTGCGCTATTTGCTCCACATAATCCACAGGTAATCCCCTACCCTCGGCTACGCGCAATTTAAACGTTGCGTACGTTTTGTCGATTGATTTTTCTATGGCGCGCACCTCAACAGGGTCCATATCACGTGAGATATTTCCAAAATCGGAATGCGCGTGTGTGTTTACTTTATCGTAGGTAACCCCAATCTTTTTCATCAGCTGTTCAGCAGTCATCGACATGCCAAATACCCCTATAGAGCCCGTCAACGTTGATGGTGTTGCAAGTATTTGAGTTGCAGGGGCAGCAATGTAATACCCGCCTGAAGCCGCCATATCACCCATCGAAACAATCACAGGTTTTTCGTTGGCGGTAAGCGCAACCTCACGCCAAATCAATTCCGAAGCCAATGCCGAACCGCCACCAGAATTTATACGGAACACAACCGAACGAATGGCTGAATCCTCTCGTACTTTCTGAAACAAATTCACATAGGAATCACTACCAATCGCCTCATCGTCGGCCTTACCCATTTCAATGCCCCCCTGTGCAATAATCAACGCAATTGATTGATTTCCAGTAGTATCTGCTTGTGCTTTTACTAAATAATCTTCCAAATAGGTACGAAATGAGATTTTTGAAATTGATTCGGAATGCGCAATGCCCATTTTGTCTTTTACAGAATTCCAAAACACATCAGCGTGGCAAATCGTGTCAATCATACCAACAGAAAACAAATCATTGGGTGAACAAACCAACACGCTATCAGCCAATAAATTAAGAGTTTTGGCACTCACGTGTTTGTTTGCATGCAACGACGCAGCATACGAATTCCATATAGCATCGATATAGGCTTTTTTCTGTTCCCGGTTTTCCGCGCTCATTTTGTTGGAAGTAACCGATTCCACATAGCTTTTATATTTGCCGCACCGAATTACAATGGGCTTTACGCCAACTTTTTCCAACAAATCCTTGTAGTGCACCGATGCCGACGAAATGCCGTGGAACTCTGCCATTCCTTCGGAACTCATTGAAATCTCGTCGCACACGGAAGCCAACAAATATGATTTCTGCGCCAATGCATTAAAATGTCCCACAACGAATTTTCCTGAAGCTTTAAATTGCATCAACGCCTCCGCAAGTTCCTGCACTGTGGCGTAACCTGCATCAAGCACCACGTCTTCCAGCACGATACCATTGATTTTATCGTCGGTTGCCGCCTGTTTCAGCACCGTAAGCATATCGTACAAGCCAAATTTTGTCTCGTTTTCCATTCCTGCAAACACCGCCGGCATTGACGGAGTCGTCACCTCGCCTATCGACACGGTATTTTTGAGTACGAGTACGTTTTTACTTTTGTAGTCGGTAGCAGGAATTTTCATACTCAGCAAAACAACCCCCACAAACAATCCGATTAGAATTATCACGCCAAACACTGTTCCGAACAATGTGGCAAAAAAACATCTGAAAAACTTTCCCATAATTTCTATTTTTTCATTGCAAAGGTAATGGTTTTGTTTGGTATTCCCAACAAACAACGCGAGTAAACCGTTTGTTTATGTTGATGCAAACGGAGAAGAAAACAACTCATCACATAAGATTAAGCTATCTTCATTTTTTTCTATCCTTGAATTCCAAACAATTCAAATTATGTAATTCTTAATAACACTGCGCTCCGTTCAACATGACAGAATTAGGGAAAGAATAGAAATTAATAAGGGACTCTGAATTGTTTATTCAGGTAAAGAATATACATAATCGTAATTTGTATAAAACCACGAAATATCGTGTAAGATTTTTTGTACCTTTGCAACAATGAAAAAATTAGGTGTCATACAAGAGGGATTAGGTTCATTGCTGCTCTCCTTCAGAACGAAATGGAACAACAGGAAGCCCAAATTCTATACGTTCGACAATGCGAAAACCATTGGCATTCTGTACGATGCGACAAATAAAAACACCCATCAGAAAGTTTCGGAGTTCGCAAATATGATAGTCCACACCCACCCCAACACCGTAGTCCAAGCCTTGGGATTTCTTTCAAATCCAGAGACAGAGAAAAGTTTGCCCCAAAGCGTGCAGACTGATTTTTTCTCGGCAAAGGATTTTAATTGGACTGGCGGGCTCATCAAAGGTAAAGCATTGGATTTCACCCGAAAACGATTCGACATTTTATTCGACATCACCACCGAAACAAGCTATCCGCTCCACTACATTGCGTTGGCATCGAAAGCCTCGTATAAGGTTGGACGCTATATTGAGAACGATTTGCGCTACGATTTGCTCATCGATACGAAAAAGGAAAACACAATTGAGTACTTAATTCTGCAAATCAATGTATATTTGACGAAAATTAAAGCAAAACAATAAATATGACTCTTCAAGATAAATTTCACGGTACCGGAGCTGCTCTTATAACTCCATTCACCGCCGACAACAAGGTTGATTTTAAATCGTTGGAAAAACTTGTAAACCACGTAATTAACGGCGGAGTTGACTTTTTGGTTGTGTTTGGCACAACTGGCGAACCTGTCACAATGGACGAAGGCGAGAGAAAAGCGGTTATGGATTTTATCTGCGAAAAAAACACAAAAAAACTTCCGATGATTGTTGGCTGCGGTGGCAACAACACAACAGAAATCGCCGACAAGGCTGCTAACATCGACACTCGCTTTGATGCGATTCTTTCGGTGGTTCCCTACTACAACAAGCCGAACCAACGCGGTATGTTCCAACATTATAAAACAGTTTCCGAAGCAAGTGCATTGCCTGTGATTGCATACAATGTGCCAGGCAGAACTGGCTGTAATTTGGAGGCAAACACAACCATAAAAATCGCAAACGAACTTCCCAATGTTGTTGGATTAAAGGAAGCATCACCTTCGGTGGAACAATTCACATACGTGAAAAAAGATGTTCCCGATAATTTTATGGTGTTCAGCGGCGACGATTCAATTGTAGTTCCGCACATGTCGCTTGGCGCATGGGGCGCAATCTCAGTCACTGCGAACGCCATGCCGAAAATGTATTCCGATATGATTCGTTTGTGCATTGCCAACAAATACGACGAAGCTCTCAAACTTCACCTGAAATTAATTGAATTCACCGACAGTTTGTTCACAGAAGGTAGTCCTGCCGGCGTGAAAGCGGCTTTGTCAATTATGGGAATAATCGAAAACAATCTACGATTGCCGTTGGTACCTGTAACCGACAAACATTTTGATTACATCACACGGTTAATCGAAGATTTGAAGAAATAATTCCTGCTACACAAACAGAGAATCAATAAAATCTTTCTTGTTGAAGAATTGCAAATCGTCAATTCCTTCGCCTACGCCGATGTATTTCACTGGAATTTTGAATTGGTCGGAAATGCCAATCACCACGCCACCTTTTGCCGTACCGTCAAGTTTGGTGAGAGCCAAGGCATTGACTTCGGTCGCTTTGGTGAATTGTTTCGCCTGTTCAAACGCATTTTGACCAGTAGAAGCATCAAGCACAAGAAGAATTTCGTGTGGAGCTTCGGGAATCAACTTTTGCATTACACGTTTGATTTTCGTCAACTCGTTCATTAAGTTGACTTTATTGTGCAAACGGCCAGCTGTGTCAATAATCACCACATCGGCGTCGTTCGCCATTGCGGAGTTGAGCGTGTCGTACGCCACAGAAGCCGGGTCGGAGCCCATTTGCTGCTTAATAAGAGGAACTTGCACCCGTTCTGCCCACACTTCAAGTTGCTCGATTGCTGCCGCACGGAACGTATCGGCTGCTCCAAGATATACTTTCTTGCCAGCCGCTTTGAATTTAGCCGCTAACTTTCCAATTGTAGTGGTTTTTCCAACGCCATTCACCCCTACCACCATTATTACGTATGGTTTTGTAGGCACGTCAAGGAAATTTTCGGACACATCGTTGTCGTTTTCAGCAAGCAGTCCCATAATTTCCTCACGGAGAATCGTTTGTAATTCGTCGGTACCAATAAACTTGTCACGGGCAACACGATTTTCAATGCGTTCAATAATCCGCAATGTGGTGTCAACGCCCACATCGGATGTGATAAGCACTTCCTCAAGATTATCGAGCACTTCGTCATCAACCTTTGATTTACCAGCAACCAAACGGGTGATTTTTTTTAAAACAGACTCTTTCGTCTTTTCCAAACCCTTGTCGAGCGCTTCCTTCTTTCCGCTTTTAAATAAATCAAATAATCCCATGACGTTTATTTTTTCGCAATGTACAAATTTTCAACTAATTAGCAACAAAAAAGCCTCATCATAATTGACAAGGCTTTTAACGTGTTTATGTAAGAAATCTTATTTCTTATTCAAATATGCTTGAACCTCGCTGTTAGGAACGATTTCTTCTGTAAAGATATACGCACCTGTTTTTTGCGATTTCACAGATTTTATAACTTTTGTGAAATCTTTACCTGCACCTTTTTCGTGAAGAGTTGCAACTACTTTCTTTGCCATAATTCAGTATTATTTTATTTCTCTGTGAACAGTTACTTTTCTTAAGTATGGATTGTATTTTTTCATCTCCAATCTATCAGGAACATTTTTACGATTCTTTGTCGTGATATAACGAGACATTCCTGGAACACCGCTTTCCTTTTGCTCTGTGCATTCAAGAATAACTTGTACTCTATTTCCTTTCTTTGCCATTGCTGTTAGTATTAATAGTTTTGAATATATCCTTTTGCTTTTGCATCTTTAAGAGCTTGGCTCAAACCTTTCTTACTGATAGTTCTAATTCCATTAGCCGAAACACGAAGTGTTATCCATCTATCCTCTTCTGCCAAATAGAATTTCTTTTCTCTTAAGTTTACATCAAAAACTCGTTTCGTCTTTGCGTTTGAGTGAGAGACATTGTTTCCGCTCATCGCTCTCTTTCCTGTGATTTGACAAATTCTATACATTGTATTCTACTTATTTGCTATTTGTACTAGTACCTCTTAAATTGGGTTGCAAAATAACTGAAAAAATTTCAAATAAAAAAATATCTATCCAAGATTTTTTTGAAGAAATATTTCTGCGCCGTTTTCGAGGTCATACATATTATATATAGTACGTTTTGACTGAAAGAATTCCACAGCAACAAACGTATTTGCAAATAAATTTCTATTTTTGTAGAAAGATTGATTTTGAAAACATGCAAATTTCTGTTGTAATTTCGCTCCTCAACGAAGCTGAGTCCTTACGGGAACTCACGGAGTGGATTCATAAAGTAATGACAGCCAACAACTTCTCATACGAAGTTATTTTTATTGACGACGGCAGTACCGACAATTCGTGGGAAGTTATTACCGACTTGTCGAAACAATACGAACAAGTTAAAGCTATTCGGTTCCGTAGAAATTATGGTAAATCTGCGGGATTATACAAAGGTTTTGAAAAAGCGGAAGGCGACGTGGTAATCACAATGGATGCGGATTTGCAGGACTCGCCCGACGAAATTCCTGAACTATACCGAATGATTACCGAAGAAGGCTACGACCTTGTCTCGGGCTGGAAAAAGAAACGTTACGACCCTGTGCTGACCAAAAACCTTCCCAGCAAGTTGTACAACGCAACTGTCCGCCTTATGACGGGCATCAAGCTCCACGACTTCAACTGCGGCCTGAAAGCCTACAAGAAAAAAGTGGTGAAAAGTATTGAAGTGTATGGCGAAATGCATCGTTACGTGCCTGTACTCGCACAATGGGCTGGTTTTAAGAAAATAGGCGAAAAAGTGGTCATTCACCAAGAACGGAAATACGGCGTTTCAAAATTCGGTATCGAACGCTTTATCCGTGGACCACTCGACCTTATGTCGGTAATGTTTATCTCGCGGTTCAGCAAACGCCCTATGCACTTTTTCGGATCAATTGGAATGATTAATTTCTTGATTGGTTTCATCATTTTGATTTACCTTTCATATATGAAATTCATTCATTTACAATATAATATGACACAAAGACCATTGTTTTACCTTGGTATTGTGTGCCTCATTTTAGGAACCCAGCTGTTTTTGACAGGATTCCTGGCAGAATTGATTTCGCGTTCTTCATCGAACAGAAACGAATACTTATGTGACGAGTTTATAAAATAATCATCTATGGATTTCACTATCAAGACATTAGGAAAATGTAAAATCAAATCGCCGCTTCAACTTTCAAAAGTTAAGGGCGACGGCATCTACGACTATGTGGAAGACGGCGCGCGCGTGCTGTATTCTTCATCGGTTGAGGAAGTTGAACATTGCATCAAAAACAATCTTCCATTGGATTCGTTCGAAAAACCCGGTCCAAAGGAATACATTTATTTCGATCCCTCAAAAACAAAGGTGGCGATTATCACGTGCGGTGGTCTCTGCCCTGGTCTGAACAACGTTATCCGTGGTTTGGTGAATCATTTGTGGAACCGTTACGGCGTGACAAACATTGTGGGAATTCAATACGGCTACGCAGGTTTGAACCCCGACAACAAGCTGCCATTCATCAACTTAACGCCTGATTTGGTTGACGACATCCACAAGGACGGCGGCTCCATGCTCGGGTCGTCGCGCGGCGAACAACCTATCGACGTGGTGGTTGACACTCTCGAACGCAACAACATCAACATTCTGTTTTGCGTTGGTGGCGACGGCACTCTACGAGGCGCACACGCCATTTACGAGGAAATAGAGAAAAGAGGACTGAAAATTTCTGTTGCGGGCGTACCAAAAACTATTGACAACGACATCAATTTCATTGAAAAATCATTTGGCTTTGAATCAGCATTCGCCGCAGCCCAGGCAATTATCCTGAATGCGCACTACGAGGCAAAAGGCGCGCAAAACGGCGTGGCGCTCGTAAAACTGATGGGACGCGACTCTGGATTTATCGCGGCAAGCACCGCCCTGGCCGTTCCCGATGTGAACTACTGCTTGATTCCCGAAGTGGAATTTTCATTGGAAAACAAACAAAAAACGGGATTCCTCAATGTGTTGGAAAAACGTTTGGAACGCAAGAGCCATGCGGTGATTGTGGTTGCCGAAGGCGCTGGTCAAAACTTCTTCAAAGGCGAACGAAAAAAAGACGCTTCGGGAAATCTGCTCCACGAAGATATTGGCGTGTTCCTGAAAAACCAGATAACTGATTATTTCAAGAAGAAAAAAATTCCAATCAGCGTGAAATATATCGATCCAAGCTACATCATCCGAAGCATTCCTGCTAATGCAAACGACAGCAAATTCTGCGAACAGCTCACTCATTGTGCCGTACATGCGGCTATGGCTGGACGCACCGACTTTGTTATTGGAAATTGGAATGGATCGTTCACTTTGCTTCCGATTGGAATTGCAACTTCGTCACGTAAGAAAATACATCCCGAAAGTGAATTTTGGTGGAACGTGGTGGAAGCTACAGGACAACCAATGAATATGAAGTAAATGACAGAACGTCAATATAATATAGGTGTTTTTGATTCAGGATTCGGCGGACTTTCCATTTTGAAGGAAATCCGTCGAATACTTCCCGAATATTCCTATATTTATCTCGGCGACAACGCCCGTGCGCCATACGGTACACGCTCGTTTGAAACTGTTTACCGCTATACGCTCGAAGCTGTCACAAAATTGTTTGAAATGGAGTGCAGTCTTATCATCATCGCTTGCAACACCGCATCGGCAAAGGCGCTCCGAAACATTCAACAACGGAATCTGCACGATTTCGGCGACAATAAACGGGTGCTTGGCATCATCCGTCCGTGTACCGAAATTGCCAACACATTCACCAAAAACAACAATTTAGGAATTGTGGCAACCAAAGGAACCGTCACTTCAAAATCCTACGAAATTGAAATCCGAAAATTTTTCCCAAACATACAAATTACCGCCCACGCTTGTCCTATGTGGGTTCCAATAGTGGAAAACGGGGAATACGCCTCTGATGGCGCTGATTTTTTTGTAAAAAAGGAAATTGATGCGTTGTTAACGGAAAATCCCAATATTGACGCTTTATTATTAGGCTGCACACATTATCCCTTGTTGTTGCCCAAAATCAGAAAATACCTGCCTGAACATATTGCCATAGTCCAACAAGGTGAAATTGTGGCACATAGCCTGCAACAATATTTGCAAAAACACACAGCATTGGAGGCAAGCCTCAAGAAAAACGGAGCAATCACATTCTACACCACCGATTCGCAGGAATCATTCAGCGCCATTGGCAGTCATTTTCTAAGCGAAACCATTCAGGCTCAGCAAATTCAGCTATAATTAACCGCTATTTCGCATCATAATGCGGCGAAATGTTCCATTTTCCATTAAACAGCAATGAAAAATCGCCAGATGTCAATGCAAAATAATGTGTACCAATACGTTCCGAAAAATTCTTACGATTATATTCCGCAACAACGTGTTGCATCAATTCTTCATTCGACGCAAAATGAATATTGAATTCCGGAATATCTTTTATAGTTGGAAACAACAAATACGTTCCTTTATAGTTCATAATCAGCGAAGTATCGTTTTCCAAAGGAATTTCATAGCACAAATGTTCGAAACTTTCAAATTGGTAGTGAAGAATCAGCAATGAATCTTCTATGCTGAATGTTCCTTTTTCATTGAATTCCGCGCCCACAGCGCTTTTCGCATTATACACAAATGTTCCGTTTGTGTCAAGAGTAAGTGTCACTTCGCTTATATCGGACTTTTTTTGGAAAACAATAGGATTTTTATGGCTGCAAGCTGTAATTAGGAACGCCATCAATCCAAAATATAGAAACGTACGCATAATTATTTTTTTTACAAAAGTACATTTTTTTCGATATTGGACAGTTTGCCACAATTTAAATTGCAGATTATCGTTTTCCACAACTACAAATATGTGTATTTTTGCGGAATGAAACACGTTGTTCTAATAGTTTTTCTGTGTTTGGCGAACAGCATTTTTGCCCAGCAAATGGGAACGCTACGCGGAACCATCACCGACGCGCACGGACAAGCAGTTGCGCTGGTTTCGGTGAGTTGCGCGGAAAGCAACACGTCCTCATTGAGCAAAGACAACGGAACCTACCAAATTGAGATTCCGCTGAACAAGCCTTGTACCGTGTATTTCAACAAAATTGGCTATCACGAACATGCGGCGAATGTTACACTGACAACAGCAACAAAAATTTATTCTCCTTCGTTGAAAATTAACGCGTTAGACATTCCCAAAGTTAAAATCACCTACAACAACGACGCGGAGGAAAATACTACGTCTATTTCTTCGGAAAAAGCCGAAGCAATTGCTGGACTTTCCATTTCGGGCATTGAAGGCGGATTAAAAACATTCGCCGGCGTAAATTCCAAATCGGAAATGAGTTCGCAGTATTCGGTCCGTGGCGGCAGTTACGACGAAAATTTGGTGTATGTGAACGGCGTTCCCGCTTTCAAGCCGTCAATTGCCCGCTCCGACAAACAAGAAGGACTGAGCATTATCAACCCATATATGATTGAAAATATAGAATTTTCGAGCGGCGGATTTGATATTTGCTACGGCGACAAAATGTCGAGCGTGCTCAACGTGACCTACAAGGACGTGGAAGAATTTCATATACAGGCAGATGCGAGTTTTATGGACGCAAATGTGACAGTGCAGGGAATCAATAAATCGCACAAAGTCAGCATTTTGTCGGGAGTGCGTTACAAAA
Source organism: Bacteroidales bacterium UBA3754 (assembly GCA_002371705.1). Classification (GTDB taxonomy): domain Bacteria; phylum Bacteroidota; class Bacteroidia; order Bacteroidales; family UBA1715; genus UBA1715. Next base: position 22,631 of record DFGI01000051.1, read on the forward strand.
ACACGTCACTCGTGCTGAAAACACTCGATGAAACTGGCGAATACAAACCTGTTTTCTACGATTTTCAAAGTTTGCTGAAATACAAAATTAATCCCAAAGCCACGCTTTCGTATTGGATTTACGGAGCGAACAACACATATTCGTTCCTTCCCGACAAACGCGTAACCGATTTTGGCAGCCAAACCCAATCGTATAAAATGACGATTTATTTCGAGGGCGAGGAGAAATATATGTACCAAAATATTGGCAATTCCCTTTCGCTCAACTATCGTCCAACTGAACGAACAACAATGGATTTCAAGGCATTGTATTACCACGCCACCGAAAATGAAACCTTCGACATTCTCAGCCAATACCGCCTAAGCGAAAGTTTCAGCAATGGCGAGCAGTTAGTGGAAGATTCCACAGCGTTGTTGGCTGTGGGAAGTTTTTTGGAACATGGACGGAACAAACTGATAACCAACAATATAACCGCGATGCACGATGGTAAGCACATTGTAGGAACCACCACATTGCATTGGGGATGCTCCGTCCGCGCATTCGACTACGACGCCCGTTTCAACGAATGGACATTCATCGACTCGGCTAATTTCGCTGTCCCTTACAGCGACACAGCCATCACACTGAAAAACACGGCTAATTCCACCATAGAACATACACAAACTATTGGAGCTGCATATTTTGGATTTTCCAAACGATTTTATCTCAACAACAATGCTAATTCAAGCATAAAAATTAACGCTGGAATTAGAGCGACTTACGACACATATTCCGAACAAATTCTGTGGAATCCACGTATGCGCGTGCAACTCAAGCCAAACCAAGAAAAAAGCAACCGTATCTCGTTCGCCACAGGAATATACTACCAACCTGCCGAAATCAAAGAACTTATTGATAAAACGGGACAATTCTACAACAACGTGCCACAACAAAAATCTACTCATTTTGTACTTGGCTACTCGCAGACATTCACGATATGGGAACGCCCATTTTATTGGACTACTGAACTTTACGCAAAAATTCTTCACAACATCATTCCCTACACCATCGACAATGTTTCCATTTCGTACTTTCCAAATTTGTGCGCCGACGGCTACATAACTGGTATTGACACGAAACTCAACGGAGAATTTGTTCCTGGCGTTGAATCGTGGGTGAACTTTTCGCTGATGCGCGCCCGCGAGCACTTATCCGACAATTCTTCGGAGGAAATCCGCCGCGCCAACGACCAACTTCTCAGCACCAGCTTGTTTTTCCAAGATTTTCTGCCTGGCAGCGAACGCCTAAAAATGAACCTGACGTTCATTGCCGGCACCAATTTACCTACATCGAATCCAACCGCCACATATAATGAATTCGACGATTTCAAAATTTCTCCATATACCCGTTTAGACATCGGTTTTCTGTATAATCTTATCAATTCGGAAGATACCAATGAGCAAAAAACAATACAAAATCTTGCTCTCGGTTTGGAGATTTTTAATCTGTTCGACAACGCAAACAAAATTTCTTATTTCTGGATTGAAGATGTGGCAAATAAATATTTTGCAGTTCCTAACTACCTGACATCAAGAAGATTAAACCTTAAAGTAACGATAAAGATATGATAGCGTTCAAACATCCCGAAATACTGTTTGGCCTTCTTGCGATAGCGATTCCCATCATTATCCATCTATTTTCGTTCCGTACATACAAAAAAGTATATTTTCACTCACTACAGCTAATCAAAAATATACAAATAGAACAAAATAGCACCAAATCTAAACTAAAAGAGCTATTACTACTCATTTCGAGAATTGGCCTAATTGCCTGCGTCATTATAGTGTTTGCCCAGCCGTACATTCCAAACGCCGACTCACCTCAATCCCACACATCAGGAGCAGTAGCAATCTATATCGACAATTCGTTCAGCACACAGGCGGAGTCGGAAAACGGCGTGGTTCTGGAGTTCGAAAAAAAGAAAGCACAGGAAATTGTTGACGCGTATCCCAACGACACAAAATTTTTCTTGTTCTCCAACACGGCAAATTCCACGGAACAGTTTTCCCGCACTAGCGAAGAAGTAAAAAATGACATTAGCGAAATCGCCCCTTCGCCGAATAAAATGCTGTTTTCCGATGTGGTAAAGAAAATGAAATTGTGCCAACACAAAAATGAAATTTTGCTTGACTGCCACATTCTTTCGGATATGCAAAAACAAACGTTCGACATTCAAACCGTGCAGGATTCCTCTCTCGAAATCACCTACTATCCTTTTGAAAACGGCAAGCCGAACAATATTTCCATTGACAGTTGTTACTTCGAAAACATGCAACACATTGCAGGCCAGACGGAAAAAATTATGGTGAAACTTTCCAACAACACCGACGAAACCTTTGCAAACTTTCCGATAAAATTATTTATAAACGACACACTCCGAGCTCTTTCGTCAGCAACCATCAAACCTCAGTCAATCATTTCTGTACCAATAGAATACAATATTTCCACAACGGGAATCATTTCGGGGAAATTAGAAATCGAAGATTATCCGATTTTATACGACAACTCGTATTTCTTTACGTATTTCATTGATAAACAAATCAATATCCTCAATATTTACGACAAAACACCAAACAAACACATTAGTGCGTTGTGCAAGCGACAAGAGAATTTCGCCCTCACGCAGCAACCACTTTCGTCAATCGACTACTCCACCATAGCCAACTACCCCATCATTATTCTGGACGCACTTCAAAGCATTCCTGCCGGACTTAACGAAGAAATCAAAAAGCTCCGCACGTTGGGAGCAACCATTGTGTGTATTCCGTCGGAAAATATTGATGTGAATTCCTACAATACATTTTTACAGAACTTTGGATCTCAACGTATTACGACAAAAGATACTATTAAAACCGCCATTGAAACACTTGACGAGCGCAACATTATTTTAAAAAATGTGATTGACAAATCGGCAAACTACAATTCCCTGCCATACATAACAATGCACTATAAAACTGATAATCAACGAAATAACGCGACAATAACCTTACAGGACAAAGAAGCATTTCTTACCCAAACTTCAGCGAAAAATGCGACCTTATTTTTCTTTAATGCGCCATTATCAACCACTTACGGCAATTTTGTGGTGTCACCGCTGTTTGTTGTAGTGTATAATATGTGCATGTACGTATCGTCAACCAACGAAATACAAACAACCATAGGCAACACGAGCGAAATATCAACAGCAAAACTCACCACCGACGATGCCCTGCATATTGTGAAACCCGAAAAAAACATCGACATCATTCCGCACTACCGCAACGACATTCAAACAGCAAAAACCATAATCAACCCGATGAATCAAATTACAGAGGCAGGAAACTATACGCTCACTCAAAAAAACACACCAATTTCTGGATTGGCATACAATTACGCCAGAAGCGAATCGATTTTTGAATTTTTCACCACCGAGGAATTGCAATCATTTGTTTCGAACACTAAAAAAATCATACAACCAACGCACGAAATCACAGCGTTACTCAAGGAAACCCGCGAAGGAACGCCACTTTGGAGAATTGTACTTGGAGCGGCTTTATTCTTTTTAACATGCGAAATTTGCATACTTCTATTTTTCGATAAACTGCTTTTGAAACAAAAAACAAACGAAAAATTTGCAGAAACGGGACAAAAAACTACTTTTGTATATGAATAAATTTTCGATAATGAGAAACTTGATTCTTTGTTGCACATTTTTGATTGCCACAGTGCAAGCATTTTCGCAAATCGAGGTGAAATTTTCGCCCGACAATTCGAAGGCAAAAATGTGTTACACCGAAGACGAAAACGGCATTGCTGTGAAAGAAACCAACGTGCGGTTCAAAAATTCATCGTCGTACGACGACCCATGTTGGTACGTGTGGAACTTTGGCGATAGTTCCACCGATTCATTGTTGGTTTCCAAAACATTTTCAACCTACGTGGAACACACCTACAAAACCGATGGTATCTACACGGTGAGCCTTATGATGATGGATTCTGTGGAGATTGCCAAAATAATAAAAAAAGGTAAACTGAAATCAGCTGAATTCATTTCGTCAACAGGCGACTCGGTTCTCCTTTCCCTCAAATATATCGACGAAGATTTAGCTGAATGTCAAGCAAATACAAAAATTCCATTTTTAAAATTCGGACAAAAAGTATCAAAAAATGCAATCGAGGTTTTCAGCCCTATCGCCAATGGTCCAAATTTCACCTACGAAATAGACGACCCAAGCTCCGAAACGAAAAAAACGGGATTGGAATCGTTTGTATATATCCTTTCGGTGAACAAAAGCACGTTTACACCGCATAAAGACGACATCTGGAAATATTACTGGAGCATTTACGATGGTCCCACTAAAATTAAAGATATTGCGCTCGACTCCACGGAATATCGCTTCACATTCCCGAAGGAAAATATAGATCCTGGCTATTCTGTAACATTGAAAATAGCGCTCGACAGCACTAAGTTCGAAGACGAGCAAGATATTGAATACTACGACCTTACGGGGTGTACCGCAAGTCAAACGATTAAAGTGAAGGTTTCCGATTATTTCTTCACCGACAGCACCCGCAACGAAAAGGACATTGACGACAGAAAACCTGCCATTCCAAATATTTTTACGCCCGGTGGCAACGATGAAAATGATGTGTTCTACTTCAACACAAACGGAACCGATGAGTTTACAATTTGGATTTACAACAACAACGGAACGTTGGTGTATAAACAAGTTGCCAAAGCTATCTCGTGGACGGGCGACGACAATTCTGGACATCAATGCCCGTCGGGAACATACTATTACGTGGTAAAATCTTCCAGCAGCGACAATCGTCACAACACCGCTGGATTCATCCAACTGTTCCGACAAAATTAGTGGTGCGTTATGCAATCCCTATTCAAAAGTTATTCTCAGGCACTGTATGTCGCAATTCTTGCATTGTGCTCAGCCACAATCATTTGGGGTAATTTTCTCATTACGCTCGCAAGCATTTTGCTCATAAGTTTTTGGATTCTTAACGGGAACTACAAACAACACGTTTCCACACTACTCAGCAACAAAGCGGCTATTTGCTACCTCATTATCATTGCAATGATTTTACTTCGCTGCTTAGTGCAATTTCCACATCAGGCAGCTATTCGCGCATGTACCAAATATCTACCATTTTTATTGTTCATCTTTACGCTTGGTAGTTATAAAGAATTGACTCACAAGCAATTCAAGACCATCATCCTCGTCTTTATCTGCTCTCTCGACATCAACACAATTGTGTGTGTAGTGCAACAATTTTTCAACCAAACCGACACAAGTAATTTCAGGGCAGTAGGAAAATATATGTCGTACATTCGACTTTCGCTTTTCACCGTGGTGGCTTGCGCCGCCTGTGCGCATTATCTTTTTTATGATAAAAACAGCGACGTTTCAAAAATCGAACGGATATTTCTTTGGGGGTCAGTTATTTGGCTCACATTTGTGGTCGTTTTTCTGAAAACACTGATGGGCTACATTATTTATGCGCTGCTGGCAACAATATTTGCCATTTCACAAATCAAACAAAATTATTCCTCCAAAGTCACCATCATAATTTTTGCAGTCTTCACCGCACTATTGCTGGCTGTCGGCGCTGTTCTGTATTCCGAGGCACGGTACTTTATTTTTTCCGACACCATTAATCCCGAAACACTTGACACACACACGCAACGCGGCAATGCTTACACGCCCTATAAACAAGGCACTCAAGCCGAAAACGGGCATTGGGCGAATGTATATGTCTGTCCGCAAGAATTGGATAGTTGCTGGCAAGCCCGAACAGGAATAGGCTCCATCTGGACTATCGGCAAGAATGGATTTCCGTATTTTCCAGTAATTTGCCGCTATATGGCATCGAAAAATCTTCGGAAAGATGCCGACGGATTTGCGCAACTAACCGATACTGACATAGAAAACATAAAAAACGGTTTCACCAACTACCGCTTCACATCAAATTCCGACATTCGAAAACGTATATACGAAGCGTTTTGGGAAATCCACAGCTACCGCAACGGCGACAATCCCAATGGACATTCCATCACACAACGGCTGCAATTTCTCGCAACTGCGAAAAAAGTTGCCGACACCTATCCGTGGATTGGCGCGGGAGCGTTTGCACAAACGGAAATGTTCAAATTCTACGAACGCGATAATATCCTCCAACAAACCAATTGGAACTTGCCCCACAATCAGTTTGTGATGATGCTCGTCACCACAGGATATCTTGGTCTTGCGATTTTTGTGCTGTGCTTCATAGGCATAGTCGTTTTCAGTCGTAAAAAATGGAATGCGCTCACTATCAGTTGGTTTGTGGCAACAATCGTTTCGTTTTTGAGCGAAGACACCATGAACACTCTCGCCGGCACTGCTTTCTGCGCTTTTCTTGGCGGAATTATACTATTTGCACAACCAAATATACAAAGCAAATAGTACATTTCGCAATGAATTTTGTTACCTTTGCATTCTATGAAAAAATTTCTCGCCATAGTATGCTTTGTTGTCGCAACCACGACTGCGATTGCCCAAACCGACACCTCATCGGTGTTCAAATGGGACGAAATCCTTCAATGGGATGAAATCACATGGGACGAGTCGCTGAATATGTTCTACGAGCCAGGCTACATCACCACGGGCGGCGGATTCGGAAACATTGAACCGCTCTTGTTCGAAGCGAACATTATTCCTTACTACAGAATTAGTTTCGATGCGGTAAAAAAATGGGCGTTCCTCATTTCGCCACAAGTTGTCCTGCGAATGTATAACGACTATTCCTATCCAGTGAAAACGCCCTCGTACGAGCCACGCATCATACTTGTGCACCAATCGTCGGAACATACACGGGAATACCACGACTGGTTTCAGTACATTTCGTGGTTCCACCATTCCAACGGACAGGATGGCTATTTTTACACCGATTCCACCAATACGCATATAAACTACGAGAACGGCAGCTTCTCTACAAACTGGCTTGAAGCGGGCATTTTCGCATCGCGCGCCCACAGCAGCCGACAATACTATTCAAAACTTTCGGGAAGATACTGCTATCAACGCGACACTATGCTCAACGGACTCTACGGACGCTGGCGGCTGAATTTTGAAATAACATTCGACTGGAATATAGCAAAAACTTTGAGCAACCTCAACATTCCATCGTTCGACGGAAAGGAAACAATACTTTCGAACACCATAAAATTCGGACTCATCTGCGGTAACATCGAAGACTACGAATTTCTTGATTTCCAACGATGTATATTTGACTACACCATTTCGTTCAAACCCGGATTTTTGCAGGATGTGACCCTTTTTGCCCAATACTATTGGGGCGAAGACTACTACAACATTTATTTCAACCGAATATTACGTGTATTCCGCGTTGGCATAGCCGCCCAAAGTAAATTCTTCGTGAAAAACAGTACGGTGAAGAAGAATTAAATGGATTTCGTGCTCTATAAAGGCGTAAAAACTTCTGCTCATTGAACTTATATTTGTGGTGGAAATTTTGCACCGCACATAATTCACTTCTTCGATTTTCAGCATCATCGTTCAAGGTCAAAATTTTTGACCTTGAACATTCTTTAACTTCTTCGTCGGTAACTTGAAATCTAAAATCCTCGTCAAAGCGTTCTATATTGTTCTAGACCAGTTAATTTGTCAGACAATGTCTGACAAATTTGGGGAGCTACGGATTTTGCGTATTCCGCATTGGCATAGCCACCCAAAGCAAATTCTTCGTTATTGTTTACCATCAGAAGCAGTTGTCAAATATTCTTTGACAACTGAATTTTCTCCTAATTCATTCTCTTTTAGTATATTAGAGATATGATAACTGATAGTTTGCTTAGAGGTAGCAAAAAGTTCCGCCATTTGCATTTGATTCAGCCAAATCTTGCCATCCTTGGCATACAATGCAACTGACGCTTTGCCGTCGATTGAGTTATAAATTATTATGTTACTTTCCGTGTTGGGCATAATTAGTATAGTAAAGAATTATATTTTTTTATTTCATCGTGCCATTGTTCTTTATATTCTGTTGTTTGCGATTCTGCCATGTCAATTTTCATAATCTGAACAAAAATATGATTTCTTTTTTATTCAGTCTGTAAGTTAGATGAGAATTTTGCGTTCTCTTCTGTTACTTTCTGTCTTCAGCAACAGAATATTTGTTCCATTTCTTTTTGTGGAAAAAGAAACGGAACCCAAAGAAAAGCCACCGAGCGGGGCCGTCTTGAACTTTTTGGTTACTTTTTCTTTCAAGAGAAAAAGTAACAGAAAATTATTGAACTTTATTATTATGAATTTTGGAGCAATGGTTCAATGTAGGACAGGGAACTTGGCAAAAAACATCTTTTCCAAAAACTTTCTTCTTCTCTCTTGCTCCTTTCTTTGCAAATTCAACACAAATGCGTAATTTTGACGCTCGAAAATTTAAAGGAATATGAAAGAATCATTACTGCTTGGGGCTGAAGCGGTTGCCCTCGGTGCTATTGACGCAGGAATTTCGGGCGTGTACGCATATCCGGGAACTCCTTCGACTGAAATAACTGAATTTATCCAGAAATCGAAAGATGCGCGCGAAAAGAACATCCGTTCTAAGTGGTGCTGCAACGAAAAAACGGCCTACGAAGCCGCTCTTGGTATGTCGTATGCGGGCAAACGTGCCATCATCTGTATGAAACACGTGGGACTGAACGCCTGCGCCGACCCGTTTATGAACTCGGCAATCACGGGCGTGAACGGTGGCTTGGTGCTGGTTGTTGCCGACGACCCTTCGCAACATTCTTCTCAGAATGAGCAAGATAGCCGTTACTACGGTAAATTCGCGTTGCTTCCGCTTTTGGAACCGTCGAACCAACAGGAGGCATACGACTGCGTGCAGTTCGGCCTTGATTTTTCGGAAAAATTCAGACTTCCGGTGATTCTTCGTCTTACTACCCGTCTATCGCATTCGCGTTCCATTATTTCAAAACGTAAATTCCACGAACAAAATGCATTCAACCCGCAAGTTGAACGTCAGCGCTGGGTTACATTGCCTGCGTACGCAAAAAAAATGTACAAGGCATTGGTTGACTTACAACCTGCATTGACAACGGAATCGGAAAATTCTCCGTTCTTGAAAGTAGTTGAGGGAACGAGCAAGAAAGCAGTGATTGCCTGCGGATTGGCGTACAACTACGTGATGGAAATCCGTCAAAGCTATAACTTGGATTTTTCGGTATTGAAAATCTCGCAATATCCGTTGCCTAACAAGCAAATTGCCGAGTTCCTTGAAAAATACGACGACATTTTAATCGCCGAAGAGGGTTATCCTATTGTGGAAGAATATCTTCGCGGTTTTTCCGACAACAAGAAACTTCGTGGAAAGTTGGACGGTGCGCTCAACCGCACCGGCGAACTAAATCCCGATTTTATGGCAGTTGCTCTTGGCGTAAAATCACAAGAAACGGCAAAAACGCCGGAACTTATGGTTGGCCGTCCGCCTGCACTCTGCAAGGGTTGTAGCCACCGCGACACATACGAGGCACTTAACAATGTTATGGCAGATTACACTGAACGCCACGTTTTCGGCGACATTGGCTGCTACACGCTTGGAGCTTTGAAACCGTTCGAGGCAATTACCACGACACTCGACATGGGTGCGTCAATCACCATGGCCAAAGGTGCCGCCGATGCTGGTCTGCACCCATCGGTAGCCATTATCGGCGATTCCACGTTTACCCACTCTGGCATGCCTGGATTGCTTGACGCAGTGAACGACAAATCAAAAATGGTTGTCATCATTTCCGACAACTCCACAACAGCTATGACTGGCGGTCAAGATTCGGCGGGAACGAGCCGTCTGCACCTCATCTGCGAAGGTTTGGGCGTTGAAAAAGAACACATCCGCGTGATGGTTCCTTTGAAGGCAAACCTTGAAAAAAATATGCAGATTCTGAAGGAAGAAATTGAATACGATGGCGTTTCCGTAATTCTTGCACAACGGGAATGCGTTCAAACAGCTATTCGAAATAAGAAGAAACAACAAGCTAAATAAACATAAGAAACAAATAACTACCTTACAGTATGAAACCGCATTTCATCACATTCATTGTGCTGTCTTGTATTGTAACATCATGTGCACAAACAAGATACATCGCACAAGACGCGAATATTCCTGAAATCAACGATATTCTACTGTTTGAACCATACACTGAAATTGGATTGATTTCACACGGCGACGATATTGAACTCATTGATTCTCTGGCAGAAACAGCAAAAAACAACCTCACATCATTTCTTTGCATTAATTCAAATATCACCCGTGTAACGGAATACGCGAACGACACATTGGCAAATCAATATTTGCTCAATTTCTTTAAACAAGTGGAGCGCACGCCGAAAAATACGCTCAACACGCTCCAAATTCCGACTGTATATGATTCAATTCTTACGGCAAACAACAAACGATATGGCATGCTCGTATGTGCCTACGGATTTTCAAGGACAAAGCAAAACAGAATCTCACAAAATGCGAAAGCAATCGGAATAGGCGTTGCCACAGCAATTCTAACGCTCGGGATGGGCTATGTTGCCATTTACCCCGAAAACTCGAAATCCCACATCGACATTGTAATTATTGATGCCGAAAACGACAATGTTATTTTCCAAAATATTTCCGACAGGGAATCCGAGCCGCTCGAGGATGTTAAGGTGTGCGACCAGCTCGCTGATATTTTTCGCGGTTTTGCCCCAAACGAGCAGACATTATTCCTACCCCGTAAAGTAGAAACATTTCAAGAATAGATTTCTTCGTAACACGAAAAAATAAACATTAATATTTTTTGTATCGTGTTAGCATAATTTCATATATTTGTGAAATAAATGTGCATTATGAAAAAATTACTGATATGTATAATTTCGTTAGTCCTGTTCACATCGTGCTATACAACATGGACAACGGTAGGAAATTATAAGCAATTGGAGCAACAAGGTTTAAAAACCTACCAATACGATAAATCTAAACAATACTACTTGTTTGGCGGTTTAATTCCGTTAGGCCATTCGCATGCAAATACGCCAAACGAACCATGCGAAATCAAGTCGAAATTTAAATTTGGTGATTTTCTGCTTACAACCATCACTTGCGACATTTTCTGTTCAAGAACAGTGTATGTATATGCATTTGAAGGTGGCTCGGCATATCCATTGCAAGAACCAGTTTCACCAGCTCCAAAAGTAAAAGAATCAGCTCCTCAAGCCGACGAGGTCGTTTCTGTTGAAACAAAGTCTGAACCAGAAAAAGTTGAAAAGAAATCGAAAAAACAAGAAACGCAAGTAGATCAACCGAAAACCGAGGAACCTATTGCGGAACCTGTAGCACAAACCGACAAAAAACAGGCAAGCAAAACAACTAAGAAAGACAAAAAAGAGGAAACTCCAATTGTTGCGAACGACGCGCCACAAAGCGAGCCGTCGCAGCCAGCAATAATTCCTGTGCAAGAAGAACCTCAAAGCACTCCTGTTGTTGAAGAAACATTGAATCCAATCGTGGAAGAACCAATTGAAGTGATAACAGAAGTTGAACCAGAACCAGCTCCTGCCCCACAAGTGGAAAGTAGTGTAACCAGCATTGTGAATGGTGCCGTGATAGCTCCTTTCACTGTTGGATCCACTAAAAAGGTTTATTTCTCGAAAGGTAATCTCCAATATAAAGCAAGCAGCAAAACGTGGCGATTCGCCGAACAACAATATGACGCAATCGGTGCCGACAATTCAAACATTTCAAGTTCCAATAGCGGTTGGATTGACTTATTTGGTTGGGGCACAAGTGGTTGGTATAACCGAAACACGTTCTATATGCCTTACGACACTGAATCTGCTTCGGCTACCTACGGCTACGGCTATGGTCCAACCGATGGACAAACATACGAATACAGCCTGCGTGGCAAATTTGCGGAAGCTGACTGGGGCGTTGCAAATGTGATTTCCGAAGCTGGCGATTCCGCTGGTATGTGGCGTACACTTACCCGCGCGGAATGGGGATATATGTTGCTCAAACGACCGAATGCGGCAAATCTGTACTCACTTGCAATTGTCAACGGTGTAAAAGGTCTGTTAATCCTGCCTGACGACTGGACGTGTCCTGGTGGCATTAATTTCATAGCACGCACAAGTTTTGAATTGAACAACTACACACTTGAGCAATGGAAGAAATTGGAATCGCATGGAGCTATTTTCCTACCATCGGCTGGTTGCCGCTACGGCACAACCGTCGGCAATGTGGGAACAACTGGCAGCTATTGGACAGCTTCGGCTTCAGGCGGCGAAAATGCGTGGTATTTTGTGTTCAATAAAGGCAAAATCGACATTGTTTCCGACTTTAGCCGAGCTCTTGGACGCTCTGTGCGCTTGGTTCAGGACATTCAATAAGAATTCCACCCATAAATACCTGTTGAATAGTTTTTTATAACTTAAAAAACGCTTCGCTTGTACGTTCAAATAATTGTTTAGCTTTGAGAAAAAATTAGAACGTATGAGAAAGATTTTTGTTTTTGCTCTGTGTGCTACAATGATGAGCGCCTGCGTATCGCAAAAAAAATACAACGATATGCTTATGAGAAACCAATTCGACAAAGATTCTTTGCAATCGGTTATCAATAGTTGCCAGAAAAATTTGGAGAAAACGACAGCTCTGGAGGAACAACTTGAAAAAAATGTGGTCTCACTCCGCGCTGATTCTCTTTCGAAAAAACGCCAAATTGAGAATCTGACTTCACAAAACGCTGAACTCAAACAACTTAACACAAATCTTACCAACAAGCAATCGGCAATGATTAAACAACAAGCTGCCGAAAGCAAGAAAACGCTGGAAGAACTGCAAATCGCCCGCGAAAAACTACAAAACCGCGAAGACGAACTTGATTCCATCCAGTTGAGTTTGGAACAGGAACGCAAGAACCTCGACAAAATCCGTCGGGAACTTGGCATAAAAGACAACGAGATTTTGGCAAAAAACAAGCAAATCGCCGAAATGGAAGAAATTCTGCGTAAAAAAGACTCCGCTACAATTGCACTGCGCAACAAAATCGAAAAGGCGTTGAATGGTTTTGAAGGACAAGGTTTGAACATTACCCACCGTGATGGGAAAATCTACTTGGTTCTTGACGAATCGCTCCTATTCAGCGTTGGTAAAAGCGATGTGGCTCCCAAAGGTCAGGAAGTGCTGAAAAATTTAGCAACAGTTCTTGCCCAAAATCCTGACATCAACATTCAAATTGAAGGTCACACCGACAACACCGGTGGTACAAAAATCAACTGGGAACTGAGTACCAAACGTGCGTTGGCAATTTCACAGATTTTACTCGAAAATTCCAGCATCGACGGAAAACGAATCACCGTTTCTGGCCGAGGTCAATATTGCCCTGTTGACAATACCAACACCGCCGAAGGTCGTGCCAAAAACCGCCGCTCCGAAATCATCTTAACCCCTGATTTACAGGAGTTATACGACATATTGAACTCAAAAGAATAATTGGAATTTAGACAAAAAAACGGGGTTTTCAAAGTTCTATACTTCGAAAATCCCGTTTTTTATTGCATATACCACAAGACCTGCGGTATTTTTTGCTTCTGTTTTAAGTAAAAGATTTTCACGGTGCTTGTCAACTGTCCGTTTGCTAATAAACAGCAAATCAGCAATTTCCTGATTCGACAAACCCTTGCAAATATTATACAGCACCTCAATCTCGCGTTCGGTTAAGTCAAGAATCGGTTTTTCTGTTTTTTTCTTGTACATATTCGCAATAATTCGGTCAAGAATCTCCTGCGAAAAGAAATTATTGCCCTCGCTCACATCAAGAATTGCCTTCTGCACATCCTCAAACTGCGAATTTTTCAGCAAAAAACCCCGCACGCCCACATCAATCATCTTTGAATAATATTCTTCCTCAGCATACATCGACAAGGCTATAATCTTGAGATTTGGATATTTTTCCAAAGCAATTTTTGAAGCTGTAATACCATCAATTTCAGGCATTTCAATATCCATAAGGACAACATCGGGAATTTTCGAATCAAGTTTTTCAAGAAAAATTTTGCCGTTTTCGGATTCTTCTATCTCCGAAATAAAATCGCAGTTCGACAGCAGAAATTTCAATCCTTCGCGGAACAACGAATGGTCGTCAACCAAATGTATTGATAACTTTTCCATCAGATTTTTACCTTAATACAGACCTTCATACCATTTTTAGGAGAACTTTCGAGCGAAAAATCACCATTTATCGACTTCACCCGTGATTCCATATTCGAAAGCCCCATTCCCTTATGTGGCATATTATTCACATCGAAACCAACTCCATCATCATCATATTGCAACAGTAAAAAACCATCACTTTGATGCAAATGTATAGAAAGATGCTGCGCCGCCGAATGTCGGAGCGTATTTGTAATTAGTTCACATACAACACGATACATAACCGTTTCAATAGTAAAATCGTATCTGTTGCCAGCAATTGTTGAATCAAATTCAACCGCAACATTCTGTTTTATCATTACTGTGTCGAGAAACGATTTTATAGCCCGTTCCAATCCAAAATTCGACAAAATGTGTGGACTCAATTTATTTGAGATTTCTTTAATGGTTATAATCGCCTCATCAATCGCAAAATTTGTTTTCAACAAAATCTGTTTGTTTGATTCCGTTGCAATATCCTTATTTAAAGCGGAAAACGCCATTTTCACAGACGATAGTATTGGTCCCAAACCATCGTGTAATTCTTTGGCAAACATCTGTCGTTCGTTTTCCTCGGTTTTTACAATGGCAGAAAAAACCATACTTTCGTTTTGCTTCGCAAGTTGCTCAACCTTAGCCATATAGTTGAATAATTTTTTCACATAAAGTGTGCCGACAAAAATAAGAAGCGACACCAAAACAGAAATCCAATTACTCATAACTGGCACATCCTCAATATGTTCCTCCGACATTTGCGAAATATAAATCAAATCGTATATTCGTTGGAACGCCATTATTGAAAAACCAATTGACAGCACAATCCACGCAATATTGTAACGAGTCCGTTTTATTAAACTCACCGCAATAATTGAAGCAACCAGCTGGAGCGCCACCGACAGGGACAGAGCAATAAAAATTAGCATAGACAATTATTTTGCTGTAAATGTATTCATATTTTTTAAGAAATTTTATTTATACATTTGCAAATATAATATTAATAGACGTATGGTTAGAGTTCTCATCATTACAATATGCGTAATTTGCGACATTTGGCTCCTGCATCAGATTTGGATAGCCGAAAAAAATCTTCGTAGCACATCCGAAAAATTATTATGGTCGGCTATGATTTTATTGTTCCACGTGATTACCGTTGCGATTTACATTTTTCTTGATTCGAACAACAATTCAAACAATCAAAACAATTCTGACGATGGACAAACGATTTATTTATAACACATTCATTCTCTGTTTTTTAGCAATGACAAGCATAGCACAAAACATACAACTGCCTGCGCCTCAAAAAGATGGAGGAAAGTCAATATCATATTGTTTGCAGAATCGCAAATCAACGAAAGAATATAGTGCAAAGAAATTAAGCGACCAGCAAATTTCTAACATCCTATGGGCGGCATACGGATTCAACCGTGCCGACAAACGCACAGTGCCATCAGCTATGAATTGCCAAGAATTTACGCTGTACGTGTTTCTTCCAACAGGTATTTATCGTTGGAACGACAAAACAAACGAACTTGTCCAACTCGCCAAAGGCGACCATAGAAACGTAGCTGGCAAACAAGACTACGTGGCACTTGCCGCTATGAATATTGTGTATGTTGCCGATTACTTAAAAATGGAAAGCATCGATGCCAACAGCCGCAGTAATATGGCTTACGCCGATTGCGGATTTATCGCCCAAAACGTATATCTGCAATGCGCCTCAGAAAACCTTGGTTGTGTAATCCGTGGCTATGTTGACAAAGATTTGCTTACAAAAACATTGAACCTAAAATCAACCGAACATGTGATTCTATCGCAATCGGTTGGAGGGATGAAATAATTCTCAATGACAACCACCACAACAACCGCCGTCGCCACAATCTGAACCGCAGTCAGAGCCACAGCCACCGTCACTGCAAGAGCCGCCTCCCCCACAATGACCTCCACAACAGCCACGACGAAAACCATTCTCCAACTCTTCTTGGGTCGCTTCGCGAACGGATTCTATTTTTCCACTAAAGAACAACTCCACGCCTGCCAACGGATTATTGAAATCCATCACAACTACATTATTTTCTTCATCAACACGAACAACAGAGCCGTTCAGCGGATTTCCCTGCGCATCACGCATAGGAATTACATTGCCAGCATACAACAAATCTTTTTGTACAGTTCCATCAACCGAAAAAACCTCCATCGGAACTTCAACCACAGCCTCATCAATTCGCTCACCATACGCCTCGGCTGGCGTTAAGGCAAAATCAAATTCGTCGCCAATAGTAAGCCCAGCAATGTTTTCTTCGAATTTCGGCAACAACATTCCCGCACCAAATAAAAATTCCAACGGTTTTTCCGCCTTACAAACTTCTATAACTTCGCCATTTTCGTTATCTTTATACAACGTATATGACAACGCCACGACTTTATTCTTTTCTATCTTCATCTAAATACTTTTTATTATTTCTTCATCTCAAACACAGCCACCGTACCTTGCAGGTAGCCTTTTTTCATTCCTTCATTACAAATCACCATATCGCCGTTTGAAAGAAAATCCAAACCCTCTGGCTTGTAAAAATCATCTGGCGACAATAGTATCACTTGCTTCACAACAGTACCATCATACACCACAATCATTCGTTCCGAAGCAGAAAGCACATATAACTCGTTGGTGATTGGATGAATCGCAAGCGCCGAAGGATTAAACGCCATTGTTTCTGTGGAAACGTTCTCGTAATGCTTTTTCACAAACGAACGTATGTCGTCTATTTTTATTGATAGGATTGGTTTCACTGCGTTATTATGTTGAACATCAATCGAATAAACCATTCGTTCTTTTTCAGCGTTTGCCATAACTTCACGTTTATGCTGCTTCTTGTCTGTCGTGCGCAATCCCAACGATGGCTCTTTACACGATACAAGGAACTGATGCGCCTTTGCATCGTAAAAAAGCCCCTCCAAATTCATACAAGGCACATTCAACATGACTTGGCTGCAATGTCCCGAAAATTTCTCATAATTAAACGAAAACAAACTGCCGTCGCTCCGAAGCACATACACCATGTTTCCAACAACTTGCACATCCTCAAAATCGCCGACATCGGTAAACCTGCCAACTGTTGAAAGCGATTCGTCACGCAAATCAACCTGAAAAACAGCACCAAGCTCATCTTGCACACAAAATATCACAGAATCACCCACAACCGACAAACCAGAGATTTCCTTCAACACTTCAGGTACATCGAATTGTTTCTTTGGATGCAACATATCGTACGGCAACGATGCATAATAAGCTGACTTTTCCAGTGTTTTTTGCGACCACGTTTCGGTTGCGATATAATTTTTGATTTTATAGAATTTGCCATCCAACGTAAAAAACAAATTTTCCTCTATGCCATGTTTCAACACCTCCACTTTTACAAACGAAGTATCGGCAGTCTCTATTAAACTAATTTCATCTAAAATCCATCCTGCGTGATTTTTTTGAATTTTCTTGTTCAGTTTATTAAGAAACATCGCATCAGGTTTGTACGGACTTTCTTTGTACAACACATTCCCTTGACTATCAAACACCAATGAAATTGGTTGGTCGTCGCACAAAAATTCGATTTCTTTCGATTCGAACTTATTTTCTACATTTATAACATCAGCTTTCGGACAGATTCGATACACCTCCGCCATCATCAAACTGGTTTCCTGACTTGTTGTTTTTTTACCAGAACATCCTAAAAACAAGACTGTTACGGCAAATAGAATTATTCTTGTTTGTCGTTTCATACGTTGTGATTTATATTTTAGTGACTACTAATGCGCTGTTTGTGCCACCAAAACCAAACGAATTCGATAAGAATGTTTGTATTGCTTTGGTGGTTGTTTTTGTCGCAATATTAAGATTTTTTGAATACTCATCAGGCGATTCAAAATTGATATTCGGTGCAACAAACGAATGTTGCATCATAAGCAACGAATACACTATCTCACTTGAACCTGCCATCCAACATTCGTGTCCTGTCATTGATTTTGTGGAACTTATCAACGGGCGAACCGATCCAAACAATGAATCCAACGCAATCGCCTCAAACATATCGCCTTGTGGCGTTGATGTGGCGTGTGCATTCACATAATCAATATCGGCAATGCCTTTGCCTGCATCTTTCAAAGCACGTTCCATCGCCACTTGTGAACCAACATCGCTTGGCTGCGAAATATTTGCGCCATTCGACGAGAATCCATAACCAACAACTTCCGCAAGAATCTTAGCACCTCGTTTTACCGCATGCTCATATTCTTCAAGAATGACCGTTGCAGCCCCTCCACTTGGCACAAGACCATCGCGCGACGCATCGAACGGGCGCGACGCTTTTGTAGGCTCGTCCACTCGCACCGAAAAAGCACTTATACCATCAAAACTGCTCATTGACAGGTAATTAGTTTCCTGCGCTCCGCCGCACACAATCATTTCCTGCTGACCACTCCGAATAAACATTGTGCCCAAACCAATTGCATGTGAACTACTTGCACAAGCAGCACTGATAGTCATATTCACACCACGCAATTTAAAAATGGTGGACAAATTCATCGTCACCGTTGAATTCATTGATTGGAAAATCGCTCCTGAACCCAACAATGTCGTATCTTTTTTCTCCATTGCAATTGTATGAGCTTCTATAACCGCCTTTGCTGAAGAATCATTTCCGTACAGAATACCAACTTCATTGTTCGATAAATAATCCATATCAACGCCAGCATTCTGCAAAGCTTCTGCTGTTGCCACATACGCATATTCTCCTTGTTCTGACAAACAAACCCGTGCACGACGGTCCAACACGCCCTTGAGATTTGGACGTTCCACTATTCCCGTCAACGGCGAACGATAGCCATACTCCGTACGCATCGGGTCAATTCCAATACCCGACTTACCCGCATACAGCGATTTAGCAACCTCATCGAGATTTTTACCCAAACACGAATAAATTCCTATTCCCGTTATGACAACTCTTTTCATACAAATGCATCGATTTTGCGATTACCACTCTATACCGCAACGCACCGAAAGTCCCGAAAAATTTATGTCTTTCGTCACATATTGGTCTTTTACCGAATCCCAATATTGGCTTTCTTCAATTGTGTCATAATAGGTTGCACCAACCATTACCGAAACAGCAAAATCCTTTGAGGTGGCAAAACGAATTCCCACTGCCGCATCACCGTAAGCGCCTTGGTCTTCACCCAAGTATGAACCCAAACGCATTGAAAAATAAGGAGATACTGATTTCGTTGTGTTCAATACATATTTAATGGAAGTGTAAAATGGAAATACAACGCAATCATTGTTGAATTCAGCCCCAACACCAATACCGGCAAACGTGTGACCACCAAAATAAAATCCATGGGTCGTTGACAGGTTGATTGAACTTTCTCCATCG
Source organism: Bacteroidales bacterium UBA3754 (assembly GCA_002371705.1). Lineage (GTDB taxonomy): Bacteria > Bacteroidota > Bacteroidia > Bacteroidales > UBA1715 > UBA1715. The sequence continues at coordinate 42,304 of DFGI01000051.1, forward strand.
AAATGGAACAAGTTTCCTTCTTCAATAAATCCCTGATAACCATTAGGCGTACGGATTTCTGATTCCTGTGAGAACGCCATTGTTGCGCATGCAAGTGCCGCCACAACTGTTAAAATTACTTTTTTCATTTTTTTTGAGTTTTAATAGTTAATACTTCTTATCTTATTGAAATTCAACTTATTCTACGTATATAATCCTCCATTTATCGAAATTACTTCTCCATTTATATACGCCGCCTTATCTGAAGCCAAAAATGCTACCAAATCAGCAACTTCTTCTGGAGTACCAAAACGACCGGCAGGAATCATTTTCTTCAATTCTGCTTCTGGCAAATCCTGCGTCATATCGGTAGCGATAAAACCTGGAGCGACAGCATTCACGGTAATTTTTCGTGAACCAATTTCTTGAGCCAAAGCCTTTGTGGAACCAATCAATCCTGCTTTTGCAGCTGAATAATTCGTTTGACCAGCCAATCCTTTTATTCCCGAAAGCGACGCCACGTTCACAATTCGTCCATATCGTTTTGTTATCATAGATTTCAAAAGACGACGAGTAACATAGAAAAATGAGTCCAAATTGGTGCGGAGCACTTTATTCCATTGTTCGTCCTGCATAAACACCATCACAGCGTCATCGCGAATGCCAGCATTGTTCACCAACACAGAAATATACTCTTCCGGATGCGACGATTGCCATTGCTGAATTGCCACATCAACTGATTTTGAATCAGAAACATCAAACGGCAACAACTCCGCAGATCCTCCATTTTTTTCAATTTCCTGCTTTACTTCCATAGCAGCAGCTTCATTCGAACGATAATTTATTATCACCGAAAAGCCTTCTTTGGCAAGTGCATAACATACTGCCCGCCCAATTCCTCTTGATCCTCCTGTAATTAATGCGTATTTCATAGTTATATGTTTACATTTTTTAAAAATTCAACCAGTGTAGCTATTTCTTCATATTTTGGTTCGTCCTTGACAAATGCAGGAACAATTTTACGTACATCGTCGTAAAACGCCCGTGTAGCCGACGATAGTTTGTTTTGTATCTTCAAACAATCAACTGCTTGAACCAACGCCATACAATGAATTGCGGCAACTTGGAATCCATTTTCCACAACATGTTTTGCTATCAACGCTGAATTTGTTCCCATCGACACTATGTCCTGATTGTCGTTGTTGTTCGGAATACTATGAATCGACATTGGATTTGAAAGTGTCTGCGATTCAGCTGTAGTTGACGTCGCCGTGAATTGCGGCGCCTGCAAACCATAATTCAAACCTAACTTGCCAAGATTCACAAACGGTGGCAAAATGCCGTTTATTTTATCGTGGAACAAATAATTCAACTGACGCTCCATAAGCATTGTCATCTTCGTCACGCCAATTTTTAGTTTGTCCATTTCATACGAAATGTAATCACCATGAAAATTTCCTCCATGATATACGTTTTGTGTTTCCACATCCACAATCGGGTTGTCGTCAACAGAATTGAATTCGTTTACAATTACCTTTTCTGCGTTTTTCAACTCATCGAAAATTGGACCAAGCACTTGCGGCACACAACGCAACGAATAATACGGCTGAACTTTTTGATCCATAGAAAAGACCTTCTTCGTGGTTTTTTGGTCATACAACTCTGCCTGACGGTCGCGTAAACATTTGCTGTCCTTTGCGATTTCCCTCATACATTCTGCCACTTTCTGCTGTCCTTCGTGCAATTTAATATTGTTCAACGCTGGACTCAGGAAATCATCGTACGACGATGCTATTTCATTCATCATAACAGAGAACAACATTGCCCAACGAAGCAATTTTTGCGAATATGTAAGATTTACAACTCCAATACCTGTCATACAAGCCGTACCATTAACTATGGAAAGTCCGTCACGGCCATGCAGTTTCAATGGTTTTAAACCTTCTTCCTTTAAAACCTCGGCGGTCGCGCGTTTTTCACCTTTGTAAAAAACAAACCCCTCTCCGATTAAAGTCAACGCCAAATGCGACAGCTGAACCAAATCACCGCTTGCTCCCACGCTTCCGTGCTCAGGAATATATGGATAAATGCCACGATTTATATATTCTTTCAGTTGTTTTGCACAATCTATGTGAATACCCGACTTGCCCAAAACAAACGTTCTGTAGCGAGCCAACATTACCGCACGCACATACAATTCCGGAATAGGACTTCCCGCTCCACACGAATGCGAACGGACAATATTATACTGCAAATCATTCAAATCAGCATCATTGATGCGGTATTGCGCCATCGGTCCAAACCCCGTATTGATGCCATAAATAACCTTATCTTTAGCAAATTTCTCAAGGAACGAATAGCTTTCAAGCATTTTCTCTTCCTCTTTCTTGCTAATTTTCAACTCCTTACCATCAAATACTATGGCTTGGATTTCCTGTAACGTTATCATTTCAATCTTGTTTCTTAAACACTACAAAGTTACAAAAAATGTTTGACTACCATACAATAGCAATAAAAAAAGCCCCATGATTGCTCATGAAGCTTCTTTCCAATCATTATTATGAAAAAACTTTACCTTTTGCTTATTTATTAGCAGCAACTTTTTCGTAGTGCGCTTTGTATTTATTACGGAATTTATCAACACGACCAGCCGTATCAACAAATTTCATCTTACCAGTGAAGAATGGATGTGAATAACTTGAAACTTCCAATTTCACAACTGGGTACTCAACGCCATCAACTGTAATTGTTTCTTTTGATGGAGCACAAGAACGAGTGATGAACACTTTCTCGTTCGACATATCCTTAAACGCTACTAAGCGATAGTTCTCTGGATGTAGATCTTTTTTCATCGTATATTATAATTAACTTCCTTGTTTTTTCGTGGGGCAAAGATATACAAAATATTTAAGTTTCAAATTATTTTTTTGATTTCTCTTTTTTCTTCTTTGATTTTGACGCTGGAGTTTGCTCTTCTTGTGCCTGTTCTCCGAAGATATATGCCTCTGGATTATCTATAAAATCTTGTGGGTCAACATGTTTACCTTGTTGGTCCAAATATTCCTCATTTATAATTTTTGTTTGTGCTTTTTCAAATTCATCTTCATTCACAATTTTCCCGTCCTCATATTCAATCTTTATTTTCAACGAGCCATCTTCGTTAAAATATTCCCACAAGCCGTCGCGGACATCATTTTTGTATTTCCCAGTAATGTGTTTAGTTCCATCGGAGAAAAACACCAAAAAGTCGCCATCCAATTTATTTTCAGAATATTTTGCCTTTTGGCGAATTTTTCCATCTTCGTAAAACCACAACCATTCTCCGTTTTTCAGACTATCCTTCCAATATTTTATCTCCATTGGTTGCGAAGGATTTGATTGCCAATATACCGTACTTTTGCCATCTAACAAACCGTGGTTGTAGTTTTCTTCCATCACAATTTGGTTTGCCGCGCCAAAATACTGCCATGTGCCGTTTTTCTTTTTGGCATAATACGAACCTTTAGCCGATAGTTCTCCAGCAATGTCGTACATAGTAACTGTCACTAAATTAGCGTCTTTCGCATCATAGTACATATCATATTTGAGCTGACCGTTGGAATGATATTTTTTCAATTGTCCCACAGGCACATCGTTTTTAAAATATCCTTCGTACTGGATATTTCCATTCTCGTATTTTTGAATCCAATGCCCCTGACGCTTGCCGTTGGCATCCATATAGTTCAACGTATCAACTGCTTTTTTCTGGGCAAAACCGCAATTAAACGATAAAACCAAAAGAACGAATAATTTTACAAATCTTTTCATAATCAATTAGTTAATATATGATTTCTTCGTGTTCGTTTGTTTCAAATTTATATTCCAAAAATGTATTCGCATTGGATGCCACAACTTTCACGCCAAAACCATATTTGAACTTCCAACGTAATGCCAACGATGGAAATCCACGTTTTATATGCGATTCTATATACGGATGAACCGTGACAACCACACGTTTATACTCTGTATTTTTTCGAATGTACGCCAACTCACCTTCTATTTCCTGAACAAGATTGATGCTTGGCGAAATAGTTCCCGTACCTTTACAAACTGGACAAGTCTCGTTTGTGCTAATACTTATTTCTGGACGAACTCGCTGGCGTGTGATTTGCATCAGCCCGAACTTGCTCAGTGGCAGAATGTTATGTTTTGCCCTATCTTCCGCCATTGCTTCTTTCATTGTCTCGTACAACTTGATTTTATTCTCGTTATCCTTCATATCAATAAAATCAACAATCACAATGCCACCAAGGTCTCTTAGACGAATTTGGCGGGCGATTTCCAATGCCGATGCAATATTAACTTCTATCGCATTGCCTTCTTGATTTTTATCGGCTTTGGTGCGATTTCCGCTATTCACATCAATTACATGGAGCGCTTCGGTCTTTTCAATAATCAAATATGCGCCACTTTTTACTGGTACCGTACGACCAAACGAGCTACGGATTTGTCTTTCAACGCCATATTGCTCATAAATTGGAGGTCCAGCAGTATATAGACGGACGGTCTTCTCGCTCCCTGGAGCAATTGTCGATAGGTACGTTTTCACTTCTGCAAACAAATCCTCGTCATCCACAATTATGTCGGAATACGATGGATTATACACATCACGCAATAGCGACGAAACTCTATCAACTTCTCGTTGAACAAGATACGGCGTTTTATTTTTCGCCTCGCGAATTTTCACAAGGATTTTTTCCCAACGTGCAACCAATTCGCTGATTTCACTTTCCAAAACGGAAACATCGCAGCCATCGGCAGCCGTTCTGATTATAACCCCGTAATTCTTTGGTACAAGTGATTTTGCTATCTTACGCAGACGGTTCTTCTCATCACTTGATTCTATTTTTTGAGAAATGGAAATTTTATTGGAAAAAGGCAACAAAATAATATTTCGTCCTGCCAATGAAATTTCTGCGCACAATTTCGGTCCTTTAGTAGAAATTGGTTCTTTCGCAACCTGCACAAGTATATAATCGCCTACGTTCAACAAATCGGTAACCACACCATTTTTGTCAATGTCAGGCAATAGTTCTATATTTTCAAACGACGGTATATTTTTCCCTTCTACAATGCGATGCAGCGCTTCGCTCATTGACTGAAACTGAGGTCCCAAGTCATTATAATGCAAAAAAGCCGCATGTTCGTAGCCTAAATCCACAAACACAGCATTTAACGATGGGGTTATTTTCTTTATTTTAGCAAGATAAATGTCACCGACAGCGAAATTTATATTATTGGAACTGGACACATATTCTAACAACTTTGAGTCCTCCAATAACGCGACATCCACAACATCCTTCCCGTGCCCTCTAATAATAATTTCCTTACTCACTGCAATTATGTATTAAAAATAATCCATTATTGAGACTACAATAATGGATTATTTGTTGTGTGAATGCTAAGAAATTTATTTCTTCTTATGACGATTCTTTCTTAGACGTTTTTTTCTTTTGTGTGTAGCCATTTTATGGCGTTTATGTTTTTTTCCGTTTGGCATAATTCAATCCTCCAATTATTTTACATTATTTTTTACCACTGAAATAAACGTTTTTGCAGGTTTGAATGTTGGTACATTGTGTGCAGGGATTTTGATTGTTGTGTTTTTCGCAATGTTACGAGCTGTTTTCTCAGCACGTTTTTTCACTACAAAACTACCAAACCCACGAAGATAAACATTTGTACCTTCTTTCAATGATTTCTTAATTGCTTCCATCGAAGTTTCCAATGCTTTTTGCACTACTACTTTTTCAATTCCTGTTTTCTTCGAAACTTCGTTTACAATATCAGCTTTCGTCATTTTTTTATTATTTATTAATTAATTACTTTGTTTTTGTCTATTTGTGTTGTGCAAATGTACACTTATTATTTAATAATCAAAAGATTAGACTATTTTTTTTCTTAATTACCCAACAATGGATCATCTTTGTCAAATGCTTCTGCTCTACATTTCACATTTTTAGCTCTCGGGGAACGAACTATCACAAAATTTCCAGTGATTGTATCACCAATTTGTGTATAATGTTGTTCTTCTTTGTACATTACTAACATATATGAATATACACCTGAAGCCAATGGTTTTGTATTATTGTATTCATAATAACCCAACGTGGTATCCATAGCAACCTCACCGATAAACAAGTTGTTTTTGTTATCATAGTCGGTATATACACGCAATTTGGTCGTATCGTCCGTTGTCTTGATAATCAAACGATTGTACGGGAATTTTTCAATACCACCAATGTGGAAATATGTGTTTAACTTGTCATTGTATGCTGTATCTGGATTGATACGACATGGACAAGCCGTATCATTTCCTGCCAACAAAGAATCTCTTGCTTCTTCAGCTGTACATTCTTTTTGGTAGTCACTATGCAACATATATGGTGGAACATACGCACCCATCTTTGGATTATACACCATTGAATCACACATAGAGTGATTACTTGGAGTCATTACCGGATAAATCGTAACATACGTACCTTTTACCGTATCAACTACAACTTTGTGGGCAATAGCATTTTCCACAACGCAATTGATACAATCCTCCTCCTTCGTACATTTTGAAAAGATGTTGATCGAAGCAACGAACAATATGCCAAGAATATATAAACAACTTTTTTTCATAATACTTAAATTTTTCTGTTTAACAACTCTTAAATTTTGCAATTACACAAAAATAAAACAGATTTTTCAAAAAACAAACAATTCAATAGCTAATTAATTGAAATTTATTCTATTGTCCGTAATATTTGCTTTGTCTTCCAAAATTTTATAGATGTTGTTTGTAAGCATACTTGCGTTTCTCTGGCGTTGCGAATCTTGTTCTTTCGCCGCATCAGAAACTTCTGAAGTACGTTTGTCAGTAATTTGTGCCACATATACGCCTCGTGTTCCTGCGATTGGTTTTGAAACAGCATCCTTATCCAATGTTGACAATGTTGCGAATAATACAGGTTCCACACCCAATCCAGCTGCACTAACCGATGCGAATGATACATTTGAAGCAGTTTGTACAGTAAGCGATTTTGCTTGTGCCACAGCATCAACCGACGAAATATCGCCCATAGCCTTTACTTCGTCCATTACCATTTGTTTCTTTTTCTCTTGTTTCAAAGCGTCTGTCACCACATCTTTCACTTTTTCCAAGTCAGCCACACCTTCTTCCTGAACGTCAGTAACTACAAGAACCAAGAATTTATCACCACAACGGAAAATTTCCGAAACTTCGCCTTCCTTATCCTTGTTTTGATGCGCCCAACGAATTACTTGACGTGAATCGTCAATGCCAGGAAGTACACGTTGATTTTCGTCAGTGTTACCAGAATAACGCAATACCAACGAAGAATCTGCTTCTACAGCTGCCTCAAATTGTTCTTGTGTTCTGTTTTCTGAAATAAATTTCACAGCGTTTTGATACACTCTTGAGCGAGTTGATTGCGAATAAGAGATCGCTTTCGAATATACTTGTACTTGTACTCGTTTTGATTTTGGACTTTGGTTCAAAATTTGAATCAAGTGAACGCCATAATTTGATGGAGCCACATATAATTTACCAACTTCACCGAAGAAACTTGAATCTTGGAATGAACGAACCATCTCGCCATCCTTAAACCAATCAATTACGCCACCATTCTTTGCAGAACCAGAATCAGCAGAAAATTGAAGTGCCAATGCTGCAAAGTCAGCGCCTTTCTCAATCAAACCTTTCAAACTGTCAACTTTTGCAAACGCATCTTCACTGTTAATCAAGATGTGGCGAACACGAGCTGAATCAGCGCAAGGACGAATATCGGAGATTTTTGCAATTTTGTAGCTATTGTCTTCGAAATAAATTGGAGTTATATCGCCAATATTACCAGCAAATGCAAACGTGTCCAAATTTGCTGGCAAATCACCTTTCTTATTGTAGTCAGCGTTGAATTTCGTATCAGAATTAAGATTCAAGAACAACAAATCATTTTTACTGTTTTTGAAATCTTCAGCTTTCGAAGCAACCAATTCTTCCGTTGCGTGAATATCGTCGGCAGTTGGAACAATGTCAAATGTAACATATTCAAATGTAACACCTGGCTCCTGTTTGTATCGTTTTTCTGTTTTTACAGTTTTATAATAGTCTTTCAATTCTTTGTCCGACACTGTAATTGTGCTATCGGCAATTGTTTCGTATGGAACTTTCACATACGAGAAATCAAACTGTTCGTTGCGGGTAGTTGCATAATCTTCTGACTCTAACTTTGTAACATACACACCGTTAGCGACAAGGCTCACGTATTTTCTACGCAACGTATTTTCGTGCAAACCTTTTTCAAATTGCACCCAGTTTTCATAGAATTCAGGATTTTTCTCCTTGTATGCAGCCAAATTACTCAGCACATTAATCAACATATCCTTGTCGAATTCGTTTGTTTGTGGATTTCTAAAATAATATTGTATTTCAGGATCAACATTTTCTCCAACGGTAATGTCCTCGATTTCTTCATCCGACAAACCTTCTATGCCAAGATTTTCTTTATATGTGCTCAAGCCAAGGTTCTTATAGCTATTTTCGAACAATTTGCCTGTCAAGAACGATCTCCACGCATTTGAATATGTTTGTTCCCTTTGCGCATACGACAAGTCCTGTCCATTTGCTTTTTGTTGTTCTTCCATCATGTTCAGAACCTCATAGTATTCATCGTAGGAATATTCCTCACCATTGACTTTTGCAATCACATTACTTTGTTTTGAAGAGAACAAAGAAGTATCAAGTCCTGTCACAATAAATGCCAACAATGCCAAACCAATTACGATTGTCAACATCCACGAATTTTTTCTTAATGTCTGAATAGCTGCCATATTATTATTTGTTATTCGTTTATATAGTTCTAAATTTCGAGTTGGCAAATTTAACAAAAGAACAAGAATTGCCAACGTTTGGACAAAATATTTTTCTGTACTTTATAGCTTTTTCTGCATTGATTCGTTTTTTTCCTCATTTTTTCGTTTGTAGCGACGGAAAAAATACATTCCGAACGAAAGTACGCTCATTACCAAAAATTTAACGCATTCCGCATTAATTCCATGATAATACCAATCAATTATGGCCGTACCCAACATGGAAACCGCGATTGTGAGCCACGCATATTCCATTATTATTATATAAATTGAATATCTTTTCTGTGAATCACTCATCGTTTTCGCTATTTTCTTCGTCAAACGGAAGATTTGCACCTTCTATCGAAATAACCCCCGTTACTTTTTCCACCTGCCAGTCGTTAAACTGGTCATCGGATTTAAAACCTTCGCCCAAAATAATATCGTCGGGAGTGCTCACTTGCACTTTTTTATTGGAATAAATAATTCCATTCCGTTGGTCCCACACCAAATATTCGGTGTTTAAGCGTTCGTGGTTATTATTGTTTTGCGCAACAACATTTCCTCTCGCCTCCCAAATATCTTTGTCGCCATAGTTCACCGCATAATTTGCGGTTATCCACGACAGTGTATCGGGATACGAAGAATATTGCACGACCGAAATGCCCTGTGGAAACTCCATTTTGTCGGCAGCGTCCTCCTCGTTGTCCATTTTTGTTTTGGTTATGCAGGGAGTGGATATGCTTATCACAATTTTGCCATATTCTGTTTGGGTGAATTGGATGTTTTCGCCCGATAATTCAGGCAGTTTTTCCAATTCAGAAACCTTTATGACATTTTTCATATCGTTGCTACACGAAAAAAACGATATAATGGCCATTACAACCATTATATCGCATAAGAGATTCCTATATATTTGTTTTCCAACCACTTACTTAACCTTTGCGGTTGTAGTCATATTAATCCAACAGCCTACATTTTGCGAAGCACCTTCTGTCACATTGTAGCCAAACAGAGCCTCAACATCCGGGAAGCGAGCCTTGAAACTTGCCGCATAACTATTTGCCTGCGAAGCGATTGATGGGTCAACTGCTTTTGCTTTTTGGCACATATCGTATGCAACCCAATACACTTTCCATTTTTCCAGTTCAGGGAATTCGGCTCCCGAAGCGCATCCGTTAACACCTTCAGCATACTTGTTGGCAATCACCAAATAAGCAGATCCCATATTTGGATTGAGCGCCAATGCTTTATGTGCGTACGAAACGCTTGTTGGACCACTTGTGTTGTATGCCATCTTGTAGTACACATTTGCTTTTTTATCGTTGTCTGTTTCCAGTTCAACAGATTCCTTATAATATTCCAGCGCTTTTGAAACCTGTTTTTTAGCAACATACATATCGCCAATAGCACGTTTTGACTGTGCCGATGGTTCAAGTTTATCCAACTCAACAGCAGCATTGAAATACAAATCTGTTGATGCACAATCCTTACCCATATTGTCGGTGATTTTCTTCAACAAAGCAACATTTGTAGGGTCAGCTTTGAATTGCGGTTCGAACAACGCAACCAAATCATTGCAATCGGGTTTCACGCTCAAAAACAATTGTTCGATGTTTGCCAATTGTTTTTCGCAAGCCTGACCGTTTTTCGTACCTTTTTCAATATTATAGGTAAAAATGTCGGCAATTTGCTGATACAACGCAATCACATCGGTTTTCGACATTGAACCTTTTTGATATTTGGTAACAGCAGTTTGGAGACAAATCACCATTGTTTTTGCTTCGGCATTGTTACCCATTGCGTCAACTGATTTTTTACAATATTCATAGGCTTGTTCGTATTGGGCAGGGTCCAACAAAAACAAATCGGCGCCTTTTTTACCAATATAATTAGACTCCTCGCCAAAGTATTGAATTCGACGGTCGTAAATCATCATAATGGTATCAAGATACTGTTTCTTTACCGCAGCATCTTTTTCCTTATTGTACAACGCAGTGAACATAGTCACACCGTGAGGTACGTACATGTTTTTCGATGCTGTAGGACAATTGAAGAACAAATTTCTCCACGCTTTGAACGTTTCTGGTGTAAAGTTCTTCGATGCGTTTTCATTTTTATACCGTTGTTGGTAAATAGCCTGATTCTGCAAACAGAACGTATCTTTTTGCTCTTGCGCGATTGCATTTCCTACGGAAAATACAATTGTTGCTGTCGTGAAAATTTTGAATAACCGTTTCATCTTAATTAATTTTTCGTTTCGTAAACCAAACTTCTTGCAAAGTTACATTTAATTTTAAAAGCATATATGTTTCCTGCAAAGATTTTGCCAAACTTGAATTACCTCTGCGACCAAAGTCCAGCGCGATTGCCAAACCATTTTGATTCTGTTTTGGTTTGATTCGTGTACCCACCGAAACACCATATTCACACAATTGTTCGGTTTCACCACCATATTGATACATTATCGGCAAATCGCTGTAATGCACGCCCAAACGGAGTGGAATGCGCTGATAGAATTTTGTGGATTTATAATTTGGAATTATCTCGCCGCCTAATTTCACATATTTTGTTTGCTGCAAATCAGCAGCGACTTTGCCATAGCAAGAAACGTCGCTCCAATTCTGGAATCCTGCGTCAACGCCTAACAAAAGAGCATTTTCCACGGAATAACTTACGCCAAAGGCTACTTCCATCGGAATATCGGTGGTGGATTTCTGCGTTACGGTTGACACAGTGTCTTTTTCAATTTCCAACACGCCATTTACCACATACGAGCCAAATTTTTGTGTTTCGCGGTAGGTAAGCTGTTGCGGTGTCCGTATTGTGGCTCCAAATGTCAATGATTTTGTTTCGTTTAATTGCCACTTATACTGAATGCCTGCATTCCACAAGAAACCCAACGTTTTATATTCCAACAGTCTCCTTGAATTAAATGCCGTTGATTCCTTAAATGTATTTTCGCCAGTATATGAGGTTGTTCCAAACAAAAATGCGGCATTTGCTCCAACCGACAATCCCTTGAACAACCGCACGCCCGTACTCAAAACAACTTGATTTACACCGCCATTGCCAGAATATGAATACGAAGCAACAGAGTCGGTATAATTCATTTCGTAGCCAACGCTGTTGAACGGTAAAATACCAACTGCGCAGCCCCAACGGTTCTCAATAATCGGGAAAGCCAACGACATAGTTTCCAAACCGACACTCGTAACCGTTGCCGAGCCAGATTCTTCCTGTAATTTTCTCACATTAACCCCCAAACCAACATTGAACAAAAACGATTCTTTTTGAACACTGGATTGATTTGCTGGATTGGCGAAATGGATCTGCACAGGAGAAAATACGCCTACTCCGATTCCGCCCATAGCCTGCGTGTATGCATTTGAAAACGAATACATTTCGCCGTAGCCAAAACGAGAGAACGGGGATTTTGTCTGCCGTTGCGCGAACAATCCCGTTGTGCAGGCAACTAAAACAAATACAATTATATATAGTTTACGCTTCATTATATTTCAAAATTACATATAGTCCCAATGCGACCAAATTTTGATGTGCAAAGATGGTATTTTTTATATTCTTTTCAAAGAAATGACAATCTCCACCTGTAAAGAAAATCGCAACATCTTGATACTTAGCCTCATAAAACCGAATATATTCTTCTATCTCATATTTTATACCAAGCACTACGCCATTAACAACCGCCTCGTGCGTAGTTTTTCCGATTTCGCCAACGGAGTCAACAGTTTCTATTAGTGGCAATTTTCCCGTGTATTCGTGCAAGGCCTTAAAACGGGCATGCAATCCCAACGAGATATTTCCGCCGATGAACGTGTTATTTTTTTCAACAAAATCAACAGTGATGGCAGTTCCAAAGTCAATCACCAGTTTATGTCTGTCGGGACTGAGCAAATTTGCACCAATAGCAGCCGCAATTCTATCAAGCCCAAGGGTTTCTGACGTGGCATAAGCAATTTTCATCGGAATTTTCGATGAATGTGTGAATTCATAATATGTAGCGACAGGAAATTTTGCCATAATTTCAGCAGTATCGTACGCCGACACATTACAAATCACGGCTTTCTCAAACGTTTCATTGCCGAATCCGACCGACGATGAAAAGAAATCATCGTAGGTGGAACGCACAGAACGGAGTATGATTCCATTTTCGAAAACATACCACTTCACATTTGTATTTCCCGCATCAACTACAACTATCATTTCACGGCAAAGATATTGATTCTTTTTCAAGAAAAACGATTTTCTTTTTTTGGTATTGTTTTTGCAATCAGAAAAAATATAATTTATATTTGTTGCGATATGAAACGGATTATTCTCATTACAGTTAGCGTATTACTCTGCTTGTTCGGTAGATGCCAAATGTCTAATATCGGATACGACCTGCCAGGAGTAGTTGAAAATGGCGACACAATTGCAGTTGTCCATGTGCCAAAGGTATATATTTTCCCAACGCTGAAATTTGCATCGAAAGATGATTATTACCGCTACAAAAAATTGGTGCGCGATGTAAAAAAAGTATATCCCTACTCCCAAATAGCGAAAACGACTTTCAAGGAAATTGAAAACATTATGGATTCTTTGCCGAACGAAAGACTTCGTAGAAAATATATAAAAGCAAAGGAAGACGAATTGCTCGACCGCTACTATGATGAGTTGTTCGCTATGACAGTCCATCAAGGTGAGATTCTGCTAAAATTAATCAATCGTGAGTTGAACCGTTCCGCACATGACATAATTAAAGAACTCCGTGGCGGTTTTTCAGCAATTATGTGGCAAAGCATGGCAAAAGTTTTTGGTGAATCGCTCAAAACCACCTACGACGCGAACGGTGAAGATATGATGATTGAACGGATTGTGGTTCAAATTGAGCAAGGGGTGATTTGAGAGTTAGGAGGTGTATTATATTCCTTCTCCCGAAAATACCGTTTTAATTGTGTAGAACAACACTTTTATGTCGAGGTAGATCGACATATTTTCAATGTAGATTATATCATATTTCATACGGCTTGCCATTTCCTCCGGACTTTGCGCATAGCCGTATTTTACTTGTCCGAGCGAGGTAATACCTGGACGAACCTTCTGCAAATGAGTGTAATGCGGAGCAAGTTTCACAATTCTGTCGATAAAATACTGCCGCTCCGGGCGTGGTCCGACCAACGACATATCACCTTTCAGCACATTGTAGAACTGAGGAATTTCGTCTATTCGGAATTTACGCATAGTATGTCCCCATTTTGTGATGCGGTCGTCGTGTTCCGACGATAGCTGCGGACCATCTACTTCGGAATCGACCACCATTGAGCGAAATTTATATATAGTGAAAGGCACGCCATATTGCCCGATACGTTCTTGCTTATAGAACACAGGGCCTTTCGACGAGAGCTTCACCATTATAGCCGTGAAAAGATACAATGGAGAACCAAGAATCAAAACCAACAACGACACAATAATATCCATGGCGCGTTTTAGTTTTTCTTCCCAAATCGGCATCACATTCTGGTATATTATAATCAACGGCTCTTCGTGGATTGACGTGAATGTTACCCGTCCAGAAACAATATCACAGGTATCGGGAATTGCCTTGATTATCGTTTTTGTGCCTTGCAGGCACGACAAAATATGTTCGATATACGTATGTTCCTTAGTTTCGATGGCAATAATCACCTCCTCCACCTTATATTCTTCAATAACTTTCTTGGCATCGTCAATTGTGCCCAAATGTGGCATATACTCAGCCATTTGGTATCGTTCCTGCTGAATCACGTTCACGAAACCCACAAACATATTTCCAGCAGATTTTTTTGCGGATTGTAACCGTTTGTACAATTGTTCCGCTTTTTCGTTACTGCCAACCAACAATGTGTTGAATCCGATTTTTCGGGAACGGATTTTATTTGTGGTGGACGTTGTGATTATAACACGGGGAATGTATGAAATCACAAACTGGAGGACAATCAATGTTATATATAACTCGTAATATGCTGTGTATGAAGGCACATTGTCGTTAAGGATTATGGCAAAAAACAAAATCGAAGAACCCAGAACGCTCATCAACAACGTAGTCAGGAATTCCTTCAAACGCGATTTTCTGTAAATGTTTTTGTAATAGCCACTTAAATAATACAACAAAATCCACATCAGCGGAATAAACACAAGTCCGTACATATAATGGGCATCGCTCAGAAAAAGCGTGCGCAATTCCGGATTTTCAAGATAATATGCGTCAATGAATTCATTACGGAAAAAGAAGAACAACGTCCACACGATTGCCGCCGTGAGGAAATCACACACAATATATAATAGTACGTGCCTTGTTTTGTTCATATCACAATCTTTACCGCAAAAATATTCTATTTTTTGAATTGCAGGTTTACTCACTACAATTTTGGCACATCTTTATTTGTTTTCGATTTGTATGCACCTGTTTTCGAAATGAGTTATACGAATCGGAGCGCCAGATATTCTGGAGTGAATCGGAATACAATGAGCCGAATGCGAACATGTGGTTCTTGTCGAAACAGCACGGCAATACATTCCCGTTCCACGCTATGATACACGAACTCCACATTTTCCAACAACGATTTTTTAATTCTTTTTTAATATTCAACGTACCATTTGTAACGGAATATCTGCTGTTTTTATTTGACGGAAGCATATCAATATTTTGCGCATCGTAGAATTGCGCAGTCTTAAACGCCACTATGTCAGCACCATATAATTTTCCAATAGCACGGATTTCATCAGTATGCGTTTCGGTGTGCTTAAACAACAAACATTGCAGTTCCACCAACGGGAAATGCGATTTCTGGCGTTTTTTTGCATCCTGAATAGCCTTCATACCATCGAGAACTTTCTGGAAACTACCATTCCTACGATATTTTTCGTATGATTCCTGATTGTAGCCATCCAACGAAATTATCAATTTTGTAAGACCAGATTTCACAATTTCGTCGGCATTTTGAGGCGTAATGAAATGGGCGTTAGATGAAATTGACGTAGGAATATTTGCATCTTCCGCCAATTTTATAATTTCAATAATTGATTCATTTACAAATGGTTCACCCTGAAAATATAAATTTGCGAACAGCACCGATTGCTTAATTTGCGGAATGAGCGTTTTGCACAATTTAAGTTGCATTTTTCCCTTTGGAACAATGCTGCTCTTGTTTCCCGTAGGGCATTCGGGACATTGAAGATTGCAAATATTCGTAGGCTCTATGCTGATGAACGCTGGCATTCCCTTACAAACATGATTACCCCAAATGCGCGATGCACAATACGAAACGTACAACACACAAAGATTCCACAGCCGTTGGAATGACAGACTTTTAAGAATTCGTCCGAATAGAAGGCAATAGAATCTCATATCGTTGGAAGGCAAATATACAACTAATGTTCGACATACAAAATAAGATTTTCCGTTCCGTTTGGATTGCAAAGTTTATGGGAATTTTGCGTACCTTGTCAGAAATTTATTGTGTTTTTGAAAAAAAATCACAATTATGATGCAGTCTTTTCGCATTTTTCGAACTATATATATGGAGATTTATGACCTCGGTGGAGATAACAAAATTGATAGGAAGGTGCAGACAGGGTGATTCCGAAGCCCTTGGTGAACTATACACCTTATACGCCAAACGGATGAGAGGCGTATGCCGACGCTATCTATCTGACAAACAAGCCATCAACGATGTGCTGCACGATTCGTTTGTGATTATCTTCACCTCGTTCGACAAGTTGCGTGACGACAGCAAAGCGGAGGTTTGGATGATGTCGATAACGAGAAACGTGGCGGCGAAATATACAGAATACCAGAAAACACATCAGAATGTTGCAATTGACGACACCGACAACAATGAATTTCTCATAGAAGACGCATTTCCAAAGGAAGCAAAAGAAATTTCCCTAACCGAAATGATGGATTTGGTTGACAAACTTCCTGAGGGTTATGGCAAAATATTTCGATTGGCTGTGTTCGACGGACTTTCGCACAAGGAGATAGCCGCCGTGCTTAACATTGACCCACATTCGTCGTCATCGCAATTAGCACGGGCGAAACAATTGCTCCGCAAAATCATTCAGCAATATTGGGCAGTGTTGTTGCTTCTTATTCCCGTGGCATTCTATTTCCTCCGCAAAGAAGATTCCATTGCCGATGGCGAAACCCCTATTGTGGTGAATCAGAGCGAAACGCCGACCATTCAGCCGACGGAACAACCTCAACAGCCAACAATGGTTATGCAGCAACCGACACAACAAACAGCACCAACTGCCAGACCACAACAGTCTGCTGGTGGCTATATGAACAAATCCGCCCTATCCGATACGACGGAAACTGAGGTAGCCCACAACGCCACCACATCCGACACGTTGCTTGACAACTGCGATTTCGATACGATTCAAACCATTCAAAAGATTGTTGAAACGCCATATTACACCCCTACGAACATTTTCCCTGAAAAGCCTATGCACGGCTCAAACACGCCACAATTATGGGCAATGAAATTTGCATACGCAGGAAGTTATGATGAACAACAAGCATCATCTTCGATAGTCGGTCATATTATACCAGAAGGGCAGGGTTATAATCCTGGTAGTGGTGAAAACAACTACGACACCGTTCGATACACAAGCCATCACTATATGCCTATAGTATTGACGTTAAGCACGCATCGCGACGTGAACAAGCGGTTTGGTGTGGAAACAGGAATCAGTTACATACGTTTGGGTTCCGATTTCGAGAAAGATTCCAGTCAGATAATCAGCCGCGAACCGTTGCAGACCATCCATTATGTCGGCATTCCTGTAAAAGGCATCTACAACGTGCTGAGCGTGAAGAAACTGAGCCTTTACGGAAATATTGGCGTGACTATGGAAATTCCTATCCATTCCACATTCAACAAAAACGGAATCCTGCACAACACGAACGAAAGCCTTGATACCGCCAACATACGCGTTCCTTTGCAATGGTCGCTTAGCACGGGATTTGGTTTGCAATACAGCATTACGCCAAACATTGGCATTTTTGCCGAACCAAGCATACGGTACTACATTCCGACAGCAGGCAAATTGGAAACCTACTGCACGGAACATCCGTTCACGTTCTCATTGCCTGTGGGAATAAGATTTACATGGTAGATGTCCAGAATTGGAAGTATAAGCAAAAAGTGTTTATTTTGTAAAAAATAAGCATTTGATGCTGATTGGATTATGAAAAAAATAATCGTTGTAGTTTGTCTGTGCCTATGCGAATTGTGCTTTTCGCAGGAGCCACAGCGCATTTTCCACGAGTTAGAAGAACGGATTGCCTATGATTCAACTACTCTTGACCGTACTTTGAAACAAATCATTCCAATGGACGCCCGCACTACATTTTCCACATATAAAGAGGAAGAATTACAGAAAAATAGTTCTACACTGTTGAAGCTCCATCAATATTTTGGAGATTATAGGATTTTGGACTCGGATTTGTTGATTCATATTGAAAATGACGTAATCACAACCATCAATGGCTCATATTATTCTTCGATAGACAATTTAGGGAACATTTCATTGTTAAGTGAATCTGAAATTGTGCAAATTGCAGAAACAGAAATCTTTGAATCAACGTCGGACTATGATTTTCGCTATACAATTGAAAAAGTGATGGCAAAAAACAGTTTCGACAGCGAGGACACGAATCTATATTATGCCAGCAGGGTTACAATTTCCGATGGGAAAAACCTTGAAACAGCCGTTGATGTTATAATTGACGAACAATCGGGGCAAATTCTTGATAAAATTTCTCGGGTGGTTTACGCCAGAGGAACTGCAAACACGCGATATAGTGGAACACAAACGATTGGAACAACGTATGAGGATTCGAAATATGTGTTGAAGGATGCAACACGTGGAAACGGAATTTACACGAGAAATCTCAATCATTCAAACAATACCGCAAAACTAACGGAATTTACCGACACCGACGATAATTGGACAACAGCGGAATACCACAATTCCAACAAAGACGATGGAGCATTGGACGTGCATTGGGCGGCAATGAAAACTTACGACTATTTTTATACGACATTTCAACGGAATAGTTACGATAATGCTGGAGCACCCATACAATGTTGTGTCCATTATAAAACAAGTTATGAAAATTCGTTTTGGGAAAGTACATTACAGTTGTTTTGCTTTGGCGATGGACATGAGAATCAAGACATTATGGCGAGTTTGGATATTGTTGCCCACGAAATTGGACATGCGGTATGCACCTATTCCGCCAATTTGAAATACGCAGGAGAATCGGGGGCGATTAACGAAGGGTTGAGCGATATTTGGGGAACGTGTGTGGAAGAGTATTACACGAACGACAAACAAACATGGCTTTGCGGCGAAGATGTTGATATTCGTGCCGACCATACGGCGTTGCGTAGTATGAGCAACCCCAACTCAGAGGGACAAGCCGACACATATGGCGGTTTATATTGGTACGAAACCGAAGGTTGCACTCCAAGTAGGAAAAACGACTATTGTGGCGTCCACACCAACAGCGGTGTGTTGAATTATTGGTTCTATCTGCTGTGTGAAGGCGATTCTGGGACTAACGACCTTGACAAATCCTACAATGTGAATGGAATTGGCATTGCCAACGCCGCCAAAATTGTGTATCGTGCAGAAACAGAATATCTTTCAGCCACAAGCAATTTCGCCGATATGAGGGCATGCACGCTCAAAGCCGCCGCGGATTTATTTCCGAATAATCCTTCTTACGGCAATTCTGTTGCCGATGCGTGGTATGCAGTTGGTGTTGAAGAAAATCCACCCTACCAGCAAATCAAGAAAAGAACCGATGAGTTCCCGATTGCGAAAGACAGCACACAGACCGATAACTGGCTGATGCTTGAAGGAAACACACTCCACATATCGCTACCAACAAGCAACAACGTTGTGGCACTATACAATACCGAGGGACAAAAGGTTCTGCAACAAAAAATTAAAAAATCCGCAAAAATAGATATATCAGCCCTTCCGAAAGGAATATACACCGTAATCGTAAACAAGTGCGAACAATCTTGTAAGATTATTCTGTATTAGCATATTTGTTGGTTACAATGCCAAAATTGAAAATCTTGGGAATTTTATATTGAAAATCTTGGGAATTTTTCATTGAAAATCTTGGGAGTTTTTCATTGAAAATCTTGGGAGTTTTACATTGGAAATAAAATTTTTTTTGGTTTCCCGTGCAGTCTTTTACTACTTTTTGGAACATATATATAGATAACAAGTTTTAAAAGATGTAATTATGAAAAAAGTTTTATTCTTTCTTGCGACCTGTTGTATTGCAATGGGTGCAACAGCACAATTAAAAGTTACAAGTAGTGGAGATGTTGTATTTCCTAATTATGTGAAAGTGGCAAATACATCGGGAGATCTTTATTTGCCAGGTAGTACCCAAATTCTTTGGGGCGGAACCACAAGTTATACAAACTCAACATGGGGTGTTGCATATAAAACGGGGACTTCCGCAGGGTTGAATTTCTTTAAGCCTACGGGTTCTACCAATGCAGGAGACTATAAACTATTCCTTGGTGATGATGCCCGCGTTTCTATAGGTGGCACTCCAATAAAGAAATTAACAGTGTACGGCTCAATCCGTGCTATATCCGAAACTGGTTCGGGAGGGGCTATTGAAATGCAAACAGGACCATCAGACCCTCGTATTGCATCGGGTTCCAGCAAAGTAGTTTTTTATAAAATAGCAAACAATGGTTTCGCAAACATAGAATGCGGTACACTTACGCAATCGTCTGACAGCACACTGAAAACAAACATCAAGAAAATTGACGGTGATGTGTTATCAAAATTGTGTAAATTGGATGGTTACACATATAATTGGAAAGACGACAAAGATGGACAGAAACAAGTTGGCTTTATAGCACAGGAAATTGAGAAAGTTTTCCCTGAACTCGTGCAAACAATAGACAGTACCAACATAAAACTTATGTCATACATTGGTATGATTCCTTATTTGTTGGAAGCAATCAAGGAACAACAAAGTCAAATTGAAGAATTGAAAGATCAATTGAACGATAGTTATGGCTCGGCAGAATTGAAATCTTATTCTATATTTGAAGATGAAAGCACAGAAGCCCCAGCTTCGCTTTCACAAAACAAACCAAATCCGTTTAGTGCCGAAACACGTATTGAAATGTTTGTGCCGAAATCAGTCGCAAATGCCACATTGTATATTTATGATTTACAAGGTAAGCAGGTGAAATCCATAACTATTTCTGGCAGAGGTGCTACTTTTGAAACAATTTATGGCTCAGAATTGCAAGCTGGTTTGTATATTTATAGTCTCGTTACCGATGGGAAATTGATTGGTAGCAAACAAATGGTGTTAACGGAATAAAATTTGTAATGATATGAAACAGTTTTTTAACATCATTATAGCCATATTCTTTGTATCCCAATCCATATACGCCCAAAGTTATAGCTTAAAATTTAACTTATCAGATTTCGATTTGATTGAGGAAAAGGGATTGGTTTATATTAAAGCTTCAAATGGTGCGTATTTATTATTAGAAGACACCTCGCTACCAGCACTTCCATATAAGATTGTGAACATTCTTTTGCCTAATGAAACAGAATTGGATAATTTCACATTTTCTACTAATCAAACGATATTTAGAAATAATATCGTTTTGGCAAAAAATCCTGAAGTCATACCAGTTTCTATGCTTGGTGAAGTAAAAGAAACCAATGGGTCTAAAACATATTCTAAAGAAGTTTATCCTGAAAAAAACGTGGTTTATAGCAACACAAATATTTTTCGAGGATATTCCTATGCAAGTTTTATCGTTACGCCATTTGCGTTTAATGCCTCACAGTCAACACTTAGTTTTATAGACGAAATACAAATAACTGTATCTGTGAAAAATTCACCGTATAAAATTTTTCATCAGTATGGAGAATTTGACATGATAAGCGATATTTTACTGAATCCTAAAGATGTAACCTTATTCTATGGCGAAAACAGGAAATCAACAAAAACTGTTACTGATACTGTTACGTATTTAATAATCACCTCTCCATATTTGGAAAAAAATTTCCTACCTCTAAAAGCATGGAAAATCCAAAAAGGGATCAGAACGGATATTATTACTGTTGATGACATAATGAACAATTATCCTGGGACAACCATACAGTTAAAGATAAAGCATTGCATAAAAGATTACTACGAAAATCACGATCTTAAATATGTATTAATGGGCGGTGACGAAAACGTTGTTCCCATACAAAGATGCTATAGAGAATGTGGCGATTCTGTAGAAGACAATACAATCCCTTGTGATTTATTTTATACATGTTTTGATAATCAATTTGATTGGAATTATAACGGGAATGACACAATAGGAGAATTGTTTTTTGATAGAGTGGATTTAACGCCCGATGTATCTATAAGCAGAATCCCGGTAAGGAGTAAAAACGAAGTGAATACATTTATCTCAAAAACAAAGAAATATGAGTTTTATCCAGCCTTATCAAATTATGTGAATAGAATGTTATTGACTGGTATGGAAATAGCAAATACATGGGATGGGAAAAGCGATGCACACCATTGGAGTGAATACATTTATTCTTCATATATTAGTCCTATTTGGAATGGTACTAAAACTAAATTTTACGACACAGGTACAGATTATTCTGGAGGAAGTAGCTATGATTTAACAGCATCCAATCTACAAACAAAACTCAATTTAGGCTATCACTTTGTGCACATGGCGACCCATGGTAACAATACCGCATGGAAAATGGAAACAGGTAGTCACTACACATCAAACAATGCTTTAACCCAAACCAATATGAACCCAGCTGTAATAATAACTATGGCATGCCACACAAATGCATTTGACAGAGCTGACACATGTTTAAGTGAGGCGTTTTTGAAAAATCCCAATGGAGGTTGCATTGTTTATTGGGGTAGTTCACGGCAAGGGTGGGCAAAAAATTTAACATCGTTGAGTGACTATGGAGCATCTTTAAACTATAATCAAACTTTTTTCACCAAGTTATTTACTGAAACAAATACGTCTTTTGCTCGAATAACAACAGAAGCAAAAATCACATATAATGGTTATTTACTTGGAACATATTTATGGTTACAGTATTCTCTAAATGCGATTGGAGATGCGGAATTACCTATTTATACCAATAATCCAAGCCAATTCACAAATGTTTCCGTCACATCTACTTCGACAGGAATAATTGTTAATACAGGAGGTATTTCGGGGTGTAGAATAGCTGTGACAAGTAATGGTGATTTTGGCACATCATATTTTAGGGTGGCTGAAAATGTGTCGCAGGCAAGTTTCTCAAATCTACCAACAAACTATATCGTAACCATTACAAAGAAAAATTATGTGCCGTATCGCACAACGCCCGATGTATATTTACAAAATTGCACAATAAATAATGATGCGTATTATTATGGAAATAATATCTTTGTGGGGAAACATGTTACTACGGCAGTGCCTCAAGGCAATGTGTATTTTACAAATAACGCAAGTATAACACTAGATGCTGA
The DNA here is from genome assembly GCA_002371705.1 of Bacteroidales bacterium UBA3754. Classification (GTDB taxonomy): domain Bacteria; phylum Bacteroidota; class Bacteroidia; order Bacteroidales; family UBA1715; genus UBA1715. The sequence continues at coordinate 65,774 of DFGI01000051.1, forward strand.
AAATAATGTATATTTGGATTCCGATGTGGAAGTTCAAACAGGTGTAAAATTAAATATTGAATAATTATGAAAAAATTTGTGTTGTTATCAGTATTTGGGTTACTAATGTTACAGTCTGCTTTTTGCCAAAATGGGATCCTTAAAATGACCTCATGGACAATACTAACTGAAAATTACTTGGATGATGATAAATGCTACGTGACATCGTATGAAATAAAGGGTGACACGACAATCAATGACTTGAAATACAAGAAATTGTATTGTAATGATAAATTTAAAGGCGCTGTTCGAGAAACCCAAGATAGCTTGATATATTATTATGATGATAATGTATATAATAGACAAGAATATTTGTTATATGATTTTTCGTGGAAAGTTGGCAAAGTACTATACTCTATTGATCTTGGAGACTGGGATCCTGTGTCCGAAGGACATCCAACATACGTATATGCTACAATAGATAAAATTGACACCGTTACTTTGGAAAATGGAGAGAAATGTGCTTATATCTCGACTTCCACAGGGGAAAAATGTTTTCAAGGCATTGGTGACACAGAGGGTTTTACTGCACATTTAAATCGACTAGTAGCAGACTATCGGTCCAAACTTTGGTGTGCCATTGAAAAAACTAACGGAGATGATATTCTTGTGTATAAAGACGAACAATGTAAAGACTGTTATACGTGCAACACTTTTTCTTTTCTCGATGATGGTTTGCAGTGGTCATATATAGTCCAAGAGCACTCCGAGCATTGGATATATAAAACGCCATCAATAAAAACCTATATTTACAGATATTTCGGAGACACAGTCATCAATCGATTAACGTATAAAAAAATGTTTCGGTCGTCAGATAATGGAAAAACATGGGATGAAATAGGATACTTTGGACAAGAAAAGACCAACGTGTATTACATACCCAAAGGAGAAACAGAAGATAGATTGGCGTATAGTTTTTCAGACAATATGGCATATCGCCCCCAATTGAGCAACTATGGTTCCGAACTTGAACTTACTTCAGATATTATAACGATTAATTCTGTGCAGAAAAAACGGTGGGGATTTTATTATAAAAAACTTTGTGACGAAAATGAGATTTGTCAACCAGAATCGTTAGATAACAAATACGCATATGAAGATATTATCATTGAAGGTATTGGTTCTATTTTCGCACCAACATTTGACACATTGCATTTCTGTCCGGGAAGTTTTACAGGGTGCCCATATATAACCTCACTTCTCTGCGTTCAAAAAAACGGCGATGTTATTTGGCACAATCCAAACTTTGACGAATGTTATTATGAACGTACCGCAACGGAATCCCTTAAAACAACAAAAATTTCCCTTTCCCCAAACCCTGTGAAAGACAAACTAACCTTAACATTACCCAATGCCGAAAATCAAATCAATATCTTCGACCTACAAGGCAAACTTTTGTTACAACAAAATGTAGGTTCTTCGGCAGAAATAAATGTTTCTATGTTGCCAACGGGAACGTATGTGCTGATAGTAAACGGAGAGTCGTATAAGTTTGTAAAAGAATAAAATATTATAATACTCCCCAACATCGGCAATTTGGTTAGACCAACAAATGCCCTACGATACGGTCAAATTTAATTTTATGTGTTTTGAGAACACCTACGAAAAAAATCAACATATATCATCACACGGAGCTGTTGTTTGCGCCAATAAAATCGCGCATTTCATTCACGACAGCTTGCGAATCACATTTCCCGACCGTTCTTTGAACAAACGCTGGAAAACACGCTATTACAAACATTTTAAAGAAACGGGATTCATTCAAAATTATCGACCAAGTTCAAACGACAAGGCAATCACCATGATTTGTACCGACACTATTGTAAATTCTCTCTCAATAAAGGAATGTTTCATCTACACGAAAGAGAAACAAAGAATCTTATTCCTAAAAATCGCAAAGGATTCATCTTTCCAAGTCCTAAACGATACTATCAAAGCAATATTTTGGATAGAACATCAAAATAAAAAACTCTATCTACAAATGGATTTACTAAAAAATATAGAGTACGAACCGTTCAATTTCTATCTCTACGGAAACACATTCATTTCCGACTGTAAATTTCTTGAACTAAAAGGGGTTACTAACAAACGATGACATCAAAGCGTAAAATAGTGAATCTGAAGTTCTCAGAAAAAAAAATATTTGTTTCCCGTGCAGTCTTTTGCTATTTTTGAGAACATATATATAGATAACAAATTAAAAGATAGTATTATGAAAAAAGTGCTTTTTATCTCAATGCTTGCTGTGGCAGCGATAGTTGCCTGCAACAAGGAAGACGAGGAAACAACTCCTCAAGTACAAGAACCGCAGAAAACAGAAGCTGTTACTGCGAATGACCAAATCACTATCCTGAAAGCCGACGAAGATGGCGTATTGGCAAACATCGACGGCAAGGATACCTTGATTGTGGTTGGAGTACCTTACGGAGAACCAGCGGTTATAAAAGGTTCTATTGTTGTGCAAGTGGGCGAAGGTGACAATGTTCACGATTCTGTAATCTACATCTACGCATCAAAACCAATTGAAGTTGATTACACGTGGGACACCATCACCGAACCTATCGGCGACCACGACACCACCTACACTATCCCTGTGCCGAAAAAAAAGTAAAAAATTGATTTAATCTATGTAAAAAAGACAATCCGTTTTGGGTTGTCTTTTTTTATGTAATCGTCTTTCCGAACAAAGTGAGGAATCTCATTAAAAATTTTCTGTACAGGAATTTCCCCAAAATAAAAAAGGCTGCCCATTCGGGCAGCCTTTTGATTATCAACACTAATACGTTTCTTAGTCTTGGAATTTTGCGCACAAAAATTCTCTGTTCAAACGAGCGATGTTTGTGATTGAAACACCTTTCGGACATTCTGCTTCGCAAGCGCCAGTGTTTGTACAGTTACCGAAACCAAGTTCGTCCATTTTTGCAACCATTGCTTTCGCACGGCGAGCTGCTTCAACTTTTCCTTGTGGAAGAAGTGCCAACTGCGAAACTTTTGCTGAAACGAACAACATTGCAGAACCGTTCTTGCAAGTGGCAACGCACGCACCGCAACCGATACATGACGCAGCGTCCATAGCTTCGTCGGCATTTGGTTTTGGAATAGGAATTGCATTTCCGTCAGGAACGCCGCCAGTGTTTACCGAAACGAAACCTCCTGCTTGCATAATCTTGTCGAACGCGCTACGGTCAACAATCAAGTCCTTGATTACAGGGAAACCAGCCGAACGCCATGGTTCAACGGTGATTGTATCGCCGTCTTTGAACTTACGCATGTGCAACTGGCATGTTGTTACGTGGTCGTCGGGACCGTGAGCCTCACCGTTGATATACATACTACACATACCGCAGATACCTTCGCGGCAGTCGTGGTCGAATGCAACAGGTTCCTTGCCCTCGTTGATGAGTTGTTCGTTAAGAACGTCCATCATTTCAAGGAAAGAACTGTTCGGTGAAATGTTCTGTAATGAATATGTTTCAAAATGACCTTGTTCTTTTGGTCCTTTTTGTCTCCAAACTTTTAGAGTCAAATTCAAGTTTTGTACTTCCATAACTCGATATATTTTATCCTTTTCAGGTATTAGACAATAGATTACTTATAATTTCTTTGTTTCAATTCAACAAATTCGAATTTCAGTTCTTCCTTGTGAAGTTCTGGTTCAACGTCTTTGCCTTTGTATTCCCAAGCGCCAACGTATGCGAACTTGTCGTCTTGACGAAGAGCTTCGCCTTCTTCTGTTTGGTATTCCTCACGGAAGTGACCACCGCACGATTCTTCACGGTGAAGAGCGTCACGTGCAATCAACTCGCCTAATTCAAGGAAGTCGGCAACACGGTTTGCCTTTTCAAGTTCAACGTTCAATTCGTTTGCACTACCAGGAATACGAACATTTTTCCAGAATTCAGCACGAAGTTCCTGAATTTGTTTAATACCTTCCTGAAGACCTTCTTTCGTACGACCCATACCAACGTGTTCCCACATAATGTGGCCAAGACGTTTGTGGATGCTGTCAACAGATTCAGTCCCCTTGATGTTCATCAACTCGTCGATGTGAGCTTTTACATCGGCTTTAACTTTGGCAAATTCGCCAGAGTTCGTGTCCATACGAGGTGTATGAAGTTCGTCAGCCAAGTAATTCTGAACAGTGTAAGGAATTACGAAATATCCGTCGGCCAAACCTTGCATCAACGCAGAAGCACCAAGACGGTTTGCTCCGTGGTCAGAGAAGTTTGCCTCGCCAGCAGCGAACAAGCCAGGGATTGTTGTCTGCAATTCGTAGTCAACCCAGATACCACCCATTGTGTAGTGGATAGCAGGATAAATCTTCATTGGAGTTTCGTAAGGATTGTCGTTGGTGATTTTCTCGTACATCTGGAACAAGTTTCCATAACGAGCTTCAACAACGTCTTTTCCTAAACGTTCGATAGCATATTTGAAATCCAAGAATACTGCACCGCCGTTTTCAACGCCGAAACCGTGGTCGCAACGTTCTTTTGCGGCACGTGAAGCAACGTCACGAGGAACCAAGTTACCGAATGCAGGGTAACGTCTTTCCAAGTAGAAGTCGCGGTCTTCTTCTGGAATATCGGAAGCTTTCTTCTTGCCTTCGCGGATTGCCTGAGCATCTTCGGCTTTCTTAGGAGCCCAGATACGACCGTCGTTACGAAGTGATTCAGACATCAACGTAAGTTTTGACTGGAATTCTCCGTGAACAGGAATACACGTCGGGTGGATTTGCACGTAGCAAGGATTTGCGAAATACGCACCTTTCTTATATGCTTTCCAAGCGGCAGAACCGTTGGAACCCATAGCGTTTGTTGACAAGAAGAACACATTTCCGTAACCGCCAGTAGCAAGAATCACAGCGTGACCGAAATGAGCGTCGATTTCGCCAGTGATAAGGTTACGAGTTACAATACCACGACATTTTCCGTCAACTACAACGATATCCATCATTTCTGTACGAGTGTACATTTTCACAGTACCTTTACCGATTTGGCGGCTCAAAGCACTGTAGGCACCCAACAACAATTGTTGTCCAGTCTGACCTTTTGCGTAGAATGTACGGGAAACTTGTGCACCACCGAATGAACGGTTAGCCAACAACCCTCCGTAATCGCGAGCGAAAGGAACACCTTGAGCAACGCATTGGTCGATGATGTTGTTGCTTACTTCAGCCAAACGATATACGTTAGCTTCGCGAGCGCGGTAGTCACCACCTTTGATTGTATCGTAGAACAAGCGATAAACGCTATCGCCGTCGTTTTGATAGTTCTTTGCAGCATTGATACCACCCTGTGC
>DFGI01000051.1:71164-83099 GCA_002371705.1 Bacteroidales bacterium UBA3754
AGCGATAGAGTGTGCACGACGTGGACTATCTTGGTAGCAGAAACACTTTACATTGAAACCAAGTTCACCAAGCGAAGCGGCAGCCGAAGCACCAGCCAAACCAGAACCAACCACGATAACGTCGAGTTTACGTTTGTTGGCAGGGTTTACAAGTTTTTGATGAGCTTTGTAATTAGACCATTTTTCAAACAAATGTCCTTCTGGAATTTTACTATCTAAAGTTGCCATAACTAATAATTTTCAAGGTTAATACTAAAGACTCATACAAAATGCGGCGATTACCACAGCAGCAAAAGCTACGCAGATAATTGTCGCAATTATGTCAGATAAACATCTTAGACGCGACATCCAAGTTTTGTTGTTCCAACCCATTGTTTGGAATGCGCTCCAGAATCCGTGTGTAAGGTGGAACCAGATAGCCACCAACCAAACCATATATACAACAACAACCCAAGGTTTGCTGAACCAATACATTATAAATGCAGAACCATCGGCAGGAGCGCCAATTGCGTCAACCGTACCCATAATTTCTGCCAACTGCATTTTCGACCAGAACATATATAAGTGAAGGCCAAGTCCAAGAAATACGATGACGCCGAGAGCGAACATGTTTTTCGAAGCCCATTCAACCGAAGCCGGACGTACTTCGCTGTCGTAACGGTCGGTACCACGAGCTTTGCGGTTTTGAATTGTTAAGATTGTGGCATACGCAATGTGGATGATGAATCCAAGTGCTATAATGGCAGTACCAACTAAGGCATACCAGTTTGCACCCAAAAATTCACAGATTGCGTTGTACGCCTCTGGACTAAAAATGTGAACAGCGTTCATCGTCGCATGAAACGCCAAGAACAAGACGAAAAACAGTCCTGTAATACTCATCAGAAACTTCTTTCCGATTGACGAGCTAAGTAAGCATGGATTTGACATACAATTATAATTTTAAGTTTTGTAATTAAATTTATTATGGCACAAAGATATAATTTTAGCCGAATTATACAAAACGAAAGTATATTATCAGAAGAAAAAATTTAATCAATAATTCTCGATTGTTTATTTTACAGTTCCTCAATCTTCACAATTCCGTGCATCACCGCATAAATTGTGAGATGTCCGAGTGAACGGGAACCTAATTTTTCGGAGATATTGTTGCGGTGGAATGCCACGGTTGCCATTGTAATGTGCAGTTTTTCAGCGATTTCCTTATTGAAATATCCCAAAACTACATATTTTAGCACTTCCTGTTCGCGAGACGACAATTCTGTTGAAACTGCACCGCCTCCATGCTTTTGTTCAAGTTTGGCGTGTCCGTGGGGATGCCCCATCTGGTGCAGGGAAAGCAGTTCTTTGAGCAAAGAATTTTCTGGCTGCGAAATGTTGAGCGTCCTAAAACCGTTTTCTTTCATCAGTTTTCCGTCGCCTTCGCACAACACGATGGTTTTTCGCTTTAACGGAACGAAAAATTCCATGTTGTTGAAAACAATGCCCAAACTTGCAAAATAATGCACAATTTCATCGGATTGATTGTCCTGCAATTGTTGAATGGAAGAATAAATCTGTACTTCGACTTGCGGGATAATGTCAATGAGAATGGACTGCAACGCTATGCTGCTCAATGAATTAGTGTCGATTATCGCAATTCTGAAGTCCATTTCCTTTTATTTGACGGGCAAAGATACTAAAAAAGCCAAATTGAAAACTAATAATTATGTGAGTTGTTTTGCGTGTATTTGCCAAATAGTTTTGCAGCGTGAAAATTTTATTGGCCATATTGATTCCGCTGTTGCAGGAAATTCCCAACGATACAATAATCGACATTATTGATACCGTGTCGGTTTCGGCTACGATAAAGCCGTCAACAGCGTTGGACAATCAAGCGTTGGCTGCCACGTCGTTCAGATTGTCGGAGATTGAAAATCAGCAGATTAACTCGGTGAAAGACGTGTCGGTTTCGGTGCCGAATTTCTTTCAGCCGAAATATGGGTCACGCATTACGTCGTCAATCTACATACGTGGATTCGGATCGCGGATTGACCAACCGGCAATGGGGCTGAACATCGACAACATTCCCGTGATGAACAAAAATGCCTTTGACTTTGATTTTTTCGACATCCGCCGAATCGACGTGCTCCGTGGACCACAGGGAACGCTTTACGGCAGAAATTCCAACGGTGGGATAATGAACATTTACACGCTTTCGCCGCTTGCGTGGCAAGGGTTGCGTGTCCGTGCAGAATTTGACTCGGAACCGTCGTATAAGGCACAAGTTTCGTTTTACGAAAAGACAAAAAATAATTTTGGATATGCCGTCTCGGCGGCATTTACGCACCACGACGGATTTTTCACCAATATCTATAACGATGCACAATGTGACAAAGGAAATTCTTTTTCCGCACGGACAAAATTTCACTGGTTGCCGAACGATTCGCATTGGAATCTTAGTAACAGCTTGTCTTTCAACTACGTAAACGAAGGTGGATATGCTTATCACGTGTTTGACGACTTGAAAAATGAAGTTAAAGCAATATCTTATAATGATACGTGTAATTATAAGAGAATCAGTTTGATAGACGGAATTGTCGCACAATATTCGGGAAAGAAAATCGACATTGCTTCGGCGACGAGTTACCAGTTTTTGCACGATAAAATGTTGTTAGACAACGATTTTACTTCTCTTTCGTATTTCACGCTGAAACAGGAGCAGACGGAGTACGCTGTTACACAGGAACTGATTTTGAAACGGCACGACAAGACGAAAAAATGGCAATGGAACGCTGGCTTGTTTGCGTTTACCAAGCAACTTGCAATGGAAACGCCCGTAAAATTCAAACGCGACGGCATTGATAATCTGATACTTGCAAATGCGAACAAGGGAATCCACAGTGCTTTCCCGACCAACAATATTGAAATTGCCGACAGTTCGTTTGTGATTGACTGTAATTTTCAGATTCCGACTTATGGAGTGGCGTTGTTCCACGAATCGCAGTGGAATATCCGTCGATGGCGTTTCACGGCAGGCATCCGTGCCGATTTTGAATATGCCGCGATGGACTACGACGAGCAATGCGACATTCGTTATCGTTTCGACTTAACAATGGTGAAATTCAAGCAGTTACATTCCGATTTCACAGGGACGGAACACACAAAATCGTTCGTGGCACTACCGAAATTTTCTGTTCAATATAATTTCGACAAGGGAAATTTATATGCCACCTTTGCCAACGGTCACAAGGCAGGCGGATTCAACACACAGATTTTTTCCGACATAATGCAGTCGGTTATGATGACGCAGATGATGAGCGACCTGGGAGTTTCGTTCGCTGGAAAATCAGGCAAAACGCAAACAGCCCGTGACACAAAATACGAACCCGAAACGAACTATAATTTTGAAATTGGCGGCAAATTCCATTACAAAACATTCAGCACCGCCACCACGCTGTTTTGGATTGAAGGCGTGAACCAACAAATCACTGTAATGCCCGAAGGCAGCGGCATTGGCAGAATGATGTCGAATGCTGGTCGCACACGAAGCATAGGAGTGGAGCACAGTAGCCGCTTTGAACCAGGAGATTGGTCGTTTTCGCTTGATGCCGGCTGCACCGATGCCCGTTTCCGCGATTATCAATACAACGACACTACCAACTATCGCGACAAGCACGTTCCGTATGCACCAACAGGAACTATCGCCGTTTCTGCAAAATACACGTGGCAGTTGAATAAACAATGGATTGATAATATTTCGTTTGTCGTTCAAAATCAGACAGTTGGAATAATTTATTGGAATGAGGACAATTCACTTTCGCAGTCGCCGTATTCGTTGTTGTCGGCAAGCGTGACATATAAGAAAAACAAAGTATCAATAAGTATTTTTAGTAAAAACATAACAAACACGAACTATCGGACTTTCTATTTTAAGTCAATTTCGAGAATGTTTTACGCCGAAGGAATACCGAGAACGGTAGGGATGAAAATAATGCTTAATGTGTAATGCTCAATGCTCAATTTTTTAATGCATAATTCACAATGTATAATGCACAATTATAAATATGAAATTCTTAATTTTTAACTTTTAATTCTTAATTACTATGAAACATTTACAATTTTTTGCAACTCTGCTTATTGCAGGAACAATGTTCACCGCATGTGGAAGTGAAGACAAGAAAAATGATGATCCTAAGCCAGTTGAAGCCGTAACGGCCGATTCGTTTCAAGGAACGTTTTCCGTTGGAAACAGCGACGGAACGACTTACACACAGGAAAATGTTAATGTGACGTATGCTGTCACCGATACGGCTGGATTTGTGTTGACGTTCAAGCAAGTGTCGTTTTCACCCAAAATGCCAGTGAAGATTGATATGGACATTCCAAATGTGACGTACGAAAACGAAAACGGTAAAATCACTCTTTCGGGCAACGAAATCATTCCATATGCTATGGGTGGCGAGTTCCCGAAATACACCATTACAAACCTTTCGGGTACAGTGAACGACGGTACTTTGTCGGTTTCTATGAATTGCGGAAGTTCACCAGTAACGTTCGAGGGAAGTAAAAAATAACTAAAACTTCTTACATAAAAAAAGGCGACTCTTTCGGGTCGCCTTTTCTTTTTGTTACCAACAAACAATTAGAACATTGTTTTGCGACATTTCACTTTGTATTCAAAACCAGTTACTTGTTCTTTATCCCAACCATCAGTATTGTCATCTTTGCATTCGTCTTTTTCGTCATCAGAAAGATCGTACTGAACAGTTTTTGATTTTGAAATTTTGTCTCCATCTGCATTTTTGTAAGCTGCTTTACAAACACAGTCTCTTGAACATGATGAGAATGCAACAAGCATTCCCAATGCTGATAACACTAATAAAATTTTTTTCATAATTATAATTTTTAAATTTATACTGCACAAATATACAAATTATGTAATTACCTCATTTCATTTGAGTTGTATTTTTTATCATTTCAAGCGCCAAAACCGACAAACATGGATTTTTTACCTATATTTGTGAAGTAAAATTAAAGAAATGGACATAAAAAATTTAGTTCTATCCTTCATACGCATTATATTGGGCTGTACATTTTTACTATCTGCAACCCTAAAACTCATTTCTATTGAAAATTTTGAATTGTACGTTTACAGTTTTGGATTCTTCAGCTTTGTTCTCGTTTCCTTTCTCACAAGATTTCTGATTTTATGTGAGTTTTTAATAGGCATCGCACTGATTTTCAGAATATTCTATAAACAAACATGGTGGGCTGCAATTGCAATGCTTTGTGGATTTTCACTGTTTCTTGTGTATGCGGCGATGTTCCGGGGCGACGAGAACTGTCATTGCTTCGGCGACGTTATTGAACTGAACCCGATACCTTCTATTCTCAAAAATATATTGCTCTCCGGGTTATTATTATTCGTTAAACAACAGAAAGAATTGCATCATCCAATTAAACCATACGTTATTACAATTTCGATTTTAAGTGCATTGTTCATTGCATTTTTGGGCGTACCGCCGCACGTGCTATATTCTAAACTTTTCAGTGACAGCGAAGAACGTTTCAACCCAACTGCTTTTGCCACCACAATGACAACCGAGCCGTACAATGCAATTATAGACTCAACACACAATGAAATCATAGGATTTGTTTCGGCCAGCTGTAGCCATTGCAAAGCAGGAAACAAAATAATGCAAGCCATCTTTGAACAAAATGATTTAGACATTTCGGCATTTAAAAACATCATTTGGGCGAGTTCAGATTCATCGCTCAATGTGTTCAAGGACACTACAAACACTCAAAATTATTCATACACAAAAATGCCGCCGTATATGCTCATTGACATAAACTACGGGCATTTCCCCACGTATGTGTTTTTTGAAAAAGGAAATTTCAAAAAAGCAATAAACTATAAGGAAATTAACGAAAAGGAAATTGTGGAGTTCCTACAAAAATAAAGGAGAACCGCTTGTGCAATTCTCCTTGTAGTAGCGGGAGCCAGACTCGAACTGACGACCTTTAGGTTATGAGCCTAACGAGCTACCAACTGCTCTATCCCGCGATATATCTTATACGTGTATTGTCGTTTTTGGGTGTGCAAATGTACAAAATCAGAATAAAAAGTCAAGAGTTTACCCCTATTTTTTACAAATTAATTGTCAAGTCTGGGAAAATCTGGACACAAATTGCAAACGCGACTATCAGTAAAAACAAGGCTTCGGCGAAAAGTTTGCTTCGAATGTTTACCATATAGTTCGAAACATAAATTGCCAACGGCAAGGTCCCAAAAAACAGAAACTCAGTTCCAACGTATGGGAGGAACAAATATACTGAAAGCACCAATGCCAAAAATAATAGCAGAATAAAATAGCATTTCCGCAGCACAACTTTTTTCAAGCCGCCCGAATATGCATACACAGCCGAAAGAATGAACAATAACGCAAGGAACACCGAAAAAATCAACGGTACCAAGTTATTGAATGCCATTGTCCGTTGTGTAAACAAATTCACATTCCAAACGTGCAACTGCGTTTGCAACGTATCAAAACAAAATGAAATGGCAAAAACAATAAAAATTGGAAGCAACACACCAAACAAAGCTGCCAACCATTGCCGCCAATAAAACGGCACCAACACAAGCAAACCAATAAACACAACCACCGCGAAATAAATTGATGGCGCATAAAATAGTGTTGCTATCGACACACACACTCCAGCTTCGAAAATGCTGGTTAATTCCCGCTCTTGTTTATACATTTTAAACAACGACGCGAAACCTAAGATAAGAAACAGCAACGCAGGTTGCATTGGATTCAACTGCTTAAAATCCTGCAAACTCGCTGAAAAAATAATGTATAACAAAATATAGAAAACCGAGCGTTTTTCTATCAAACGGGTGGTGGAATTGACTTTTACCAACGCAATGATGTTAAGCGCCACAATGAAAATCGCCACGAGTTGCCCACCCAATACACTTGCATTTTGAATTGCCATAAGTGGTTTATACAAAACCATTGGCGTGGAATCGTAGTAGTGCGTCACAAAACGAGGTTCAATAATGTTCATTCCCCACAGCAGCAACGCCACAAGCGGAAGCAACACATAATTGAATGACGAATTTCTTTGTAGAACTTGAAACATTTATTTATCCAAATCTGCTCCAATATCACGGCGATAATACATTTTATCGAAGTGAATCTTTGCGATGTTTTTATACGATTTCTGCAACGCAGCATTTTTGTTTTCACCAAGCGATGTAACGGCAAGCACACGTCCACCCGATGTTTTCACCTCCCCATTTTCAAGTTTCGTACCTGCGTGGAACACTATGCTATCGGCAAATGGTTCGTCGAACGTAATAACCTTACCCTTTTCGTAAGCCTCTGGATACCCGCCAGACACAGCCATTACAGTTGTTGCCGTAAACGGATTTATCTCTATTTTCTCATTCGACAATGTTTTATTTGCCGCAGCGACAAATAATTGCAACAAATCCGATTTTATACGGGGAATTACCACTTCCGTTTCGGGATCACCCATACGGACATTGTATTCTATTACCTTCGGAGTACCGTTGTCGTTCATCAAGCCAAAGAAAATGAATCCACAATATGGAATACCATCTTTTTTCAAACCTTCAACTGTTGGCTTAATAATTTCATTTTCAACACGTTCCATCAATTTTTTATCGGCAAACGGGACAGGTGAAACCGCTCCCATACCACCAGTATTAAGTCCAGTGTCGTGCTCTCCAATCCGTTTATAATCCTTTGCTTCAGGCAAAATTACATAGCCTTCGCCATCGGTCAACACAAACACCGACATTTCTATACCTTTCAAGCATTCTTCAAGAACGACAGTTTTGCTTGCAGCACCAAATTTTCCATCAAGCATTTGGCGAAGTTCTTTTTTTGCTTCGTCCAAATCATTCAAAATCAGCACACCCTTGCCGGCAGCCAATCCGTCGGCTTTCAACACATACGGAGCTGTTTGTTTTGCCAAGAAATCAAATCCTTCCTGCAAATTGTTGGATGTCACCGTGAAATGTTTTGCTGTAGGAATATTGTGTCGAATCATAAAATTCTTTGCAAATTCCTTACTACCCTCAAGCGTTGCCGCATATTTTTGCGGGCCAATTACTGGAATTTTGCATAAATCCGAGTCGTTCAAAAAGAAGTCGTGCACGCCTTTTACAAGCGGATCCTCTGGTCCAACAACAACCATCGAAATCTTATTTTGAAGCACTGCTTTTTTTATTTCATCGAAATCAGTAGCCGAAATTGGCAGATTTGTACCTACCGAAGCTGTGCCCGCATTTCCCGGCGCGATATATAAATTCTCCAACAATGGGCTTTGTGCGATTTTCCATGCCAATGCATGTTCACGACCACCCGAACCTAACAATAAAACATTCATTATTCTGCTGTATAAACTTGTTTTTGTTGACGATACATTTCAAGCAAATCCGCATCTTCCGAATAGATATGCGCATCAGCCACACGTTCCTTTATCTTTGGGAACACAGCCTCAACCTCAGCTTGCGTTTTGTATGGACCAACATAGACTTTAAATAATTTCTTCCCTTTTCGTGCGTCGTTTATCCAATAATATCCGCATGGAATACTGTCAATATACGACAATTCCGCAACAGTTTTGATAGCCTCAGCCTCATTTGGCGTAGCTCGGTAACCAATCAGCCAACCTGCGGTTGGAACTTTATTTTTCCCAGCGATACGTTTTTCAGGATAATACACTTTTGGCGCTGGAACAACCGTATCAACCGGAGTTGTGTCAACCACCACTTCCTCAACAACCTCAGGAACTGTATCAACCACAGGTGCAGGAATAGTATCTTTCACAACTTCTTCCACTACAGGAGGCTCCATCAAAGGCTTTACTTTTGAAAAATACAACCAAACGCAACCGCCCAACAATAGAAGCAAAAGCGCGATTATCACTATGAGAACAATGATTACTCTTTTGGCACGTTTCTTTTCCATTTCCTCGTCATTTTGATTATACTCTTCGTCTTGATTATCCGATTCATCGTCCGCCTCTATTTCTGGCTCCGCAATTTGTTCATTACCAATTGGTTCGGACTCAATTTCAGGTTCTGTAATTTCTTCAACAACACGTTCCTCAGCAGCGGCAACATTTTCTACAGTTTTAACTGTATTTTCGACCTCCACTTTAGGTGTTTCCACAGGATTCTGCTGTTCCGCCGACGACATGTTTTCTATCACCAACTCGTCATTGTCGTTCGGAGTGAAATTCAGCAACTCATCGTCGTCCGATGAAAATCCCGATTTATTATCCGCGTCGTTGTTATTTTTCATATTCGAAATTGCAATTGAGATAACAAATATACAAACTATTTAATTATCGTCAAACCTCCCATATACGGAACAAGCACATCAGGAACTTTTATTCCATCGGCTGTCTGATAATTTTCGAGTATCGAAGCCTCTATTCTCGGCAATGCGAGCGCGCTACCGTTCAACGTATGGGCAAGCACAGTTTTTTTCGTTTTTTCGTCTTTGTAACGTAATTTCAAGCGATTTGCCTGGAATGTTTCAAAATTTGAAACAGAGCTAACCTCCAACCATCGTTTCTGACCAGCGGAGAACACTTCGAAATCGTAGGTCAACGCCGATGTAAAGCTCATATCACCACCGCACAAACGGACAATTCTATAGGTAAGACCTAACGCTTGCACCAACGATTCAACGTGTGCAACCATCTCATCAAGAGCCTGATACGAACGTTCTGGATGTTCAATGCGGACGATTTCAACCTTGTCGAATTGGTGTAACCGGTTCAATCCACGCACATCTTTACCGTATGAGCCAGCCTCACGACGGAAACACGGCGTGTAAGCGGTACATTTAATTGGGAAATCGCTTTCCTTCACAATCACATCACGGAAAATATTTGTAACAGGAACTTCAGCTGTTGGAATCAAATACAAATTATCCATACCAACATAGTACATCTGTCCCTCTTTATCAGGAAGTTGACCAGTACCGAAACCAGAAGCCTCGTTCACCATAATTGGTGGTTGATATTCCTTATATCCAGCTGCAGTTGCACGGTCAAGGAAGAAAGAAATCAACGCACGTTGTAATTTCGCACCCACGCCAACATACACTGGGAATCCTGCCCCTGTTAATTTATTTCCAAGTTCAAAATCTATCAGATTGTATTTTTCAGCCAAGTCCCAGTGGCACAAAAGGTTAGATTCCATAGGAGCTACACCTTCCTGTGACTTCACAACCACATTGTCGTCGGCATTCTTTCCAGCAGGAACGATTTCCGCAGGGAGATTTGGCAAAAGGACTAATTCTTTTTGCAACTGCGAAGCCACATCGGTCATTTCTTGATCCAGATTTTTAATGGCTTCTTTAAGTTCGCCCGTTTTTTCCTTTGCGGCATTGGCTTCTTCAACCTTTTTCTGTGCGAAAAGAGCACCAATTTCTTTCGAAAGGGAATTGATTTCGGACTGCTTCGCATTCAAATCCTTCTGAATTGCGATACGTTTTTCATCTAAGGCGATTATTTTTTCGACAGCCTCTTTAGCGTCGAAGTTCTTGATAGCAAGTCTTTTAACAACAAATTCAGGATTTTCCCGAATTAACTGAACTGTAAGCATTGTTTTTTGTAATTAATTTGTACAAATATAAAAAAACTCCTGAATAATATTCCCCACAAGGATATATTATTCAGGAGTTTGAGTGATTTATCTCAAGAAAATATTATGCCTGTGGAACCACAGAAACAAATTTCTTGTTGTCGCGTTTTCTCTGGAATTTAACAGTTCCATCAACTAAAGCGAACAAAGTGTGGTCGCGACCCATACCAACGTTTTCACCTGGCATAGTTACAGTACCACGTTGTCTAACTATAATGTTACCAGCAACAACAGCTTGACCGCCAGATTTTTTAACGCCAAGACGTTTGCTTTCCGAATCTCTACCGTTCTTAGAAGAACCTACACCTTTCTTATGTGCCATCTTACAAAATCTTTAATTATGCAACAATATTTTCAATTTGGATTTGAGTTAATGCAGCTCTAAAGCCATTTTTAACTTTGTATCCTTTTCTACGTCTTTTCTTGAAAACGATTACTTTGTCTCCTTTCACGTGAGCTAAAACTTTAGCTGATACTTTTGCGCCTGCAACAGTTGGAGTTCCAACTTTCACGCTCTTATCTGCGACTAAAAGAACATTTTCGAAATCTACTGATTCACCTTCATTGTTCTCAAGACGATTCACATAGATCTTATCGTCCTTTGCAACCTTAAATTGCTGTCCTGCTATTTCTACTATTGCGTACATTGTATATTACTATTATCCTCTGATTTTGGACTGCAAATGTATAAAACTTTGGATAAATACAAACACTTTTTCAAATTTATTCCAAAAAATTATATTTTTGTCCCCGAAACAAAGACTGACGTATATGAAAAAATCTATATTCTGGTGCATATTCATCGCATTATTCTTCATAATTTCTTGTTCGAATGAATCGGAGCATGTGGTGGTTTCTCATCCAAACGGGAAACCCGCATTTATTGAATATTACACCGAAAACGACACACTTCATCCTTGCAGAACACTTCGTTATTATATCAACGGTGAAAAACAGGAAGAGGTTCATTATAATAATGGCATTAAAGAGGGCATAAACACGTTTTGGTATCAAAACGGCGAAAAAATGTTTGAAGGAAATTACAAAAACGGACTGCTTGAAGGTACGTTCACCCAATGGTTTGACAACGGCAAAGTTGACTACATCGCAAAATACGAAAAGGGACGGCCAACAGGCACGTGGAAATATTACAGCAAAGACGGAAAACTTATCTCCGAACAAAAAATGCAATAATATTTTGCGAATATAAAAAATTCCTTACTTTTGCACCGATTTAGATGGTGCCCGTAGTTCAGTTGG
>DFGI01000084.1 GCA_002371705.1 Bacteroidales bacterium UBA3754
TCAACACTGCATCCCGCGGTGACAATGCAATTAATTCCTGACTGTAAACAAGTGCGGAACATCTACAGAAAACGATTCATGCGATTGAAAGATTCCAAAGGAATGTTCACCGTGCAACTCGTACTCAAACCTAACACCGTTCCATACCAAAACCACAGCATCGGAATTTTTAACAGCGACGACCTTTGGCATACCGACTATGGGAAAGACGCTCCGATACAAAATATGCTCATTAACTACAACGTGCCGGAAACAGATTCAAAATTTGCAACAAACATCGATTTGCTAACCCCAATGGAGTGGGACGCCGTAAGCGAATGGAGCGAAACAAACATTGGAAACCGACCACACGATTACGAAACATTTAAACAACAGAAAGCACAAGAGTGCATAACGATTGCACAAAAATACATTCCTGAACTTACAGGCAATATAGAACAAATATGGACAAGCACGCCTCTCACCTACCGCGACTACACTGGTACCCGTGGAGGCTCGGCATACGGCATCCGAAAATCATGTGTCAACGTGTTGGGCACACTGCTTTCTCCTTCTACTCCATTCCCGAATCTATTTCTTTCGGGACAAAACCTGATTCTTCATGGAATGCAAGGCGTGGCAATGACATCAATACTCACATGCAACATTATTTGCGGGAAAAACATTTTACAACAGTATCAATAAGCAACGGCAAATATGCATAACAAAAAAATGAATTGGCTTCGAAAACTACTTCCCGTATTTACGTGGATAGGAATTTTCCTGACTCCGCTCCTCATCACAATTTTGGAAGGCCGATTGCCATCTATGGACTGGTATCTCGCCAATTTTTTGCTTGTTTGCTCCATCTGCATTATTTTTTATGTGGATTTTTACCTGTTGGTTGACCGATTTATCATCGAAAAAAACAAATACGGAATGTTCCTCACGGTCAATGCAATACTTGCGATTATACTCATTTTTGCTGACTACAATGGCATCGGACATATTTTGAAAAACCGCGAAGTTGAAGAAGTGAGCTTCCTGCTCGGCAATATATTCTCATTTTCATCTGTCTGCTTTATTTTATTGGCACTTTCTGTCAGCTTGAGCGTATCTATCAGAATGACAGATTATTCATACAAATCAGATGTGAAAATCTCAGAAATACAAAAAATGCAGGCGGAAACGAAACTTGCAAATCTTAGAAACCAAATTAATCCACATTTTCTGTTCAATACACTCAACAATATTTATGCACTCATTTCGGTTGACGCGACCATGGCACAAAGCGCGGTACACGACTTGAGCCACCTACTCCGCTACATAATCTACGACACTTCGCCCGTTGAAGTGCCACTTGCGGGTGAAATAGATTTTGTGAAAAAATACGTCCACATCGAAGAATTGCGGTTAGACAAAAAAATCGACACACAAATTGATTTGCCCGACAACTGCGGAAATCTTAAAATTGCGCCGTTGCTGCTGATTCCGTTTATTGAAAATGCGTTCAAACATGGCATCAGCCATTCAAAAAAATCATTTGTGCACATCACAATCTCATTACGCAGCGACGTGCTCACCTGCCATATTGTAAACAGCAACCATGCAAAAAATAATGTGTCGTCGGGGGTTGGCATACAAAACACAACAAAACGATTAAATCTTTTATACCCAGACCGTTATACATTACAATACGGTAAAATCAACGAAAATACGTACGAAACATTTCTCAGCATTAGATTACAGCAATGAATACTGATAGAATCATAACCTGCTCAATTGTTGAAGATGAACCACTTGCGGTACATCTTATGGAAGAATACGTTACCAAAACGCCCTATTTAAAATTATTGAACTCATATCTTGACGCCGAATTGTTTCTGGTTGATATTCAGAATGGTAACATCCCCGATTTGCTTTTCTCAGACATTCAAATGCCACAATACAACGGCATAGAGTTGAGCAGATTGTTACCCGAAACAACAAAGGTGATTTTTACCACCGCATACAGCCAATACGCCATAGAAGGATTTAAGGTCAACGCTCTTGATTATCTTCTAAAACCCATCAGTTACGAAGATTTTTTAACGGCAACAGAAAAAGTGCGTGCGTGGTTCGAAAAAGAAGACAAACTCCAACAAGCCGAAACGTTGATAAAAGAACACGAAAACCGCCCTGCCCTGCAAATAAAAACAGGACGACAAACGTTGCTCATTCCTTTTGACGAAATTACAAGAATCGAAGGTTTGAAGGACTACATAAAGATTTTCTGTAAAAACGGCACGAAAATGCTTTCGCTGATGCGAATGAAAAACATTATCAGCATACTTCCCGAACACGAATTTGAACGGATTCACAAATCACACATCATAAATCTGTCGGCTATCACAGCCTGCGATTCGAATTTTGTTGTTGTGGACGGGCAAAATATTCCAATTTCCAACAAATACGGCAAAAACATCAAAGAAAAGTGGATACACTATCTTGAAAACATGAAGATTTAAATCTTATTTTCCATCGCTGAATTTATGCACAAAACCCGCTATCTCACGTTTGTGTATTTCGCAGTCCGACCAATATTCGTACACCTCGCACACGTAATAAAACACACCGTCGGTCAATGACTTGCCCGTCTTGTAATGCGTACCATCCCACAATAATGTAGGGTCCTCGGTTTCAAACACCAACTGCCCCCACGCATCGTACAATTTCATATCAACTTTTTGTACAAAACGATTCTCAACTGGTCGAAACAAATCATTCTCGCCGTCGCCATTCGGAGTGAACACGTTTGGCAACGAATACAACGGACAATTATACAAACACGTATCGTATTGATAACCACCGACATTACCAGCGGAATCCTCTGCTGCAACATAATAGCAGCCAGCCATATTGTCGGTTGAATCGGCAAAAGAATGCACATACGAAGATATATTTGAAGAAACTGAAGCAACCATTCGCCATTCTGAATTTTGGCAATCCTTGAAATAAATATGAACAGATTTTATCTCATCATCGCTGTCAACGTTCCACGAAATTGTTCTTGAAAATACGTCGCAGTCCTGCACAACTTTCAAAGCCATTGGCTTAGGCGGAATAGTGTCGGCAGGAATGGCACACAACAGTTGCGAATTGTTATACACACGCGATGGCAACAAATGGTAGTCGAAATGACCGCTTGTTTTTGCGTAATAGCAATATTCCTGCAAGTTAGTAAGACCAGTGTCCCAAAACTCGTCGTTTACAAAAAAGCCAAGAGAATCGAACGATTCTCCATTTTTTCTATACACAAAAATCGTATCGTTTTCCCAACCAACATTTGCCTGCAAAAGCAATCTAACTTTATGATTATACGCCTCATACGTCAAGAAAGGCGACGAAGAAACAGGCGGAGTTCCTATCAATATCGGTTCGCCCGATGCCAAGGAATAAAACTCTATTTTATACGAATAAGCGGAATCTTTCGTATTCAGCTTTGTATCGACAAACGACGTATCTACAAGTCCGTTTATGTCAGCAACTTTCGTCAGATTTTCACCGTACATTCCCGACGAACGATACAACCAATACTGATACGGTTTGGGGAACGTGATGGAATCAAATTCTCGTGGAATCGACCACGCTACATAAATTTCGCCGTTTTTCGCATCGGTTTTCTGCACGCTTGCGTTCGTCAGCACGGGCGAAGACGGCACCAACTGGGCACAAATTTCATCGGAAATATAACTTGAATATGCGTCCTTGAACACCGAACAAAAACGGTAACAATAGGTAAACCCTGGTGTCAAACCCAATCCCCTGTTATTGTCAAAATACGTTTTTTGCGAAGCGGCAACAGTTGCTATCTTTTCATAACTATCAGCCAACGTGTCGGGCAAACCAACCTCGCAATACTTTGGTTTATAATCAATTGCGACACGTGAACGATAAATGTCGTACGCAACCACCTGCGATTCACACAACGAATCTTCCCAATTCAGCGAGACTGAAACCGACTGCGGATTTGCCGACAAATGTATGGGCGGATGACCAATGACTTTGATATTCACATATTTCATATCGGCAAGCGAGATTTTATCGTCGTCAACTGCTTTAAACAAAACCATATACGATTGTTCACGAATTTCGTCGCACGTAGGAATCCACACAAATTCAGAAACTGTTTGTCCTTTTTTCGAAGAAATTTCCTTGAACGTAGCTTTATTAGCGACTTCAAACGGTCCGCCCGAAGCAGTCAGAAACACATTGTTGCTGTCGGCATCGTTTGCCACTACCTGAAAACGGACGGTGTCGCCCACACGGACACACACGTCTTCCAACGGTTCGATTTTCGGCACAGTGTTGTTTGCATCGAACACCTCAATCTGCATATCACGGACAATTTCGCCTATTTTCGTGCCTTTGCGCCATTCTTCAATAATCATAGCCACATTGTAACTACCGAGCACAATGGGTGCGTCCCACACCATATCGCCCGAAACGGCATCGACATAAAAATCCTTGCTTGTCATCGGCATCGTGTAGCCGCTGATATATTCGCCGCCTTCGCCCGTGCACGTCGTCAACCGATATGCAAGACTGTCGCCGTCGGCATCGTAGGCGGCAGGATTATGAATGAATTTCACGCCAATGGCGGCATTGTCAACAGGAGGATTCGTCAGCACCGGCGTGGTGTTTCCGCCCAATATCGCATCAATACGAAGCGTTGTGCTGATAGAAAAGGGAACGTTCACCGACTCCACGATATTTATCACACCCTCGTTTCTATTGGGGTCTTCCATAGAAATGGTGTATGTGCCAGGTCCCGGAAACGTGTGCGTGGTTTTGTAGGTATTCAGCGTAAAATTATCGGGCAGATATTCCTCCGAAATACGAGGAATGGTACCCGACGTGCCGTCGCCCCATTGCAACGTCAGCACGTCACGCGACTTGTTTGCCTCGCTCGGCGTGTAGGTATAGGTAATGATTGTAATTTCGTAGATATAGCCCGAAACGTGTCTGTATGTAATTTCCCCAGCCCTGTTGTGAGTGGCGAGCGACAACAAGAACGAAAAAACAAACACAATGACGGTAACGAATCGCTTCATTCTTCTTCCTCTTCTTCTGGTATTTCAAACGAGAGCACTCCCGATTCACCAACTAAATTAGGATAGATCCATTCATCTTCACCAACTTGGTACGAAACCGCACGGGCATTGTCGCAATAGGCTCTTACATAGACAGTTTCGCCTTCTTGGAAACCAGATTCAAGCAATTTGTCGATTGGTTTATACACGACAGCCGCCTGCTGAGAATTTCCCGATGCTGTGGAACTTCCCGAAACATACGAATACACATAATCGTCAGCCGAAACCGATTCTGAACGTCCGAAGAAATACCACGTAGCCAACGAATAGGAACTATGGTTTGCTATAAAATGCAACGTCCTATTAATTGACAAAACTCCATTATCCAATGTAATAGACTCAATATCAACACTTCCCTGTGCTGGTTTTGTCAAATACGAAACAGCTATCGTGTCGGCACGCGAAGTATCGTGATAATGGGCATACACTGCATTTTTGCAATAGCCACTTTTGGAATATTCAATAAAATACCATCCTCCAATAGGTTTATCCAATTCCCATTTACCATTCGCGTCGGTTATTGTTCTGAACGTGGTATCGAGCACGGTCAATGGATTTGATGACAATGTGTCCACGCATCTGAAGGTTACCATCACATCGGAATTATCGTCTTCCGAGTTTCCCCATTCATTGTACAGCGACACGGATCCCCACATTCCACGGAGCGTGTCGAGTTCTTCAACGTAAGCCTTTTTTCCGCACGATGGACTGAAAACCATTGCCACCACGGCAAACAACAAACATCCGACTACAGTTTTCTGAAATAAGCGCATAGCAATATTATTTGAGTTCAAAAATACATTTTTAATACGTAGAAACCACGCCTAAACCCATAAAATTACACTTTTTGAATAATACACAGATTTTTCACCCGAAATTCCAATTTAATTTGTATATTCGCAATCGTCAAATTATAGTAATTTTTAAACATTTAATTATATGGCTATTAGTGCATTACAAAAAGCGAGAGCACAATACTCTCCAAAACTTCCAAGTTCCATTAAATCAGGAAATGTGAAGATTAAAGAAGGTGCTGCCACTCAATCGGTTGCAGACCAAGAGGAAATCAAAAAATTATTCCCTAACACATACGGAATGCCAATCGTTACGTTTGAAAACGGTTGCGACTGCGGCAAAGCTACGATGCCAGCATTCAACGTTGGTGTAATTCTTTCGGGTGGACAAGCTCCTGGCGGACACAACGTGATTTCTGGTATTTTCGATGGTTTGAAATCAATCAACAGCGACTGCAAATTGTATGGTTTCCTTGGCGGACCAAGCGGTTTGGTTGACCACAAATATATAGAACTTACTTCTGCAATTATCGACGAATACCGCAACACTGGTGGTTTCGACATTATTGGTTCTGGTCGTACAAAATTGGAAGAAATAGACCAATTCGACAAAGGTATTGAGATTTGCAACAAATTGGGTATCAAAGCATTAATCATCATTGGTGGTGACGATTCCAACACAAATGCATGCGTGCTTGCTGAATATTATTTGCAGAAAAAAGCTGGAATTCAAGTAATTGGCTGTCCAAAAACTATCGACGGCGACCTTAAAAACGAAATGATTGAAACTTCTTTTGGTTTCGACACAGCCACAAAAGTTTATTCCGAAGTAATTGGTAACATTCAACGTGACGCCAATTCTGCAAAAAAATACTGGCACTTCATCAAATTGATGGGTCGTTCCGCAAGCCACGTAACATTGGAGTGCGCACTTCAAACTCAACCAAACATCACACTTGTTGGCGAAGAAGTTGAAGCAAAGAACCAAACTCTTGACGACATTGTAACCTACATTGCAAATATCGTTGCCAACCGTGCCGCTAAAGGTATGAACTTCGGTACATTGCTCGTTCCTGAAGGATTGATTGAATTCATTCCTGCTATCAAAAAACTTATCTCAGAGTTGAACGATATGTTGGCTGCAAATCAAGCAGAATTCGACAAATACGAAAATGTTGACCAAAAAATCAAATTCATCGTTGACCACTTGTCGAAAGACAATGCAGCAATTTTTGAAAGCCTTCCAACAGCTGTTTCAAAACAATTGGCATTGGAACGCGACCCGCACGGAAACGTTCAAGTTTCTCTTATCGAAACAGAACAATTGCTTGCTGAAATGGTTGCTAAAAAACTTGCAGCTTGGAAGAAAGAAGGCAAATTTGTTGGTAAATTCTCCACACAACACCACTTCTTTGGTTACGAAGGCCGTTGCGCAGCTCCTTCAAACTTCGATGCAGACTACTGCTATTCGTTGGGACAAGTTGCAGCTCAATTGATTGCTTCGGGCAAAACTGGCTATATGTCGTCGGTTCGTAACACTACAAAACCAGCAGACCAATGGTTGGCAGGTGGTATTCCTATCACAGCAATGATGAATATGGAAAAACGTAATGGTAAAATGAAACCTGTTATCCAAAAAGCATTGGTGAAATTGGATGGTGGTCCATTCACGTTCTTCGCTTCAAAACGCGATGAATGGGCTAACAACACTTGCTACATCTACCCAGGACCAATCCAATACTTCGGTCCATCGGAAGTTTGTGACCAAACAACAAAAACGCTCCAATTGGAACATAAATAATCGTTATTCCGATTACATACAAAAAAGGATTGGCAGAAATGTCAATCCTTTTTTATTACATCAATTTTCTCAACTCTTGCAGGGAAATTTTTCCTTCATAGATTGCTTTGCCTGTTATCACACCGTCGATGCATTGTTCATTTAAACGAAGAATATCGTCGATTGATGAAATGCCCCCACTGGCAATTACATATAAATCAGGGAATTGCTTTTTTATTTTCACGTACAAATCAACGTTGGCTCCTTGCAACATACCATCTTTACTTATATCGGTGCAGATTATTTTCGAAACCCCTTCGGCAACGTAATCCTTCAAAAAGTCAAACAAATTCAACGAAGTACCTTCCTGCCAACCACTTACGGCAATTTGTTCATGTTTGGCATCGG
Source organism: Bacteroidales bacterium UBA3754 (assembly GCA_002371705.1). Lineage (GTDB taxonomy): Bacteria > Bacteroidota > Bacteroidia > Bacteroidales > UBA1715 > UBA1715. The sequence goes on from DFGI01000084.1 coordinate 8,094, forward strand.
CACCAAGAATGATTTTTTCATTGCCATATTTTTTCAGCCACGAAAGAAACATTTCTCTATTTTTCACTGCAATGCTTCCGCCAGTAACCATACTCGCACCAGATTCAAACGCTACACGCAAATCATCGTCGGTTTTCAAACCGCCCCCGAAATCAATCGTCAAATTCGTATGCGTGGCTATCGTTTCCAATACTTTGTAATTAACGATTCTGTTGCTTTTCGCGCCATCCAAATCAACCAAATGAAGACGTTTTATTCCGTTATCCTCAAATTCTTTGGCTACTTCCAACGGATTTTCGTTATACACCTTTTTTTGCGCATAGTCGCCCTGCGAAAGACGCACGCATTTTGCGTCGATTATGTCTATTGCGGGAATTATTTCTATCATGTTTTATTTCAAAATTATGTTGTCGAGACGCGATTAATCGCGCCTCGACGGACATAGAATTATTTTACCATTACTTGTTGCACAACAACCTCATTGCCAGCAGTCATTTTCACAACATACACGCCAGCACGCAATGACTGATTGAACGCAAATTCCCCATTTTCGCCTGCCGTGCTTGCCTTTGCAACAGAATGACCATTCATATCAAACACATCGAACGAAACCAAACGAGCTTCGGTGTCATATTTCACTGTAATAGAAGAATATTCATTGCCAAACGCCGTCATTGACGATGACGAGTTTTCTATCGAAGGAACAGCAACCGTTTCCTTCTTTGTAACACCAAGAATATCAATGTAATCGAATGACATCCATTTCCACGATGCCTTGATTTGAATGGTATTTTCACCCTCTTTCAATGGAACTTTCGTAGTATAAACACTCCACACTGTGGATTCAAACATCATTCCTTCCACTTGTTTTCCGTTCACAATCAAATCCTGTCCTTTAGGAGCCTGATAATTACACATATAGCCGATAAAAATCTCGTATGTGCCATCCTTCGGAGCAACAATACCATTAAACGTAACGGTTTCAAATTCAGTCACATCCAAATATTTTCCATTACTGCAATTTTTATCGTTCACCACGCCGCCACTGCCGACCAATACAGCATCTTCAGCTTCAAAACGGGCTTTCGAAAGATTTGTCACAATCACAGTAAAATTATCTGACTGCGTGTATTCGCCATCAACATACACACGGGCAAAAAACGTGTATTCACCCTCAGTAGCAGGAACTTGCCAAGCATATACTGATGACAATTCCGTGAATTCAGCAATAGAAGCCTCTTCCCCTACACAATATAACTCTATTTTTTCCAGCGTCTTTCCTTCCGGAACAGTCGCATTCACATTAATCTTGAACGTTTCGTTTGGCGACGCGAAGTTTCCGAGGTCGGCACTTAACTCCCCCAATGCTCGTTCCTCCACCCCAAGAATATCAATGTAGTCGAACGACATCCATTTCCACGACGCGCCAATTGTGATTGTGTTCATACCTTTATCCAACGGCAACGTCATTTTATAAATATCCCACGTTTCCGAAGTAAATTCAATTTCGCCGTAGCTTACGCCGTTAACCGAAATACTTTGGCGTTTTGGTGCCTCGAAATTACACATATATTTAATGTATATTGGATATTCGCCAGCTTCGGGAGCATAAATATTTTTAAACGTCAATGTTACAAAATCGTGGAGAGCCATATATTTTCCGCCACTGCATGTTTCATCGTTGGTAGCAGCGCTGCCGCCTGCATCGCTATCAACCAAGATAGCTTTTTCAGCCTCGAAGCGGACTTTTTTCTGGTCAGTCACAATCAACGTGAGCGTGTCGGATTTCGCGAAATCGTCATTATTATTATATACGATTCCCGAAAATTTGTATTCGCCAAGATTTTCGGCTGCCGTCCATTTGTAGGTAAACGGTATTTCCGTTAACGTGGCAATTTGTTCGTCGCCCAAGAACAACTCAACTTTTGTGACCTCAAAACCGCCCGGAGCAGTCGCATTTGTTTCAATTTCCATTTCATCACCCGGATTTGCCAAGATTCCCGACACTGAGTTCAGATTGATTCTTGGTTTAGGAGGAATCACGTGAAACGAAATTTTTGATTGCTCCACATTTTCAGGATTCTGATTATCAACAACTTTTAATGTATATTCGCAATCTTCCGTCATCAAAAATTTAGCAGAAGCATTTGCATCAACACGTTCATCGTTCAAATATACCGTTGCATCGCCACCAGTTTTCCACGAGAACGTAACAAACGTACCACCTTCAACTGTTAGAGGATTTTCGTCAACATTTTTTCCTTCCGACGAAGTGAAGTCAACAATTCCAAATTCGGCAGGTTGCAAATCAATATAAAATGGACCAACAGGCAAGAACAAATCGCCAACTTTTCCATACAGATTCAATCCGCCCGGGCATCTATCCCACGCATAGCGGATAGCCGCGATTTTTTCATCGCATGAAACCGTAACTTTATTATCTGCCAAAACAGCATTTGCGTACTTCAATTTACCCGATTCCGTAAGAACCGAAAACCATTTTATTTCGTTTGTTTCAAGCGGAGTCGCAACGATTTTGCTATCTTCGGTCTTCACATATTCCTGACACACAAGCCCTTCGCCTATATTATCAAATGATATTGTGACCGAACCATTTTCATTCACCACATAACTTTTCACATCTGGACTATATCCATTGATTGCCTCGCCATACACCAATTTCCGTGCGGCAAGCGCCAAACGTGCACCAATGGTCTGTTTGTCAGTTGGATGGATATTTCCCGCCAAACCAGCGTCAATAGTGATGATTTGTGCAGAATTACTCAACAGAGAAAGACATTTTGTTTGTTCGTTACGCATTGTCACCCACGCATGCGAAGCCTGTGGCGTTGAAGTCGGAATAAACTCATTGTCTTTTGTGGAACGAACTTCAGAAATATAGTTTGGCAACTGAACCCAAATCACAGGGAAATCACCGATTCCCCATAATTCACGGTACGAAGTAATCATTTTAGAAAATTGCTGACTATATAGTTTTGCATCATCATCACCGTCGCAGTTCGACTCCGCCTGATACCACAGCATCGCCTTGAATGGCAAGCCAATAAGCGGATTCACCATTTTATTGAAAATCTTAGTCGGTTGTCGTTCATCTTCGCCGGCAGCAAGCACAACATCCTGCTCGTCGTAGCCAAGCATTTCCTTACTCATCCACGCCTCCACGCGCGCACCGCCATACGAATTGTTTAAGATTCCTATAGGCATATCTTTATATGCATCAAGTTTTTTCAGTTCCAACACGAAGAAATAGGCCGCTGCGGAAAAATTACCAACATTATTTGGCGTTGTAGGTCTCCACGTAACCGTTGGAAGTTCATCAGTAGGCTCGTAGGCAACGCCTTTCGCAATTTTCATCTGACGAATGGTATTGTCAGTCGCAGCCGTTTTAACAGCCTCGTAATCATTACATTGACGAACCTCAAGTTCCATATTCGATTGGCCCGAGCAATAGAACACCTCGCCGAAGTACACATCTTTGTAGGTTTTGGCAACTTCGCCGTTTACCGAAAAATTCATTTCGTACGGCCCCCCGTAATTAGTGGAAGGGAAAATCACCTTCCATTTCCCATTTTCGTCGGCAACCGCTTCAGAAGATTCTATGCCATTCCATTCTGCTTTCACTTTTGCGCCAGCATCGGCAGTTCCCCAGATAGGAACCTCCATTCCATACTGCAAAACCATACCAGCCTGAAACAATGGACTTGTCTTAAAATTTTGCGCATTCACAACATTTGAAAAATTAAGGATTCCTGCCAATGCAAGACAACCAAACAACAAATTTTTTCTTTTCATATTCATCTATCCAATAAAATCAAACAAAAACTTTGTACGAAAATACAATTTTTATCTATATTTACACCTCAAAAATTTAGATTTTATGAAAAATATAGAATTAGCCCCCGACAAAATGTTCTACACGATTGGCGAAGTTGCCAAAATGTTTGACGAAAACACCTCGCTCATCCGTTTTTGGGAAAAGGAATTCGACATAATCAAGCCAAAGAAGAACGCCAAAGGCAACCGTCAGTTCACGCCAGCCGACATCGAAAACTTCAAGTTGATACATTATTATGTAAAGGATTTGGGATTAACGCTCGAAGGTGCTAAACGCAAATTGCAGGAAGATTCCGACGAAGGCGTTGCCAAAATGAAGATTGTGGAGAAACTTACTGCCATTAAAGCTCGACTGAATGAGTTGAAGGAAAATTTATAATTGAGAATTGACAATTGAGAATTATGAAAAAACTTATTTTTATGGCTTTATTAGCCTCAGTTTCTTATTTCGCAATGATTAGTTGTGACGACAAAAACGACAACCCACAGCCGTCGTATACAGTTTTCTATAATGACAACGACAACGGGAAAATCACCATTTCAGAAAAAAATATCATCACAATCATATACACGTATGATACGCAAACAAGCAATATTACGGGCATGACTGCATACATAAATTGCGAAGGAATGGAGTTTTATAATGAGGATGGCGAAATAATGTCAAAAGAAGAAGTTGTGAAAACGTATAATAATGGAATAGATCCAAATTATTCCAGTGTTTCATATAATGGAGTTATGGCAACAATCACCTATAGAGAAGCATTATATAAACAATATGGGAATCGAGAAAATGTAAGATTACTGTATGAAAATGAAAATTTTTTGCTTGTATTTCCTCCAATACCCATTGAAGCACAATGCTATGAAGATGAAAGCAGACATGAATTCAACGATGACAATAGTATTGTCCACCTTCTTTAGTTTTTGCAAAAATCTAATAAAAACTGACGAATCGTTATCTAAAACCACAAAATAATTCTATATTTGCAAAGTTCTTAATTAAAATTTATTATTTGTTTAACTTAAATTTATTAAAACAATGAAAAAACGTATTTTTATGGCTTTATTAGCCGCAGTTGCAAGTTTTGCTTTCACTAGTTGTGGTGACAAAGATGATGATCCAAAACCATCTGGTTCAGTTGCGACAAAAGCAAGTTATAATGAATCAAACACAGGTTGTTATGTAGAATTTCCACAACCAGAAACAGAATTAGGTGCATCATCAACAAAAATTGAATGGAAATGGGATTCTAATGGAAAAGTTACTGAATACTCATCAACCGTAACTTGTACATCAGCTGCTATTGCAAAAATCTCTTATGAAACTTACATGAGAGAAAAAGATGGTATTAACGAAGAGGGTATTAAATCTGTCAAACAATCTGGAAACAATATCTACGTTGAATACGAAATTGATGAAAACATAGACACAAAAGAGGAAGCGATTTTAGCAGCAAAAGGAATAGCTTACGCAAATGGTGTTGAAGGTATTTCCTTAGAAGATTTGATACCTTCAGATTTCACAATTGATGATTTAGGAGATGAGCTATCTGAATAATCATATTAACTTATAAAAAAAGCAGACTCAAACGGGTCTGCTTTTTTTGTGCTAATCCTGTACCGTTCCAATCAAATCATACACATCGGCATCGGTAATTTTCACAGAATAAAAATTGCCAACTTGAAGATTTTTTGATTTGATAAAAACTTCATTATCAACCTCGTAGGCATCGTATTGTGTTCGTCCCACAAAACCATCGTCTTCTTGTCTATCAATCAAAACCGAATACGTCTGCCCCACTCTGTTCTGGTTTTTCCGCAAAGAAATCTCCTGCTGGATATTCATTATAATTTCCTGACGTTCCTGTTTTACCGATTCTGGAATTGTGTCTTTGTAATGTTCGCCAGCATACGTGCCCTCTTCGTGCGAATAAGTAAACACACCAAGTCGGTCAAATTCAGCTTGTTGCACAAAATCAACCAATTTTTGGAATTCCTTGTCGTTTTCCCCCGGATGACCAACAATCAACGTGGTACGCACCGCTATGTCTGGCACTTTTGTCTTCATTTCCTCCATCAGCGCAAACGTTTCCTGTTCGGAAAACGAACGGCGCATTTTCTTCAAAACCACATCCGAAGCGTGTTGGAACGGAATATCAATGTAGTGGCACACTTTCGAAAGATGGTTCATTGAATCCAAAACCTCTTTCGGGAAATTATTCGGATATAAATAATGTAGCCGAATCCATTCTATGCCATCAATTGTCTGTAACTGCTCGAGCAATTCAGCCAACATATTACGTTTGTACAAATCGTAGCCGAAAAACGACAAATCCTGTGCTATCAGCGAAAGTTCCTTTACTCCTTGTTGCGCCAAAAAGCGAGCCTCAGCAAGAATGTGTTCCATAGATTCCGAGACATAACCGCCTCGTATTGAAGGAATTGCGCAAAATGCGCACGAACGGTTGCATCCTTCCGCAAGTTTAAGGTACGCCAAGTGCTTAGGCGTGGTAATAACACGTTCCTGCAACAAATTTGTCTGTGTTTCCACTTGTAGTTCGTGCAGAATATCAGCGAAACCGCGCGCACCAAAAAAAGAATCCACTTCGGGGATTTCGTCGCGCAATTCATTGGCATAACGTTGCGACAAACACCCCATCACATATAATTTCTTAATTTTTCCCGCATTTTTAGCCTGCACAGCGTGCAAAATCGTATCGATTGACTCCTGTTTTGCATCGTGTATGAAACCACAGGTGTTAATTATTACAACATCGGTAAACGATTCAGAATCAAACAACAGCTTATACCCCATCGCCTGCAACTGACGGGCAAGATGCTCGGAATCAACCGTATTTTTGGAACAACCAAGCGTTATAATGTTTACTGATTGCATTGTTCAATGGTTAAAAGTTCTCAACATATTCCTGAACTATCTTCGGATAATATTGATATTCAAGACTATGGACACGCGCCGCCAACAATTCGGGTGTATCATTTTCTAAAACGGGACACGTAGTTTGGAACAAAGGCTTACCACTATCGTATTCTTCGTTCACCAAATGGATGGTAATTCCGCTTTCCGTTTCGTGGTTCGCCAAAACAGCTTCATGCACGTGGATGCCAAACATTCCTTTGCCACCGTATTTAGGCAACAAGGAAGGATGGATATTTATAATTTTGTTACGGTATGCATCAATCATCGTTTGCGGCAACAACATCATAAATCCTGCAAGTACAACAAAATCAACCTGTTCCGCACGCATGGAATCCAAAATAGTAGAAGAATTCCACAATTCATCTTTTGAAAATACTGTCACAGGAACGTTCAAACGCTGCGCACGTGCTATCACACCAGCTTTTGCATTGTTGCAATACACTCGTGTAACAATCATAGAAGTATGTTTATACGATTCTATTAAATTTTCGGCATTTGTACCTGAACCTGAGGCAAAAATTGCAATTTTTGGCATATTTCTGTTAATATCTATTTGATAACTTTTTGCCTGCAAAAATATAAATATTTGAAATTCAATGCAAAAACTTTTTCAATAGTAAAAGATTGTATCATTTTTCTTTTTTGTATAAAAAAAAAGGCCTTTATTTGCAGACGAAAACATATTTAATAACTAAACTTAATTACTATGTCAGAAATTGAATCAAAAGTAAAGGCTATTATTGTAGAGAAGCTCGGTGTAGATGCTTCTGAGGTAACAAACGAAGCTAACTTCACAAACGACTTAGGCGCTGATTCTTTGGATACAGTAGAATTGATTATGGAATTTGAAAAAGAATTTGGCATCACTATTCCTGATGATCAAGCTGATACTATCGCTACTGTAGGCGATGCTATTGCTTTCATCGAAAAAAATCAGAAATAAGTAAAATCTCCTATATTCTATGGAATTAAAAAGAGTTGTAGTTACCGGTATTGGAGGATTATCCCCTATTGGTAATTCCATAGATGAGATTTTCCACAATTTAACAGTTGGAACGAGTGGTAGTGGACCTATCACTCGTTTTGATGCTTCCAACTGCAAGACACGTTTTGCATGCGAGGTAAAGAACTTCGACCCGTCATTATATATGGACAAAAAGGAAGTTCGCAAGATGGATCTGTTTGAACAGTTCGCAGTTGCAGCGGCAACCGAATGTTTGAAAGATTCACATATTGATTTAGAATCCATTGATAGAGAACGCATTGGTGTCATTTGGGGCACAGGTATTGGTGGACTTGGTTCTTACGAGCCAGAAATTCGGGATTTCTACCAAAGCGGAACGAACATTCCCCGTTTCAGTCCATTCACCATACCAAAGCTCATCCCCAACATGGCCGCGGGTCTCATTTCCATAAAGTTCGGATTGTGCGGAATCAGTTATGCGACAGCGTCGGCGTGTGCTTCGTCGTCGCATGCAATTATTGATGCCGTAAACTATATTCGTTTAGGAAAATCCGATATGTTTATTACAGGAGGTTCCGAAGCGCCTATCAACGTAAGCGCTATCGGCGGTTTCAATGCGATGAAAGCCCTTTCGGAAAACAACGAGGAAATGGAAACGGCAAGCCGTCCATTCGACGCGTCAAGAGATGGCTTTGTAATGGCTGAAGGTGGTGTAGCGCTCATGCTTGAGGAATTGGAGCACGCAAAAAAACGTGGTGCGCGTATCTATGCTGAACTCTGCGGTTGCGGCATCACTTCCGATGCATACCATTTAACAGCCCCACATCCTGAAGGTCGAGGTACTATCAACGTAATGAAATACGCATTGGAAGATGCGCATATAAAACCTGCCGATGTTGACTACATCAACGTTCACGGCACTTCTACCCCAATCGGCGACATTATAGAATTAGCTTCAATACAAAAATTATTTGGTGACGAGGCTTACAAAATCAACATCAGCTCCACAAAATCAATGACTGGCCATATGCTTGGCGCTGCGGGAGCTATGGAGGCTGTAGCATCAATTTTCTCAATCCAAACAGGCATTATTCCTCCGACAATCAATTTCAAATCGCTTGACGAGAAAATTGACGGAAAACTAAACCTAACAATCAACGAAGCTCAAAAAAGAGACGTAACCTACGTCTTGAGCAACACATTTGGATTTGGCGGACACAACAGCACCATTATTTTCAAGAAGTATAGTGAATAACATTTTTTTTCGCATACGATTATTGTTTGTTCCCCAAAAAGATAGGAATTTTGCCATTGCCCTATATAACATTCTTGGATTTGCACCTAAAAATCTTGATTTATATAAATTGTGTTTTATCCACAGGTCATCATCGCTTGTATATAAATATGGGAGCAACGAACGATTGGAATTCCTTGGCGACGCAATTTTAGATGGAATAATCGCCGATTATCTGTATATGAAATTTCCAAAAGCGAAAGAAGGAAATTTGTCACAAATGCGCGCTACTATTGTCAACCGCAAGAATATGAACGACATTGGCATTGACCTAAAACTACAAAAACATATTTTGGCGCGGATTCCCAATCTCAAGAAAAACGACGCCATTGGAAACTGCTTGGAAGCGTTAATCGGTACAATATACAAAGACAGAGGCTACCGCAAGGCAAAAGAATTTGTGATCAATAAAATTATTTACCAACACACCAACATTCAAACATTACCGGAAGATAACACGAACTACAAAAGCACGTTGCTTCAACTTTGCCAGAAAAACAAGTTGATGTTGGAATACCACACCGAACAAATCGAAAATCCAACGAGCAAAAAGCCGATGTTTGAAAGCAAGATTTTGATAAACGACACGGTTGTAGCAAAAGCCACGGGTTCGTCAAAGAAAAGTGCGGAACAAGCCGCCGCAAAAATCGCATTGAAAAACCACAAGGCCTAAACGACCATTTTCACCCGACTGCCCTGAACCATATCCTTGGTGACGATTATCTGCTTATCAATTTTCTTCAGCGCATCAACGTGAGATATAATGCCCACCAAACGATTTCCTTCCGTAAGATTATTCAAAGCGACCAAAACTTGTTCCAGATATTCTCCATCGAGCGTTCCAAAACCTTCATCCACAAAAAGCGTATCCAACGAAACCCCACCCGCAAAAGACTGCACTTCATCGGCAAATCCAAGTGCCAACGAAAGAGACGCGATAAACGACTCTCCGCCCGAAAGTGATTTCACATCACGGACCGAACCATTGTAATGGTCAATCACATCCAAGTCGAGACCAAACTGCCCAAACTTATTCTGTGCCTCTAGTCTTCGTTTCAGTTCGTATTGTCCACTTGACATAATCATAAAACGAGTATTCGCATATCCAATAATTCTGTCGAAATACGCCATTTGCACGTAGGTTTCGAGCATTATTTTATCTTTTCCGTTCAATTTTCCGTTTGCCGTATCCGATAAATTCGATTTCCACGCATACTCTTTTTCCAACGCCGCCAAAGCGCCAGATTTTTCTTGAATTTCCTTCAGTGCGTTGCTGTTGCTGTCAATTCGTGAAGATATAGAAGTTTGTTTTGCACGCACATTTGTAATTGCTTGTTCTATGTCTGTTTTGTTACGCATAATTTCGTCACGGTTCAGCGTACATCCTTCCGCAACCTGATCCGAAAGAGTTTTTATAACCGAAGCTAAACTGTTGATTTCCTTTTCACAGTTCAAAAAATCCCGCTGCGAGTCCTCTATAATCCGTTCTATCGCCTTTTTACTGTCTTGGATTTCACGGATTTTTTGTTCCGCTTCATTTTTTCCCGAAAACAGCAACTCAGCCTTCAACGATACCACATTTTTTTTGTCTGCTTCCTGTTCTACCTTGAGTTTTTCTATTGCATTCTGCAACAATGAAATATCGTTTTTTAAATTCTCGAATTTCTGTTCTTCTTTAGGAATAAGCACAAACAAATCATCTTTCCGTTGTTTCCTTTTTTCCTCTTGTTTGATTGTCTCCAACAGCGAAGATATTTCGGTTGACAATTGATTCTTTTTCAGCAAGATATAGGATTTCTTATCAGAAGGATTTTCATTAAAACGGGAGGTGATTTCCGTCTGAATAGTACGTTCATTTGTTTCGCACGTTATTTTTTGTGCAGCGCATTTATTTGTGCCATTCGTAACGCGCAGTGCCAATGTATCCAATTCTGTTTTGAGAGTTTCAAGTTCTTGTTTTGACGGAGCCTCCGCCGATGCATGAGCTTTTGCTGGATGTTGCAACGAACCACAAACCGGACACGGTTGCCCGTCAACAAGCGTTTCCGCAAGAATTCCAGCCTGTTCAGCAATGAATAATTTATATTTTTCGTCATGCTCGCGCTGCAACGCATCGTGATGTTTTACAATTTTTGTTAATTCTGTCTGCCAATGCTGTAAATCTTGAAAATCCTTTTCTAAATCAGCAATTTTATTCAAAAGATTCTCCAATGTATTGAGCAAATCTTTTTTATTTTTCAAGTCATTTTGCAATGACTGAAGAACTTCGCCAGCATTCTGCAAATCAGTATGTTCCGATTTTAATTTAAGAATGTTTTGTTCTTGTTTTTTACGAGCCTCGTTCAATAGCTCAAGTTTTTTCTCCTGCTCGGTTTGTTCGATTCCTTTACGTGCCAATTCCGATTGAAATTTCGCCAAATCATTATATTTAGGCAGATTCTTCTCTATAGTTGCAGATTCCGCAAGCAATTTTTCAATTTCTGGTTTTCGTTGATCAGCTTTTTCTTTTTGCTCTTTCAAGACATGGAATTGTTGTTGTTTAACGTTTAATTTCTGTTGTGATTCATATAGAGTTTTTGTAGCTTTTTCGTATGCATTAAATTTTGTAAGTTGCTGAACGACAAGATTTTTTCTTTCATCCAAAGATTGTATTTCCTGTTGCAGCAATTGTAAATCCCGCGAGTCAGAATCAAGTAGCGACTGAACAAACGAAACAACTTCGGAAATTGGCAGCTCACTATTTTTAGCTTTTTCCAACTGTGAAACATTTTCCATCTGTTCGTTGCTACGAATACCAGAAATATACTGTAAAATACTCTCACGCAGCCGTTTACAAGAATCGCCCAATTCCTTTTCTATTCGTTTCAGTTCTTCTTGTAAATCCACAAATGGTTGTGTTTTAAATATATGGCGAAATATTTCCTGTCGTTTTGATGTATTTGTCGTGATTAATTTATAGAAATCACCTTGCGCAATCATCGCAATTTGTGAGAACTGGTTGTAATCAAGGCCCAGAATGTCACGTATCTTCGCTTTTGCATCCATGTTCGTCAATGGTGCAGCGTTTGGCAAAGACAGCAATACTTTTTCATATTCTATTTTCGTACCCTTTCCCCGTTGTTTTTGCACCATTTGAGCGGGTTCACGCCGAACGGTATAAACCTCCTGCGCATATTCAAATTTCAATTCCACAAAACAATGCGCACCTTCATCGGCATATTTCGAAATGAACATATCAGGAGTTCGGTTACTGCCACTTGCACTGCCATACAAGACATACGTAATAGCATCAAAAATGGTGGTTTTTCCCGCACCAGTTTCTCCACAAATCAAATACAGACCTTTTTTTCCAAAACGGGAAAAATCTATTACCGTTTCCTGCGCATACGGTCCAAAAGCAGACATTGTTAAACAAATCGGCCTCATTTTTCCCAAATTTTTTCGATTAAACCTTGTATAAATTCAGATTGCTCGGTGCTCATCGGCTGATTATTCTGCATTTCAAACAATTGTGAAAAAAGAACATCGGGCGTTTTTGAAACATCAACCTGCTGCACAAAACCACTGGATATAGCCTGTGTTCGTTTATTATCGTAGCGCAACTCCATAATGTTATGGTAAATTGTCCGCAATTTTCCAATCGCATCGGGAATATCAGTTTCATCGGTCAACGTAATTCTAACAAAATCAGACTGATATGATGTATTTTCATAAAATGATTTTGCGACCAATTCATCGTATGTTCCCCGCAAATCGTGCCAATCATGAAGAGGGACAAGAGGTTCAAGCGAAATTTCAACAGCGCCTTTTGCACCAAGCTCTACAATCGTAACACATTTTGAATCAGAAACTTCCGAAAAAGAATATTTCAGCGGACTACCCGAATAACGAATCGTTTTCCGACCACAATCCTGCGGACGATGCAAATGTCCAAGGGCAACATAATCAAAACAATCAAACACCGACGAATCGACATTATCAAGTCCACCAACAGAAACATCCTCGGAATCAGAACGTTGGGAGCCAGTCACAAACTGATGAGCAAGCAATATATTCCGTTTTGAAGTATCAACATTCATATTTTGGATAGCAACACGCAACGCATCATTATACGATTCAATCGTTTCATTCTCAAAGAAATGCCGTACAGTTGACGGTTTAATAAACGGCAACATATACACCATAACCTCCCCGAATTCATCGTTTATACCAACAGGTTGCATGGTGCCATCATACACGGGCGAGACAAATACATCGGTTTTACTCAAGATTGCAGATGCAAAAGCTATTCGTTCAGCCGAATCGTGGTTTCCACTTGAGATAAACAATTTCGCACCAACAGGAATTGTAGATTTTAATTCCGACAAAAACCAATCAAACAATTGCACCGCTTCGGCTGACGGAACAGTTTTATCATACACATCACCAGCAATCAACACTGCGTCGGGATTTTGTTTCGCTATAACTTCGAGAATGCGCCGAAAAATAAAATTTTGCTCCTCGAGCATAGATTTCCCATTTATATGCTTACCAATATGTAAATCAGACAGATGAATAAAATTCACTTTTGTATTTATTTAATTTTATTGAACCACAACCGACACTACCGTTGCTCCAACAGCAACCACATACACACCACCCACGGAAATTGAATATGACGCAAATTGAGTAGAGATTCGTTCCGATACGACACAATGTCCATTCACATCAAAAATCCGCAATAATTCGCCCTCGGCTTGTTCTACCACAATATGTTTCTTTTGCGGATATACGTTAACATGACTGAGTAGCGACGGAACGCCAGTTGGTTCCAATTTAGGAATAATGACATCAGCATTAGAAATTTCGTGCGTTGCCGCCTCACTATCGAAAATTGAATGACAAACTGTACAATACCAATGTTCCTCAACGCCCTCATCATCAACTGTTGGAGCGACATACGCCTCGTGCTGGAGCGAGTGCCCAAGAGCAGGAAGTTCCGATTGCTCTACCAACACGGCTCCACACACAGCGCATTGTACGCCATCGCTCAAACCGGTTTCGGTACACGTTGGCTGAACACCTTCCACAATCATTTCCGTATGCGGAACAATTTCCAAAACGGAAATCTTGGTATCCTGGTAAGTTGCTTCGCCCAACATAACCTTCGCCATATAAATAATCGCACCTTCCGCCGTACACGTTGCTGGAACAGTTTTTGACGAAATCTGAGCTTGTTCCGTATGCGCGTGTGTCGCATCATTCGCACAAACAAAATCAACCGACGCTTCTGAGAAATCATCCGTCCAATGCCATCCTTGCGAAACATAAGCGTGCCCCAAAGCAGGATATTCAGTCGGTTCAGTTAGAATTGTACCACAAACCGAGCAAAGAACTCCTTCAGAATGACCTGGTTCTTCGCACGTTGGAGCCAACTCAGGAATAATCTCCTCTGTATGAATTTCCGAATACGACAAATTCAACGATTTTATGTAGTAAATCGCCCGTTGCCGCTGGTACGGGCTTTCAGTATGGAGCAACAATTTGGGCGATGTCGCCACCACAGAATCAATCGGAATGGTAAATTCATATGTATATTCCTTCTTCGGGACATACATTGTCGAATTTTCAAGTTTTATGTATGGCTCGCCAATAATACTACGCTCCGTTTCCGAATCGACAAGCGAAAATGCGAAGAAATCAAGTGGAATATCAGGAATGACAGTTATAGATAAATTCAACACGCTACATTTTGTCGGAGCCGCAAGTTTTGTCGAAAAAACACCTTCGTACAGATATTCATATTTATCTTGTCCGACAAGAATCAACGAATGTGGATTATCGTAAATTTCTGTTCCCGCCGATTCATACATAATTTCAAAATCAGAAAAATCAAATTCGCACGCATTGTTTGTAAACAACGGCGACGAACTCGTTTCCTCAGGAGTGCAAACAAATTCAAGAACCGTATATTTTAGCTTATTACCAAGCGAATCACGCATTACCGTCACCGTCAGCGGAACTTTCGCAGTAAATTCCTCACCAGCAACGACTTGTATTAACGAAGATTTTTCGCCTAACGAAACAGTACGCAACGTGTCAACAAGTTCAAATTGAAGTGTTCCCGAATAATTTGCAACTCCAGTCATTGTAATCAAAAAGAAATCCCCAGTTGTCGGCGACCAAAATCTATCCCAATAATATTCAGTTGCGCCATACAATTCTTTTGTAAATGCGTCAAGGAATTCATCAGAAACACCATCGCCATCAATGTCATTACCAGCCTCATTGTAGTGAATGCTAAATTGAGCAGAGAGGGTTTTCGTCTTCAAATCCGAATATGTTTGCCCAGCAAATTTCGTTTCTACCACAAACAAAACCTCTGGATTAGCAATGCCTGCGTTTGTTATCGTATCAACAACCGTTGTAACTTCAACAGAATCAATGTGATTAGCATCATTTTTACATACAAATCTGATTTTTGCCCCACTCCAATCATCACGCCATTCCCAACCTTGGGACGCATAATCGTGGCCAAGTTTTTCAAGTGTAACTTCCTTTGTGTCAGCATATTTATTTCCTTCGAACTCAGCATTTGCAGTATAGACAATTTTGCCGTCCGTCGTACACGCTGCATGCGTCGTGTCGGTGGTGACAACGGCATCAACGGTTTCAACGTGGTTTGCATCGTTTTCGCAAATAAACTTCACACTTGCCGATTCCTTATCTTCCGACCATAACCAGGAATCCAATGCGTAATTGTGACTAAGTTTTTCAAGTGAAACTTCCTTTGTATCAGCATATTTATTTCCTTCGAACTCAGCATTTGCAGTATAGACGATTTTGCCGTCCGTTGTACAAGTCGCGTGCGTCGTGTCGGTGGTAACTACGGCATCAACGGTTTCAATGTGGTTTGCATCGTTTTCGCAAATGAACTTCACACTCGCTGATTCCTTGTCTTCTGCCCACTGCCATTCATTCAACGCATAATTATGGTTGATTGCGGGATGTGTAACTTCTTTGGAATCAGTATATTGTTTCCCCTCAAATTCTGCATTTGCTGTATAAACAATTTTGCCGTCCGTCGTACAAGTCGCGTGCGTAGTGTCTGTGGTGACAATGGCATCAACGGTTTCAATGTGGTTCGCATCATTTTCGCAGACGAATTTCACACTTGCAGATTCCTTGTCATCTGCCCAAATCCAAGAATCCAACGCATAATTATGGTTGATTGCGGGAAGTGTAACTTCTTTTGTATCTGTGTATTGCTGTCCTTCAAACTCAGCATTTGCGATATAAACAATTTTACCATCCGTTGTACAAGTCGCGTACGTCGTATCGGTGGTAACTATGGATTCAATAGTTTCTTCGTGGTTTGCATCGTTTTCGCAGACAAATTTCACAAGTGCGGATTCCTTATCTTCCAACCATAACCAGGAATCCAATGCGTAATCATGGCCAAGTTTTTCAATCGTAACTTCTTTTGTATCTGTATATTTATTTCCTTCGAACTCAGCATTTGCAGTATAGACGATTTTGCCGTCCGTTGTACAGGTTGCGTGCGTAGTGTCTGTGGTGACAATGGCATCAACGGTTTCAATGTGGTTTGCATCGTTTTCGCAAATGAACTTCACACTTGCCGATTCCTTATTTTCAGCCCACTGCCATTCATTCAAGGCATATTTGTGATTGATTGCAGGAAGTGTAACTTCTTTTGTATCTGTGTATTGCTGTCCTTCAAACCCAGCAT
>DFGI01000070.1 GCA_002371705.1 Bacteroidales bacterium UBA3754
CGTCCTAGGTGAAAAATGAAGACGAAAGTTTAGAAACACGTGGACAGAAGCCATTTAATTGGAGTGATTCTTGACTACGGTGTGAGAATCAGAGAAATGGAAATAACAAAATTATTTCCATTTTTTATTTTTTGCACCACCATAAATTATAGAACACATCGCTGAATTTCTTAGATAATGCCATATCTCGTGTAACAACAATCAATCTTGACTTTTTGAATAGATATATGCTGTGTAATCCGACTTTTTGTATAAAAACATTGGTGATCTCTGCCGAAAGTATGTTGATTTGTGGGTTCCCTATGAAGTTTATTGCAATTCTGTCCGCTTGTTTTGCTCCATCGCTTAATCGCATGGTTAACGCGCTACCACCAGTGGAAGTTTTCCCTTCTACATAATACAAACAATTTCGTCTGCGGATAATAAAATCTGCACTTTTGGTTGCCTTGGGATTTGAAAGGAGAAAGACATCGTAGCCGTTTGTCACAAATTTTTGTGCCATTTGCAGATTATTAGGAGTTTCGCCTGTTTTTAATATTTCGTCGTATTGGTTTGTGTATAAGGTGTAAATCTTGTTTTCTGCCGTAGAAAATCGTTGTAACTCGGTAAATTCTGGTTGTGCCACAATCCATTTCAAAACTTCAACTTTTTCGTGGTTAGTGGTAAACGAATAATAATCTTTCAAGGCGTTGGTAATCGTAGTGCCTTGATAAGCAATAGGTTTCTCATACTCGGCAGCGAGTTCGCACACGAGTATAATAACATTTTCCGTACGCTCTGGGTACGGTGTTGGTTCTTTCTCAATCATGATGCGGCAAAGATAGGAAATAATGCACAATTCACAATGCATATTGCACAATGGAAGGATAGAGGCACGTAACAAAAGTGCTACACTTTTCAATGCGAATCTGGTACAGTTTTGAATGAGAATATAAGTAATATGACTATTATTCGAAGTTTTTTGGCATTACAGTAAATGCCGATTTCCCGTTTTCGCAAATTGCATGCATAATGGATTGTTTTCCCATAATTCCTTTTGTGTATAAGTTGAAATCAATGGTATTAGGGTTCACAAACCATGCATCAACATTCATTCTGATTACGTTTATGTTGTGTGTTTCGGTTGGGCACGGAAGTGTCAGGGTGAAATCATTGTCAATTACGGCGCCCATTTCCATACTTCGTCCTAAATGGCAGTTGAATAAGCCCACGGTATCGTGGTTGTTGATATATTTTATGTTTAGTTTCAGGTAGTGGTAGCCTCCGCCCATGCTTTCGGGCCAATACATTTGCGCCCATTCTGGATTTGTGAATCTATAAGGAATGTTTTGTTCCGCAGGCAATCCTACAGTGAATCGTATGGAGTCTATTTTGTTTTTTTTCTTGGGAATTGTGGTCGATACCATAGGAATTGTTTTTTCCGCATCGATGTATGTGATGGTCGAATCGCAGATCCATTTCCCGTTTACCCGATAGGAAATGTTGCTTATAAAGTATTGAATCTGATTGATTTGATATGTCGTTCCTTGGGTATTTTTGTATATGAACGTATTGTGGGCAACAGGTTTTCCGTTGCAGTAATGCTCAAAGGTGGTGTAAATAGTTGTTTGTGCAAATGCGGAGATTTGCACAAACAAAGCTATTATAGACAGAAAAAAATTAGAATGGTAATCCGTCGCTTTCGTCATTACTTTTCAGTTGATCGGGAGTGATAGGGTCGGGGGCAACCATTGGCGCGCCCGTTGCTGTGTTGTTGCTTGCAACGCCGTATGCAGAATTACCGGCTGGTGTGCCCATTTGCACAATCCCTTCTGTTACACGAAATGCCTGCACGCTCGAAAACCAGCCACCATTCGAACCTTGACGGCTTTCTAAATCAACGTTTACAGTCACTTCTTTGCCTTCAACCAAAGCTGATTTGTTGGTCTTGTCACCCCAAACGCTGAAATAGATTTTCTTTGGATACGTTTCAACTGTCTCTATTACAAAGTCTTGGCGTTTCCATTCACGGCCAGTCGATGCGTTTTTACCGCCAATTTCTTGAAAAACATTTGTTACTCGACCTTGAATGGTATTGTTTGGTTGAAGAGGTTGACCGTCGTCAACTCTCCATGCTCTGAAGTCGGTGAACCATTTTCCGTTGTATTCTCGGCTTTCAATATTGATATAAACCATCACAACGCTACCTACGGCAAAACGTGACATATCAACTTTGTCGTTTGACACGGTGAAACATAATTTCCGTGGATATTGTGCGAATGTTTCAATTATAAAATTCTGACGTTTCCATTGTCCGTTTGCGCTCGTACCTGTTTGTGGCTCACAGATTTCGATTAGTTTTCCATTAATAGTATTTTCCATATTTTATTATTTTGTCCAAATGTAAGATTTATATCAATAATTGTACGTTATTTTCGGAACTGAAAATAAAATAGTTATCAACAATGAGAGATAAAAGTCCAGTTTGTTATTTTTTGTTGGCTTTTGTTTGTGCCGACTTTGAAATCAATCCCAATTTTTTCTTCCGCTCGTAGTCGGCTTTTTTCTTGAGATATTCCTCGTACTTTTTCTCTAAATAATTGTCTGCCATTTGTTATTGAGCGTCAATTGATTGTGTTATGCACGTCAACAATTGTATGCTGTTTTCCACATCGTCTTTATGAACCGACTCAATCACTTGGTGGAGATGTCGTGTTGGAATGGAAACCGCCCCAGCGATAGCGCCTCCGGCAACCATTTTCTGCAACATGCTTGTGTCGGTTCCGCCGCCTTGCATAATCTCGGCTTGGAACGGAATCGAATTCTTTTTTGCCACAGATTTCATAAATGCAACAAATCCTGCGTGGCAGATAACCGACGAATCCATAATTTTTATGCCAGGTCCTTCGCCAAGTTTTGTGATTTGTTCCTGCGGTGTGCTTCCCGGAACATCGTAGGCGATGGTCGTGTCAAGTGCGATGGCATAATCTGGCTGGATGTTGAGGGCGGCAACTTGCGCACCGCGAAGTCCAACTTCTTCCTGCACGGTAAATGTGAAATATGTGTTGAAAGGTAACTGCTTGCCTTTCAGTTTTTTTATCGTTTCAATTAAGATATACACGGCAATTCGGTTGTCGAGCGATTTACCGTTGACACACGATCCCATTTCAATACATTCACGTTCGCGTGAGATTGGCGTGCCGATTTCTATGATTTTTTCCACTTCTTTTTTCGTCATTCCCAAGTCAATGAAGAAATCTTTCACGGTAACTTTTTTGTCGCGTTCTTCGGGAGTCATCACGTGGATAGGTTTTGCGCCCATCACGCCAATCACATCTTTTTTGCCATGCACAATCACACGTTGCGCTGTCAGTGTTTTTGGGTCGAAGCCGCCCAATGTGGCGAATTTCAGAAATCCGTTGTCGTCAATGTGTGTCACAATAAATCCGATTTCGTCCATATGTGCGGCTATCATCAGTTTTTTGTCGCTTTTGCCTTTACGGAACGCAACAAGATTTCCCATATTGTCGGTTGTGACAGAGTCAACATCTTTGGCGATTTCTTTAGAAATCATCTCACGTATTCTTGATTCAAATCCCGAAGGACCAGCTACTTCGCTTAATGCTTTTAATAATTTGAAATTCATTGTGTTATGCATTTAAAATATGATTCAGTTCTGTCTTGGCGAAATGTTTTTCCGCCAATTTTTTATCAATAACGAGTTTTTTTACATTTTTCGATGGGTATTCAAACATCACATCGAGCATAATTGCCTCACATATAGAGCGTAAGCCTCGTGCGCCAAGTTTGTATTCTATTGCCTTGTCAACAATAAAATCGTAGGTGTCCTCGGTGAACGACAATTCGATGCCGTCGATGCGGAACAATTCAATGTATTGTTTTACCAGCGCATTTTTCGGTTCGGTTAAAATGCTGCGTAATGCATTTCTATCCAGTGGATTAAGGTGTGTCAGTACCGGCAATCGTCCGATGATTTCTGGAATTAGTCCGAACGAGCGTAGGTCTTGTGGCGCAATGTATTGTAAGAAATTATTTTTGTCTATGTTTTTGTTCTTCTCTTTCACGCCATAGCCCACGGTGTGTGTGTTCAAACGGCGGGCTATTATTTTCTGAATGCCTTCGAATGCCCCGCCGCAGATAAACAAAATATTTTTTGTGTTGACAGCAATCATTTTTTGCTCCGGATGTTTGCGGCCGCCTTGTGGTGGCACGTTTACAACCGAACCTTCCAATAGTTTCAGCAAGCCTTGTTGCACGCCTTCGCCCGACACGTCACGGGTTATGGATGGATTGTCGCCTTTGCGGGCAATTTTGTCGATTTCATCAATGAAAACAATTCCTTGCTCGGCACGTTCCACGTTGTAATCGGTTGCTTGCAACAGTCTAACCAACAGACTTTCAATGTCTTCGCCTACATAACCAGCTTCGGTCAGCACCGTTGCGTCAACAATGGCAAATGGGACATCCAAAAATTTTGCAATGGTTTTTGCCAGCAACGTTTTTCCCGTTCCTGTTTCCCCAACTAAAATAATGTTCGATTTTTCTATTTCTACATCATTGTTAGTTTCGCAGGAAATACGTTTGTAGTGGTTGTAAACAGCGACAGCCAACGATTTTTTTGCTTCGTCCTGACCGATAACGTATTCGTCCAGATGTTTCTTTATATCTATTGGTTTTAATTTCGTAAAATCCTTAATAGCGTTTTTCTTCTTTGGGGAAGGCGTTATTTCGCTTAAAACCTTGCTTGCTTGTTCCACGCAATCGCTACAAATAAATCCAGCCATTCCATTCAGTAGAATTGGCACTTGGTCCTCATCGCGACCACAGAATGAGCATCTGTTCTTTTTCATATACTACAATTTATGTGTGCAAATATACGGTTTCTCTTGGTAAAAACCTTATTTTATTACGTGTTGGCAATCTTTAACCATAACCAAATAGTGTAAAATTGCCAAAGTAGGGATTTTTTTCTGGTCGCCCATAAGTCCGTGGGCAAGATGTGGGGGCATAAGCATTTCTGCCGTGTCGCCTTTGTGCATGAGCAGAAGCATTTCTTCCAAACCTGATTCCACGCCGCCTTGTCCAACCTTGAACTTTTTCAGACCTGTGGAATCAGACGAATAGCAGAATTTTCCGTTCAACAAATGGATGCTGTATGCTATTTCCACCATATCGTCAGTACGTATGGCGGTGGTATCGCCGCTTGGTTTGAGGCTATACCATAGTCCACTGCCTGTTTTTTGCATCGTAAGCCCGTGGTCCTCAATGTATTGCTTGATGGTGTCTTGTTTTAATTTTACAATTTCACGGTTTACTTCAATGTTGCGTTCCTCAAATTTGCGAATATCTTCAGCTGTGATTACTTTTTTTTGTTTTGAGTTGCAACAGACTAATCCACAGATACTTACGAATACGAGCGCGAGCGTGATGAATCGTTTCATTTTATGTAGATTTTTTTCGTTTGTGTGGCAACCATTTCATGTTCGTCGGTTGCTTGTATGAGAATGTTTTGTGTGTTGATTCGTCCTGTAAAGTCAATCTCCCATGTGATTGAAATAGAGTCTGTTGGTGAAAATATTGAATCGCGGAATGATGTTTGGTTGATGAACAACTGCGCATGTTTCACCTTGTACGAATTTCCGATTGCGGTGATTGTAAACGTCAAACTTTTCTGTTGCGACATTGTGTCGGCAAGTTCGCTGTCGTTCGCAAAATATACGTATGGACCGTCTTTTATTTCTTTAGAGCAAGAAAAAAAGAGCACCACGCTTAGTATGAAAATAATTCGTTTCATTTCAATACATTCTGTAAGCATACGCCAAGACTATCTTTCCAATACGGAATGTCGATAGAGTAGGTGGTTTTTATTTTTTGTTTGTTCAGCACGCTGTAAAACGGGCGTTTGGCTGGAGTTGGAAAATCCTTTGATTCAATGGGCTTTACGTTGCACGAAATTCTTGATTGAGAAAGAATTTCCTTTGTGAAATCGTACCAGCTACAAACGCCTTCGTTGGTGTAGTGGTATATTCCAGCCACAAATTTTTCTTGTTTTGATTCAATGTTCTGTATAATTGTGCAGATTGCCTGCGCAAGGTCGCCGGCGTAGGTTGGGGTGCCAACTTGGTCAAATACGACGGAAATCTCGTCTTTTTCTGTTCCCAGGCGCATCATTGTTTTCACAAAATTATTTCCAAATTCCGAATATAACCATGCGGTACGGATAATTATTGTATTTGGATTAGCCTTGAGCGCACGTTGTTCGCCTTCCAATTTGGTGCGTCCGTATGCCGATTGTGGACAAACGGCATCGTCTTCGTTGTAAGGGTGGCAATTCGTGCCGTCAAAAACGTAGTCGGTGGAAATGTGGATAAACCTGCAATTGTGTTTTGCACTGACCTGTGCCAAATTTTCTGGTGCTATCGCATTGATTTTCAGTGCGATGTCTTCTTCCGATTCCGCTTTGTTCACATTCGTGTAGGCGGCACAATTTATAATATAGTCAAATGGTTGCTTGTTGAACAACGCTTCGATATCTGCAATGTGGGTGATGTCCAATTCCGCCACATCGGTAAACGTGAACGAAAACGGAAGATTTGGAGCTACTTTTCGTAGTTCGTTTCCTAATTGTCCGTTGCCGCCTGTGACAAGAATTTTCGTCATAATTACATTGTAAACGGAGTTTGAAATTCAGAAAAAGTGGGGTGGTTCAAATCTTTTTCGGATATAATTGCTTCGTCCAAAGGAATTCCCCAATTTATGTCTAAATCACTGTCGTTGAATATAATACCGCCTTCGCTTTCAGGGTGGTAGTAGTCGGTGCATTTATATTGCACAACTGCGGTTTCGCTTAGTACAGAAAAACCATGGGCAAAACCAGCAGGAATAAGCAATTGTTTAAAATTTGTGTCGCTCAATTCCAAAGCAACATGTTGTCCGTAGGTTGGTGAGCCTTTGCGTATGTCAACGGCAACATCAATGATTTTTCCTTGAATCACGCGCAGCAATTTTGTTTGTGCGTAGGGTGGTTTTTGGAAATGAAGTCCGCGAATCACGCCGTACGACGATTGGGATTGGTTGTCTTGCACAAATGTGTAGTCGATGCCATATTTCCCAAGCGAAAGTTTGTTGTAACTTTCATAAAAATATCCCCGTTGGTCTTTGAAAACCTTTGGCTCGATAATGAAAACCCCGTTAATATTCGTTTTTGTAACGTTCATTAGTCCAAGATTTTATGGTTGGCAATTTTTATCAAATATTGACCGTATTCATTCTTTTTCAACGGTTCCGCAAGTTGTAGCAGTTGTTCCTTCGTGATATATTTTTTGAAGAATGCGATTTCTTCCAAGCAAGCAACCATAAGGCCTTGACGTTTTTCTATAGCGGCAACGTAGTTCGACGCTTCGAGCAGGCTGTCGTGCGTTCCTGTGTCAAGCCATGCGATACCACGCCCAAGAAGTTGCACTTCCAATGTGTCTTCGGCAAGGTAAAGTTTGTTTAAGTCGGTGATTTCCAACTCACCACGTTTCGATGGTTTCAACGTTTTGGCTTTTTCAACCACCGTATTGTCGTAGAAATAGAGTCCCGTCACCGCGTAATTTGATTTTGCTTCCGTTGGTTTTTCCTCCAAGGAAATAGCTATTCTGTTTGCGTCGAATTCCACAACCCCGTATCGTTCAGGGTCGTTCACATAATAGCCGAACACAGTGGCGCCGGAATTTTTTTTCTCACAATTTGCAAGTTGTTTTCCAAAATCGTGTCCGAAGAAAATGTTGTCACCCAACACAAGGCAGCAGGAATCGCCACCAATAAATTCCTCGCCAATCAGAAATGCCTGTGCAAGTCCGTCGGGTGATGGCTGTATGGCATATTGCAGATGTATTCCCCATTGGCTTCCGTTGCCCAAAAGACGCTTGAACATTGATTGGTCTTCGGGTGTTGTGATGATAAGGATTTCACGGATGTTAGCAAGCATCAAAACCGACAATGGATAGTAAATCATCGGTTTGTTGTAGATGGGAATCAATTGTTTTGAAATGCTTTTGGTGATGGGATACAATCGTGTTCCTGAACCGCCAGCGAGAATGATACCTTTCATTGCCATGAAATTATAAAACGTTCGTATGCAGCCACATACGAACGTTTTTGAGGTTATTACTTTTGAAATTTCGACATCATATCTGATGTTTCAGGAGCTTTCCCTTTAATTACTTTTACTAATTCAATGTCAAAAATCAACGTCGAAAATGGTTGTACGCCTTGGTTTCCATATTCTCCGTATGCCAGATAGTAAGGAATGTAAAGTTTTGCTTTTGTTCCTTCGGCAAAAAGTGGAAGAGCTTCAATCCAACCTTGGATAAGTCCATTTGGAATCAATGGAAGTTTTATTGGCTCCATTGTGCTGTCGAACACAGTCCCGTCGATGAATGTACCTTTATAAATAACAGAAATTGTGTCGTATAAACTTGGTTTTACGCCTTTGCCTTCTGAAATTATTTCATATTGAAGACCGCTTGCCGTGGTTATTACACCAGCTTTTTCTTTGTTTTCTGCCAAGAATTTTTCGCCAGCTTCAATATTTGGTGCAAATTCAGTTTTCATTTTGGTGAGTTCGCGTTGTTCCAATATTTCCGCATAGCGTTGCATAAGGTCGCTGTACTGTTCTTGCTCCAATTCAAGAGGAAGATTCTGCTCGTCAATGTTGAATGCGTTGAATCCAGCCACAAACGCATCATTGTTGATAGAGTCCACACCTCGTTGTGCCCACATTGCGGCCGTTTGGAAACCTAAACAGAAGTTCGCGCTGTCTTCGAGGGTTTCGAGTTTCACGTTATCTTTGTTTCCACAAGAAATTAAACTTGCCGAAAGACAAGCAATTCCAATTACTTTAATACAGATTTTCATTTTTGTGATTTATTTATTGATTGTTTTGATTTTGTTCTTGTTCAACTAATTTGTTGAATTCGGCCAAACGTTCTGCGTTTAGTATGATTTTGTTCAAAGTAACATCAAATATTAAGGTTTCGTAAGGTTTTACTAAATCTTGTTCGTAAACGGTTGAACCATACGCATATTCATGCGACGTGAAAATACGAATACTGCCACCTGTTTTAATTTTTGGCAAAGCCTCTTGCAGAGCAGGAATTGCAGAACCTAAATAGATTTTTGTTTGGTCAGATTTTGATTTGCTGTCGTAAATCAATTCATATTTTGTATTATAAACTTTGAACGTGATAAGTAGATTGTCGGTGGAAATTGGTGATAATTTTCCCCATCCCATATCGATGATTTTATATTGTAGCCCATCTTTCAGTTCCACAACATCTCGGTTTGTTTTGTTTTTTTCGAGGAATGTTTCACCTTTTTCTATATTTACTTCGTTTTCTTTTACATATTGTTCATGTTTTTCCTCAATTTGTCGTCCCATTACAGTATTAACAATTTTTTGGATTTCCGCATCGCTGAGTTTTACATTCGCATTTGTGTCGAAGTAATCAACGATTCCTTGTAGAAAGTATTCAAAATCAACGGATTCGATGTTGTTTTCTTGTAAGTTTTGAGGAATTTTCTGTGCGAACGCAACTCCTAAACCATACGAAGTGGAGTCTTGGCGTGTGACAATGAGTTTTTCGTTTTCGTCGGGCGTACAAGCATACAACCCCGATAGTGCAACTATAATTGCAGTAATTTTCGATAATATGCTTGACATTTTTTTCATATTGTGCAAATATACGTTTTTTTAATAAATGTCACAACTTACTCAATAATAAATAATGGGTCGCCTTCCAAAACAGCTTGCCGTTCTTCCACAAGAATATGGGTTAATGTACCTGATTTATCGGCGGTTACGTTGTTCACCATTTTCATTGAATCCATTGTGAGAATGAGCTCTCCTGCCTGCACAGAAGTGCCTTCTTGTTTCATGATTTGCACAATTGTTCCTGGTAGTGGCGCAGGCACAGCGTTTTCGGTGGAAACATTTGCACTTGATGCTTTTCCGCTTGCTTTCAGTTCAATGGATGTACCTTCGGAAGGTAGGTTTTGTCCGACCGCAACGTTCAATTTTCCAATGATTCCGTCTTTGTCGGCGGTTATGTCGCATTCCTTTCCGTTCGATTCCATTGTGAACAATTTGTCGCCTTTTTTCACTTCTTGACCGCTTGCCACGTATATTTTCAGCGTCGTGTGCGGTTGGTCGCCTGTAGGAGCTTTGGGCTTGTTTGCCGTAGGCATTTTTGGCTCTATTAATTGCGGTTGTGGAGCAGGAGCGGGAGGAGTAACTTGTGTTTTCTCTTTTTCAATTTCCACAGTGTAGCTTTTCCCGTTCACATCAATGTCAACTACGCCGTTCTGCGCGTTTTTAATTGCTACTTCGTAGTTTTTTCCGTCTATATTGAATTTAAAATTCTTCATACTTATTTTGTTAATTGATTCATTCCGAAAATTTTGGAATTCCAACTTGTCGAAGTGTTGTTTTTGAATGTTAATTTTTTATCTTCGCAACCACCATTGTAGTACAAATTGATAGCCATCAAGATTGCTGTTAATTCCTCGTCGGTCGCACTGCCGCTAATGTTTCGGATTGATATGTTTTGTGCTTTTTGTTCCATATTCGTGTGTTTAGAGTGGAATGTTGGAATGTTTTTTCATCGGGTTGGTCAACCGTTTGGTTTTCAGCATTTCAAACGCACGGATAATTCTAAAACGGGTGTCGTGCGGCAAAATCACATCATCAATGTAGCCACGTTCGGCTGCTTGGTAAGGGCTTGCGAATTTTGCTTCGTATTCGGCGATTTTTTCGTCTTTGAATTTCTTGCGCTCAGATTCGTCTTCTATCGCTTTCATTGCTTTGCCTTGTAGGATTCCAATGGCTCCGGCGGCACCCATTACTGCAATTTCAGCATTTGGCCACGCATAGTTCATATCGCCGCGTAATTGCTTGCAACTCATTACGATATGCGAACCGCCATACGATTTTCTGATGGTGATTGTTACTTTGGGCACTGTCGCTTCGCCGTAGGCAAACATCAATTTTGCGCCGTGGTTGATAATTCCAGCGTATTCCTGTCCAGTTCCGCACAAGAATCCAGGTACATCGACCAAGGTGAGAATTTGAATATTGAATGCGTCACAGAATCGAATGAAGCGCGCCGCTTTTCGTGATGCGTTGCAGTCGAGCACGCCAGCCATGCAGTTTGGCTGGTTAGCTATGATTCCTGTTGATTTTCCGTTGAAACGGGCAAAACCGCAGATTATATTTTTTGCAAAATCCTTTTGGATTTCAAAGAAATCTTTGTCGTCAACCAACGTGGTGATGATATCTTTCATATCGTATGGCTTGTTCGGGTCGTCGGGAACAAGTGTGTCGAGAATATCGTCAACGCGGTTGTATGGGTCGTTTGTCTCAACCACGGGCACATCTTCCATATTATTTTGCGGAATGAAAGAAATCAGCCTGCGGACAATTTGCATACCTTCTTCTTCTGTAGCGGCCGTAAAATGGCAAACGCCTGATTTTGTGGAGTGTACCAATGCGCCGCCTAATTGTTGGTCGGTAACATCTTCGCCAGTCACAGTTTTCACCACTTTGGGACCTGTGATGTACATGCAACTGTTTTGTTCCGTCATCAAAATAAAGTCGGTGAGTGCGGGGGAATATACTGCTCCGCCTGCGCATAGTCCGTAAATCAGTGAAATTTGCGGCACCACGCCCGATGCGAGGATGTTGCGCTCGAAGATTTCGCCAAAGCCAGCCAATGCACACGCACCTTCCTGAATGCGGGCACCTCCAGAATCGTTAATACCGATGATTGGAGCTCCCAATTTCATTGCCAAGTCCATTACTTTGCAGATTTTTTGTGACATTGTTTCCGACAATGTTCCTGCAATTACCGTGAAATCCTGGGCGTAGATAAACACCAATCGTCCATCGATTGTGCCGCTACCAACGGCAACACCGTCGCCATAGAAAACCTTTTTTTCCATACCGAAGTCGGTGCAACGATGGGTTACGTACATATCTATTTCCTCGAAACTGCCTTCGTCAAGCAACATCTCAATTCGTTCGCGTGCTGTGTATTTGCCTTTGCTGTGTTGGGCATCAATGGCTTTCTGACCGCCACCAGCAAGCGATTCGTCACGCTTTTCGAGCAGTTTCTCTATTTTTTCCTGATTATTCATATTTTAATATTGTCGTTAGCTTGGATAATTCAATATAGCAAAAATAATAAAAATGCCTTTCTTTTCTGTATAGTCGGGGAAAGTTTTTCTTCAATCGGGAAAAGATTTTCTTCAGTTGGGTAAAGTTTTGCCTCAAAATTGTATATTTGTAAACTTTGCAATTTTGTTTAATGCATAGATTTTGCTGGATAGCGTTAGGTTTCATAGTTGTTTTCATTGATGTTTTTGCTCAATGGGAAGGTGATTTGCCGTGCGAATGCGCTGATTATGAAAGGACAAAGATTATTGCACCGCCGTTCACATTGAGCATCACCTCACATCCTTCCAAAAGATTACAAGAGGCTTATAAGGATGTGTACGGAAGTCGGTCGGAAATTCAGACTTTTGGAGATGTTTCAATGCGGAATTTTACCATATATACCAAAAATAATATTTCGTTTAAAACGGCAAAACCTTGTTTTCGGATAGATTTTGCTCCTTGTCGGGAAGTTGACTATGTTTATGCGGAACTTTCTGGAAATATTGTGTACCGAAATTTGATAGATTCAAAATATTTGCGTAGTGGAATGCATAAATACATTGATATAAAAACGAAATCGTGTGCTCTTCGGTGTGATTCCACCTTTTTAAGCCAATTAAACGAATTTTTTATGCCAATAGATGATGGATACCTTACTTGTGCGGCATTTTTGGTGAAAACGCCACAGGTAAGAATGTACAACGCTCGGAAATATTTTGTCTATAATCAGAAAAAGCATTGTGGGGGCAATTATCTTTTTACCCAAAACAATGTGGTTCTGCAAGTTGAGGATTATAAACTTGATTTGCATAAACACAAAAATTTGGCGGAAATTATTTATTTGTATGAAAATTGTAATAGCAGCAATCCTGCTCGTCATAAATCGTTAGTCTCCAAACGAAAAATTAAGAAATTTGTAGGAGTTTTTGCTCCCGAAGCAACAGTTTTTCTTCCGATACAGAATAATAAAGTTCCCGTTCACGCTTCGGAAATATTGGTTGGAAATTATTTCTTTTCGGCAGTTTTGTCAATAAATGCAAAACAAGTCGATAAAAAAACGTTTGTTGTTCCACTTTCGCCGTACAACCAGGAACAGCTTACAATTAAAGAGATTCAAAAGAGTTACTTTGACAATCTCAATCTAAAAACGGGAAATTTCCACTATGATTCAGAAAAACAACAATTGCTGGTAGATGTGTATTATGAACAAAAAAAGTAACATAATATTGATTTTGTTAGTGTTAGGACATTTTTTGTATGCCCAATCGCCTTGTCCAAGCGAGTGCGGAATCACGGTCTATAGAAAAGGAAAAACATTGCTGGTGGATAGCACGGGAAACATTTTACTGACTTTGCCGTATTCCACATTTAATTTAATTCAATTTAAGGAGTCGGTGGCGGTTGTTAATTTTCCGAAAGGTTCAGAATCAAATAAACATATTTTATCGCAGGATTTTTCGAATGATGATCCGAGATTGGTTCCCGAGGATGCCTTATCGTCGGTGATTGACTGTTATGGTAATTATGTGATTGCGCCAACTGATGCGTACCACATCCGTTCTGATTTTTGGAATGGATACGCTTTGATTCGGCATAATAGGAAAGATGGTTTTGTAAATCTTCAAGGGGAGACATTTTATATTGGTACGCCGCAATATGATTCTGCATATCAAATTATTTTTGCCAACAAGATTGCATTAAATTCCTTGGAACAGCGATTAAACCAAGAACGGGACTCGGCGCATCAAATTGAACTATATCAAATGGATGCTGCTTGTACGGCGTATCGGTTTAGATATGCCAATGACCCATTTCATGTTGGAATTATGAAACGTAATGGAGAGATTATTGAAGAACCTTCCGTTACGCGATGGGACTCGTTTGGGAAAAACGGACTGGCAATTTTTTCAAAAGACACTGTAATCAATGGAATAAAAAGAACTATAGGGGGAATGGTTGACACGACAGGAGCTCGTCGTCTGCAAACTGACTCAAGAAAATTAACACCATATCGTGATGGTATGTGCTTGTATAACATTGACGGAAGGTGGGGACTATTCAATGAAGAAGGTGAAATAGTGTATGAAACTCCCGAGTGGGTTGAACGATACTCTGGAGGACTATTAGTCATTCGATATGGATATGAAACGTTTTGGGGTAATCGTCATAAGTTAGGTTTGATCGATACAGCAGGAAATACTGTTGTGAAACCCAAATTTGAGGATATTGGAATGTTTCAAAACGGACTTGCAAAAGTAAAATTACGTAATGGTAAGGTTGGATATATCAACCGTAAAGGCGAATATGTGTTACGCCCCAAACGAGAATATTAGTTTGATATGAAAAAGTGTATTTGTTTGTGTTTGGTTTTGTTTTTTCCCTTGTTTTCTGTTATCGGTCAACAATTGCAACCAATTAATATAGAACATGTTTCTAAAAAAATAAAATCGCCTTGGGTTTTCAAAGTAATGCAGGAAGAACCTATTGCATATGTTACGACCGAAGAGAAGAATATGTTGTATAAGGGTTTCCCCGCAACAAGTACGACAGAATATGGCTATAATAGCAAAAATCAATTGATTAAGAAATTTGAGTGGATAGTTCAAGAATCGTATCGTGGTCGTTATCAAATTGTTACAGTGACACAATATGACACGCTTGAAAGAAAACAGTCTGTTCTTGTGTATCATAAAGGGAAAAATCATTATCCATATAAGTGGATGTATAAAGATCCATATATGAGTGGATATGAAATTACAAAAAAATGGATGTTGAAGGAAGCATATAATTGGGAATATCAATCTGATACAAACGAATATCGGGCATCGTCGGTTCGTATATCAAGGGAATGGAGAAATAATAAGTCGTGGAAAAAGGAATCAATGCTATATCGGATTACGTACAATCAATTTGATAGTTTGAACCGTGTAGCTGAGAGTGTGAAGAAAGATTATCCTCATGTTTCGTCGTATATTCCTTTTCTCACAAAAAATGAATATGTGGATGGAAAATTGTCCCGAAAAATGTATTATAAAGAAAGTGATTATAGAGGAACGAGATTTTCCATAAAAGATGGAAAAGTAAAATACCATAAGATGGTGTTACAAAAGTACCATCGGGTTGAATATTCAGATGTGCGGTATGATAAGGACGGTAAAGAAGCATATCCGTCAATTCGTGCACACACTGATTTTGGCAAAAATGGTGATCGGAAAGTAGGGCATGGGATTAGCAACTATAAATCTTGTATTGATCACTACGATACACTTATACAAAAAACGGGAGAAACATATCTTGAGCACATTTGTATTTGCAATGAAAAAGGGGTCATTTACGAGCAATATGGGAACTATGTGAAGTTAGACAAACGGGATACCACACAACAGAAATGATTTTGATAAACTATACGTTTACAGAATCGTTGCGTCGGCAAATGAAAATCCACAGAGGAAATCGGAGATGTTCATTCTTTTTTTGCCTTCGAGTTGTATTTCAATTGGCTTTAGAAATCCGTCGGCGGTGGCAATGGCAATGTGCTTGTTGCTTTCGGTGATTGTTCCCGGGGTAAGATTGTGTTTTTCAAACGAACATTCCGCAGAGAAAATTTTGAAAACTAAAGATGTTCCGTTTTTCTGAATTGTTGTCCATGCGCCGGGGTAGGGCGAGAATCCTCTTATTTGGTTGTTGATGGTTGTGGTTGGCTTGTTCCAATCAATTTTGCAAGTTTCTTTGAAAATCTTTGGTGCTGGTTTTAGTTCCGCTTCGTCGCCATAGAGCGTGGTTTGGCTAATTCCCTGTGTTTTACCGCTTTCCAATACGTGCAGGGTTTCAATTAACAATTGCGAACCGCTTTCTTGTAGCTTGTCATGCAGCGTCCCTGCTGTTTCTGTTTCGGTGATAGCAACTTCTTTTTGAAGAAGAATGTTGCCGGTGTCAATTTTTTCGTTGATGAGAAAACTTGTCACGCCCGTTTTTGTTTCGCCATTGATAATTGCCCAGTTTATCGGGGCTGCGCCACGATATTGCGGCAGAAGGGAGGCGTGGATGTTGATTGTTCCAATTGTTGGAATTTGCCATACAACTTTTGGCAGCATTTTGAATGCCACAACCACAATAAGGTCGATTTGCAATGCTCGTAGTTGTGTGAGAAATTCTTCGTCTTTGAGCGATTCAGGCTGGAGAATCGGAAGGTTTTGTTCGCGTGCAAACACTTTCACCGCCGATTCGTTCATTTTTTTCCCTCGTCCAGCTGGTTTGTCTTGTCCTGTAACGACAGTCACCACGTTGTAGTTGTTTTCCAACATGATTTGCAGTGGGCGTACTGCGAAATCGGGATTGCCCATATAGACGATTCTCAGTGGACGTGCCATTTTTACGCTTTTTTGAAAAGTTTTAGTTTTCTTTTGTACCATGGACGTTTTTCCATATCCTCGTCGGTGTAGTATCCATGGTTCGCGTTTTTGTCGCGGTAGGTTCCGTAACCATATCCGTAACCGTAGCCGTAACCATATCCAGCTTCAATGTCAACGTCGTTCAACAGAATGCAGAGGTTTTTGATTTGTTGTTCTTTTGTCAATGAATTTGCCAATTGGATAGATTCTTTCGACGTGTAGTTTTGACGCATTACGAAAATGTTGCAGTCGGCGTATTGCGAAATTGCAATTGTATCAGCCACCAAACCAATCGGCGGCGTATCCAAAATAATGTAGTCGTAGCCACGGCTTTTGCAATTGTCGATGAAGTTCACAAATTCTTTACTTTCAATAAGTTCCGCAGGATTTGGCGGAATCGGGCCGGCAACAATGGCATCAAGGTTTTGAACCTCGGTGTGGATAATTATGTCGTCGAGCGTATCACGTCCAATCAAGTGGGTGGTTACACCTATATTGTTTGTCGTGTTGAGCATTTCGGCCAGACGAGGTTTACGCAGGTCAAGACCAATAATCAGCACTTTTTTGTTCAGCAACGAAAGAATTGCCGCCACGTTGAGCGAGCAGAATGATTTTCCTTCTCCGGAAATTGTTGACGTTAAGGCAATTATGTTCGTTTTATTGGTGTCTTTAATAAAGAACGGCAAGTTTGAACGAATTGCACGGAACGATTCGGTAATTGACGATTTTGGTTTGTGTTTTACGGGCAACTGATCGACGTGGCGGTTGTGCAGCACCGTACCGATGATAGGCACTGGGGACTTGCTTTCAATGTCGTTTTTATCTTTAATAGTGTTGTCCAAGTAATTCCGTATGATGATGATACCACATGGAATAAGGATTCCAAGGAACAATGCTATCAGAAGCAGTAGTTTTATGCGTGGGAATGACAATTCCGCATTTTCGGCGCGGGCTGGGTCAACTATCTTAATGTCGGAAATGTTCGCTGCCTTTGTCAACCCGATTTCCGCACGTTTTTGCAGCAAAAAGCTATATACTGTGTTGTTGATGTCGAATTGCCGTTGTATGCTGATAAGTTTTCGTTCTGTTCCTGGCAATTGCTGGATTTCGTTGTCGGTTTTGTCAAGTTCTTTTTGTAATTCGTTGAGTTCCAACTTGGTTGATTCTATCAAACTATTCACATTGTCAACCAACGACGACACGGTTTGCTCGATTTTCATGTTGATAATCTGCAAGTTTGGGTTGTCGGGAGTTGCGCTGTAGGTAAGAACTTGTTTTTCGGTGTAAAGCTGGTTCAACTGCGAAATCAGCGATGTAAGCAGAGGGTCGTTGATGCCCGTGATTGACGGCATTTTTATATCCTGTACATCTGATTTGATTGAACGGAGAATGTAGTTGTAATATTTCAGACGAATGTCGAGTTGGGTTTTGTTCGTTTCCTGTTCCTCAAGTTTTTTGTAGAGCAGGTTTCCCTCGTTACTGAGGTTCACAATCTTATTGTCGGCACGGAATTCTTCCAAAGTTGATTCGGCAAAAAGTAGTGAATCAGATATTTGAGTGAGCTGATTTGTGATAAATTCCTCTGATTTCTTCGATGTTTCGTTTTTGTCTTCCAAATCTTGTTCTATGCAAACATCAATTAATCCGTTCAAGAAATCTGTAGCTTTTTCGGGCACGTTGTCCTTGATTGACAAATTTACAATCGTTCCTTTTTTGGAGCTTGCCTCAACCGAAAGTCTTTTTTGGTAGAATTTTGTTAACGCATTGTAATTGTTGATAATAAAACGGAAATCAGCGCGGTTTTTCTGGATTTCGG
Source organism: Bacteroidales bacterium UBA3754 (assembly GCA_002371705.1). GTDB lineage: Bacteria > Bacteroidota > Bacteroidia > Bacteroidales > UBA1715 > UBA1715. The sequence continues at coordinate 18,404 of DFGI01000070.1, forward strand.
CAAAGTCGAAGTTTTCCGCTTTCCGCACCGTGAATTTGTAGATGGAATCCTGGTATTGTTCGCCCCAAACCATTTCTTTCTTTATGGTACACGTGTCACGTTTGATGGTGAGCGTGTAGTCGTTGTCCGAGGTAATTTTTATGTCGATTTTTTCGGGAACGAATTGTTTTGCGTTGTTGTAGTCGTAATACGAAGTGTCAACATCAACATAGAATGGCGAATTTTTGTAAATCTCCACATCGTGCACGCGGCCGTTTACATAATAGGAAACTTGGAAATTTTGTTTTTCCAACGTTCTGCGTATCAGGCTGTACGACTGCAATATACCAATTTGGTTGTCAATGTTTGCTTTTCCGCTAACCGATGAACCGAATTCTTTGAGAAGCGAGCCCATACTGCCGAGCGCATCTTCTTTTTCCACAATCATAATTGAGGATGTGGCTTCGTATTCCTTTGTGGCATAGCGGTTTATAATAAATGCCAATGCGCAGCAGATGATGCATGAAAGCGCAATCCAATACCATTTCGACAATAACAAATGAGCATACGCTAAAATGTCTATATCTTCTTCAAGTTCAATTTCTTGTTGTTCGTTCGCCATTTCGTTTGTTATTTAAGTACAGAGTTGAAGAATGTTAATGTTGTCACCAATGTTGTTAAACCTGAAAATATCAGTGAAATTGTTGTCGTGTTCAAACGGAACGCCCGCAACGGCAATGGTTCCACAATCACAATATCGTTGGGCAGCAGGTAGAATTGCTCTGTTTCTATTGTTTTTTCTTTCGTTAAATCAATACGGAATGTTATGTTTTGGTTATTGATGGTTCGCACAATTAGTATGCTTTTTCTGTTTCCGTATTGAGTGATGTCGCCAGCAAGCGCGAGCGCTTCAAATAAATTGATGCTGTTGCGAAGGATGCTGTAGGTTCCGGGTCGGTTTACTTCGCCCAAAACCGAAATTTTTGTGTTCAACAGTTTGAGTATCACTGTGGCGTTTTTGAAATATCCATCAATGCGTTGTTGTACAAGACTTTCCGCTTCTCGTATTGTCATTCCTGCTAAGTGGATGGTGTCGATTACCGGCAGACGGATATAGCCATCGTCGTCGAGCGTGTAACCACGCAAAGTTGTTGATACTTCGCCAGTTGCGGAACTTCCTGTTATATCCAAGTTGAATAAGGAACTTGTGACTTTGTCTAAACTGAGCACTTTAATGTAAACAACATCGCCCGGTTGTAAAATCACACTTAAATCATTCTGTTGGAATGTCATAACTGTGTCGCCTTTGGGGTGGTCGTTCATATATACCAATTTTTTGCGTGACGCACAGCTGAAATTAAGCAGAAGTCCAAGACAGATGACGCTGAATAAGATATATTTCTTCATATCGTTCAATTTGTTGGGCAAATGTACAAAAAAAGAATGTTCAAATGAAACCATTGGGAAAAAATGGTGGAATCTTACATTTTATTGATTACATAATTTGAAAAAAATATCGCTCCAACACCTACCACCAAACTGAGCACCACGTATGCTATTGCTATGCCGTAATTGTCTGTTTTTAAGAGATTTGTGGTTTCCAATGCAAAGGTGGAGTAGGTTGTGAATCCGCCACAAATGCCTGTCTTTAAAAATAAAATAGCTCGTGGACTAAGATTTTGCGTGCGAATGGAAAGTGCGACAATACAACCTATTGCAAAACAGCCAATTATGTTGACTATGAATGTTTTGAGCGGAAACGCATACGGTTCTTTCAATGGTAAAAGTGCAATGCCGTACCGTGCCATTGCACCGATTGCTCCACCCAAACCGACAAGAAGAGTGTTTATCATTTATGCTACTTTTTTACAATGCAGTTTTATCTTTTTGATTGCCCAATCGTAGTGGCTTGCCGTGGTGCTTACAAAGTAAGAGCCCAAATCGCTTGTGCCGGTCCACGGAAAATATTTTTTTGTGAACAATTCCTCGTTGGTAAATTGTTCCGCCAACGAAAGCACTTTTGTATGGCTTTCGGCAAGCATTTGTTTTGCTGCTTCAAGACTTGTGTTTTGATGGCGGTTCCAAAACATTACGTTCATAGCTCCGTAGGTTTTCCACGAATATTCGGCAGGCAAGAACGGACGGATAATTTTTCCTGCGCCGTTGTTTTCTACAAAGGCAATCATCAGTTGGTGCCATTCATACAAATGGATTAGCACGTCACGGACGTTTTTGTCCCGTCCCCAATGAGCTTCTTTCTTGCTTGCATCATCCGAAAAATCAAACGGCGTATTCATTTGATTTTCAGTCATGTTTGAAATCATTTCCATCAATTTCGCATAGTTCTCAGCTGCAAAATTCAATAAATCTTCTTTGTTTCTTGCTCGTGGCATAGTTTGCTGAATTAATTTGTGTACAAATGTATATAAAATAAAGAACGTAGGACGAAGAAGGGTGGAAAAATTCTGTTTATCATGTCAGACGAGCAAAGCGAGGTAAGAAATCTTTCCTCGTCACTTGTCTTGTTCAACAAGTTCCAGTCGTTTTACAATTGTGTTTGGCAAGAGAATTGTCCCTGGCGATAGCACTGCGTTGGCGCCGATTCTACAGCCGTCGCCGACAAATGAGCCAAGTTTTTGGAGATTTGTTGAAATTCTTTTTCCGTCGATGTTGACAAAAACGGTTTTTTCGTCTCGTTCATTATAATGATTGGCCAGAATTGCTCCTGCTTCAATGTTCACGTTTTTGCCAAGAATGCTGTCTCCAACAAAGTTGAAATGCGCAACGGCACTGTCTTCCAAAATAATAGATGTTTTTATTTCGCAACTGATTCCGACTTTTGCCCGTGGTGCTAAAAACACGCCGCCACGTAAGTATGAATTCGCTCCGACGAAACATTGCTCCGAAATAATGGCGGGTGGCTTGATGGTTACATTGTGGGCTATTGTCGCGGTTTTGTGGATGGCTACACCGTCGGTTATTACATAGTCGTCGCCAAGTTGATTCACTAATGTGGCTATGCGGTCGATGAGATTTTCTACTGTTTTCCATGGTTCATCGGCAATTGTGAATGCATCCGATTCTGTGAAATGAAACTGTGACATAGTTCAGATTATTTTAAGAATTGTTTGCTGGTAAAGATACATAATTAAATGCAAAAAAGTTTTGTTGTCAATGTCGTTTTTGCCACATTCACATTTGACGGTGTTCAAGCCAATATTCTTGTTTTAGTGCAAAATCCTCATGTAAATGATTACAAAACATCTACGGGATGGAAGAATTTTACTGATTTCGTAGGCGTGTATTGAGTTTAAATAATCACTATATTTGCATCTACAAAAATTAATGTACTATGAGCAAAAATATTCTTTTTAGCGTGGCATTGATTGCCCTTATGATTACAGGTTGTAATAATTCAACACAAACGTCTTCTTCTCCTTCGTTCGACGACGTGCTTGCATCGCGCAGAAGCATACGTAGTTACGATTCCACAAAAACAATATCGGAAGCCGAAGTGCGCGAACTTCTCACTGCTGTTCAGGAAGCTCCGTCGTGGGCAAATCAGCAGCCAACGAAATATTATGTGGCTATGAGTAAGGAAAAAGTCGAAGCTGTGCAGAACCTTGTGGGACGCAATAAATCACGCATCGAACATGCTCCTGTGTTGATTGTTTCCACGTTTGAAAAAGGAAAGTCGGGATTTTTCGATGGTGAACCGCTCAACGAAATTGGCGAAGGTTGGGGAGCATACGACAACGGCTTGAGCAATTGCTACTTGATTATGAAGGCACGTGCAATGGGATTCGACACGCTTATAATGGGTATGCGCGACTCCGAGGCGTTGTGCAAATTGTTCGGCATTCCGTCAAACGAGACCGTTATGGCTGTAATAGCGTTAGGGTACCGTGACGGCGAGCCCAAACAACCCACACACCGTCCATTCGACGAAGTGGTGACGTTCTTTTAATCTAAATTTTTTACTACTTATTATGAAAAAAGTATTTATATTAGTTGTATGCGTGGTGATGGGCGTAAGTGCATTTGCGCAGAAGGAAGAAAAGAAGGCAATCAAACAGGTGTTTGACACGTATGTGAAATCGGCAAAGGCACGTCAAGCTGACGAAGCTATAAAATGTTTGTCGAAGTCAACTATTGACTATTATTCGGAACTGCTGACGCTGTGCAAGGCAGATTCCGCCACGCTCATTTCCCGACCTTCCTTCGATGTGGTTATGACACTCGCGATTAAAACACGCACGGACGCGTCGGTGCTTTGTGCCATGAAGTCGGGCGAGGACCTTCTTCGCCATGCATTGCAGGAGGGTATGGTATCAGCAAATAAGCAATCGTTCGGTGATGCTGTTATAAACGGTGACACGGCAATTGTCACAGATAATAATTCTGCCTATCAGTTTGTAAAAGAAAATGCAGCTTGGAAATTCGACATTTATTATTCAATGTCCCAACTATCGACGAAATTTGATTCGGTTATTCAAGAATATAAAGTTACCAAACCAGACTTTTGTGTCGCTATGGTAGTCAGAATGTTTGGCTCGGGCATTCTTCAGCAAAACTCAAAAAAAGTTTGGACCTCTGTGTGTGAATACTAAAACATATGGAAAACGAAAATCAATACATTTGTCCCGTGATGCAAAGCCTCATTAATCAGCTCAAGGAACGAAATATTCCATTGGCTGAAAGCCGTATGAGTGATTATCATTTCCATGAGTTCTATTTTCGTGTGAATGCTAACCCCGAAATCATAAAAACGCTACACATTGAAGAAGCTAAAGTAATTGATAATGCTATTGTATGCGATTGCCATTGGAGCATAATGAGATTCAAAGAAGATTGAAAATATTGATTTGGAGTGTGAATTTTTGTCGTAAAATATTTAATTTAGTCCCAAATATTGGTAAGATAAAAAATGAATACATTACTTTCAAATTTTTTTAAATTCCTCAATGTTAATACAAAAAGTATTTCTCCGAAAACAAAACCGTTGGCTGCGGTGCAAATAGGAGAGAAATGGGGATATATAGATACGACAGGAAAAATTGTTGTACAACCGCAGTTTGATTGTGCCTATGCTTTCAACGAAAGTGGTCTTGCTCTTGTGGAAAAAGACGGGAAAATTGGGTGGATTGATTGTACTGGAAAAATCATTATAGAACCTCGGTATATAGCCGTTCGCGATGTTTACGATAAGCCATGGAATTTTTCGTTTGATCTTGCGCCTGTTGGATTTGGAAGTATTTCGGATTGCAAATATGGTTACATTGATACATCGGGGAAAATAGTTATAAAACCTCTTTTTAACGAAGCACGTGGTTTTGTCGATAATGGTCTCGCCGCGGTAAATGTCGGTGATGGAAGAAACGACAAATGGGGTTACATTGACACTACGGGGAATTTCGTAATACAACCTCAATTTGAATGGGCTGATGATTTCCAATATGGTATTGCGCGTGTGGAAGTGGAAGACAAGTGGGGTTTTATCAATGCTTCGGGTAAGTTTGTGTGCGAACCGCAATTTGAAAATGTGGAGTATTTTGTTAAAGACGGTCTTGCTCCCGTGAATATAGGTGGTAAATGGGGATATGTTGACACTGCGGGAAAAATTGTCGTTGAACCGCAATTTTATTCTGTTGATGACTATTGTTATGGCCTTGCCCGAGTGATACTTGCTGATGAAGGGCACAAGTGCGGTTATATTGATACGTCGGGGAAGATGGTAATCAACCCTTTGTTTGAAGAAGCGGTTAGTTTTAGAGAAAATGGACTTGCACCCATAAAAATGGAATCGGATGGAAAATGGGGTTTTATTGATAGAACAGGAAAAATAATTGTCGAACCTCAATTTGACGACATAGGTTTTGAAGGAAACGGTCTCACACCTGTAAAAATTGGTGAAAAGTGGGGGTATATGGACGATACGGGGCATTTATGCATTTCTCCGCAATTTGATTCTGCTTCTTATTTTAATGAAAGTGGTTTGGCTCCCATAATGTTTGGTGACTACGAACACCGCAAATGGGGATACATAGACACGACAGGCAAAATCGTCATTGAACCGCAATTTGAGGAAGCGGACTATTTCATATAAATTTCAAACGTTTCCAAAAACAAATGTGCCGTTAGGCACAGCAACTTCGGAAAACGTTTAGAGATTATTTCCCCAATTCCATCTCGTACTCTTTTGCATCGAAATAAACGACTTCTCTGTCGGGATAGATTTTCGTCACTTTGCAGTATGAGGGGATCTTGAATTCTGTTCCGTCGTGGAAATTGCCACCTTCGCAGCGCCAACCAACGGGAATTGTTTTGCCGTCTTCAACTTCGGGTTCCTGTCGTTGGGCGCTTTCGTAACGCAAAACGCCGTGTTCTTTGTCGAACGTGAAATGTCCTTCGCCTGAAATGCCGTTGTATGTGATTTTTGCAAAGCATTTCGTACTGTCAATTTCTTGGTATTCAACGTATTCCGAAAACAAAAACGACGGATTGAGCATTGCGCTTTCGGCAAGCAATGTTATGTACATTGTCCGTTCCATATTGGGAACTTTTTGGTCGAAAAGTTGGAATAATTTTGCTATGTAACCTTTCATTCCGCCAGTCCGTTTTTCTTCGTCGAAATAATCTATTCCTTCAAATGGAATGCCCATAATAGACGATTTGCAGAATGCTTCGCGAAGGGGACTGTCGGCAAAAATCCATAGGTCGTAGTCCATTTGTATGTTCATTCCTTTTTTTTCGTTGAACACAAAATCGGCGTTTTTGAAAAGACAGTGCAACACATTGTGTTTTTTCGTTCCCGCAAGGTTGATGAACGTGCAAAAATCCTTCAAACACGTGGGCAATTGGTTTATCTCGTTTTCCGAGCAATATTCCGTGTTTTCCTTGGTGGCATCCGCCCGGGAACGCATTTCATTGCTGAAATTCCGATATTGTTTTGAATAACCGCAGGTAAAAAACACAACGACAGCGCCAATGGCGAGCACAATTATTCCTAATGCAAGCATACGTTTGTTCATTAATTCCACTTTTCCATTTCACGAATCATGTGCATCAAGCCTCGACCGTTGTGGTAGGGGCATTTCCACATTCCCATTTTAGGTTCGCTGTCAACGGGGAATCCGTCGTCATCTATTCGCCAGAACCATTCACCGTGAACGCGGTCAATGACGTTTTTGCGTATGTAGTCCCATTGTTTGAGCGCAAGGTCGCGATATTTTTTGTCGCCCGTCATATCGTATGCGTTGGCAAGTCCTTCAACAGCTTCAATTTGCACCCACCAATGGCGGTCGCTGTCGCGTTTGCCAGTTTTTGGAAAATATTCATACCATGTTGAATTTGTTTCCGTGTCGAATCCTTCGGCAATAAATGTATCGACCATGGCAAGGATTTTGGGGCGGATTTCGTCAAGTAACGCCTTGTCGTCCAGCTGTTCGGCAGCTTCCCAAATCAGCCATGTTGATTCAATGTCGTGACCGTATGAAATTTCCGTTGTTTTTGGTTGCCAATCTTCTGAGAAAAAGATAGTTACGTGATTGTTTTTATCGACAATTGTGTTTAGATAGAGGAGAATTTCGTCTTTTAGTGCTTTCCCCACGCGTGCGTCTTTAGTCGCTTCGTAAAGCGTGGTGTAGGCCTCGAGTACGTGAAGGTTGGTGTTCATTCCTTTCGGTTCGTTCAAATCCTTGTCGCTCAGACGAACGTCGTCGAGTTTGTCCCACGTTTCGGAAAATGCCTCGAAATAGCCGCCGTTTTTCTTGTCGAGACAAATAGTTTCGAGTTTGTTGAACAGTTCCATCGCAAAATCCAATGCCGACTGGTCGCCGAAAGCAAGAAAATATTCCGCGTAGGCGTATATGGTGAACGCCTCGGCGTAAACTTGTTTTTTATTTACAACCACCGCGCCGTCGCAGTCGGTTTCCCAATACACGCCGCCGTTTTTCTTATCAAGAAAATGATTTTCGATAAAGGAACGGGCTTTGTCGGCAAACGGTTTGTAGTCGTTGGTTTTGTAGAAACGGCAAGCGGCTGCAAACGTCCACAAAATGCGGGAATACATTATAATACCTTTGTGAGCTTCGGGTTCCGGCGTGCCGTAGTGGTCTATTTCACCATAAAACTGACCCGTTTTCTGGTCGATTGCCTTTGTTGACCAAAAAGAAAGAACATTTTTGAGTTCTTTTTCAAATTCTGTTTTAAGCGTTGTGTTCATACTGAAACATTTCAAATTCTATGCGAATTTACGAAATAATTTCAGTGCGTTCAAATTGAGCCAAACGATTTTGTACAGAATAGCCTTTTTTCGGTGTATAATTGATTTCTCCGTTTGATTCAAGGAATTTAATCACGTTGTTGAAGCCCAACATCGAAGCGTTGAGAATGCCTGCACGGGTAATATACACATCGTTGATGGTGGTTCCCACATATTTTGCAATCGCATCTTTCAAATACACTTTTTCCATACGGCGCATATACCAGCGGATAAAACGTTCTTGGTCTTCAGGTGGAAACGTGTTCACATCGAAGTGGTAGCGGGCGTGTCCTTTGGCGGTGTAAACCGTATCGAACGAATCGTAGATAGCCTGTACTTGTTCTTCGGTGTAGCCAAATTCGAGTAGGGCAGCCTTGCCAGCCTGATATTTTCCCACAGTCCTGGTTTTGTTTGCCACGTCATAGTTTTGTCTTGATTCAATGTGTGCGATACGGGTGTACAAATCTTGGTAATTGATGTAATCCAATTCAATTTCGATTGGTTCATCTTCAAAATCGTTGAAATTAATCTCTCTATCTGATATTGTAAGAGGACAGCAGAGTAGGAAAATTCCCGTAATCGCCGTTAAGGTGGTTTTTACCTCGTTGATACTGAACAATTTGCGCATATATCTTCTATTAAAAACGAGGCAAAGGTAAAATTTTTTAATAAAAAACAAACATTTTTCGAAAAACTTTCGTACCTTTACATTTTTATTCTCTTCTCGAGCCGATTCGGCTTTGTATATTTAAAGAAATATTCCACGTATAAAAACAAAAAAGACTGCCATTTTATTTTTGACAGTCTTTTTTATTTTGTAGAGACGATGTGCACATCGTCCCTACAGGAATTCGTTGTGAATGTTATACAAGACCTTGAGCCATCATTGCGTCAGCAACTTTGATGAAACCTGCGATGTTAGCGCCGGCAACATAGTCAATGTAGCCATCAGCTTGTGTACCGTATTTTACGCAGTTTTCGTGGATTGATTTCATAATGCCTTGCAATTTAGCGTCAACTTCTTCTGAAGTCCAAGAAAGACGTGCAGAGTTTTGGCACATTTCCAAACCTGAAGTTGCAACACCACCGGCGTTAGATGCTTTACCAGGAGCGTAAAGAATCTTTGCAGCTTGGAATACTGCAACTGCTTCTGGAGTACTTGGCATGTTAGCACCTTCGGCAACACACATTGTACCGTTTGCAACCAATGCCTTAGCATCGCTTTCATCCAATTCGTTTTGAGTAGCACAAGGCATAGCAACGTCACATTTAACGTTTTTCCAAGGACGTTGATTTTCGAAGTATTTGCAGCCGTATTTTTCAGCATATTCTTTAATACGACCACGTTTTACGTTCTTCAATTCGAAGATGTAAGCCAATTTTTCAGCTGTGATACCGCTTTCGTCAACGATTGCACCGTTTGAGTCAGACATTGAAACAACTTTTGCACCTAATTGAGTACATTTTTGTACAGCATATTGAGCAACGTTACCTGAACCAGAGATTGCAACAGTTTTACCTTGCAATGAAGTTCCCTTAGTTGCCAACATTGATTGTGCGAAGTAAGTTACACCGTAACCAGTAGCTTCAGGACGGATTAATGAACCACCGAAAGAAAGACCTTTACCAGTCAAAACGCCAGTGAATTCATCACGAAGACGTTTGTATTGACCGAACATATAGCCAACTTCACGACCGCCAACACCTATGTCACCAGCAGGAACGTCAGTGTCAGGACCGATGTATTTTTGAAGTTCTGTCATAAAGCTTTGGCAGAAACGCATAACTTCGTTGTCTGATTTACCTTTTGGATCGAAGTCAGAACCACCTTTACCACCACCCATAGGCAATGTAGTCAAGCTGTTTTTGAATGTTTGTTCGAAAGCCAAGAATTTAAGAATACCCAAGTTTACTGTTGGATGGAAACGGATACCACCTTTGTAAGGACCGATTGCACTGTTCATTTGTACACGGAAACCACGGTTGATTTGCCATTCGCCTTTGTCGTCAACCCAAGGAACTCTGAAGATGAATACTCTTTCTGGTTCAACCATTCTTTCCAAAACTTTAGCAGCTTTGTACTTTGGATTTTCATCCAAGAATGGAAGGATTGAGTGTACTACTTCGTGAACTGCTTGGTGGAATTCTGTCTCACCTGGATTCTTAGCGATTACTTTCGCCATGAAATCGTTCAATTCTTTGTCGAAATTCTTTGCCATTTGTTTAAATATTTAAGTAATAAATTTATTCGTTTGACGGAGCAAATGTAAAAATATTTTTGAATAATGAAACTCGTAAAATGCTGATTTTTAGAAAATTACGTGTTTTTCGCAAGTGTTTACGTGATGCACGTATGATGGCGTGAAAAGCTCATAAAAAAACTCGTATGCTTTTGGGCAATAAATACAACTATTATATGTATGTTTTGTGTTCTATGGTAAATGGATGTCTATACACCTTTTCGAGCGAAATGAAAAATCTATAAAATTATGGTTGTGCAAAACTTATTGAAATTGTCAATAACTTCTTATTTTTTCCGATTTCAGACGAAAAGTAAATCTATATTTTTGGATTGTAAAATTTCAAATTTGAGGTATGACAACATTTGGTACAGTTTTCAAAAAAGGGGGCAAGAAAGCCTTGCTTTGCGGTTCAGGAGAGTTAGGTAAAGAAGTTGCGATTGAATTGCAACGATTTGGCATTGAGGTGGTTGCGGTTGATAGATATGCAAATGCGCCTGCTATGCAGATTGCGCACAAATCGTATGTGATTTCGATGCTTGATGGTGAGAAATTGCGCAAAATCATTTATGATGAAAAGCCAGATTACATTATTCCTGAAGTAGAGGCGATTGCAACAAAAACGTTGATGGAGCTCGAGCAGGAAGGGTTTAATGTGATTCCGACGGCGCGCGCCACGTTTTTAACGATGAACCGTGAAGGTATCCGTCGTCTTGCAGCCGAGGAACTTGGTCTGAAAACATCGAATTACCGTTTTGCGGCAACCTACGAAGAATATAAGGCGGCAATCGCCGAAGTTGGCATTCCGTGCGTGGTGAAACCAATAATGAGTTCGTCGGGACATGGTCAGAGCGTGGTGAAAACCGAGGCTGACATTGATAAGTCGTGGGAAATTTCGCAAGCTGGCGGCCGCGCGGGAGCTGGCAAAGTGATAGTTGAGGGTTTTGTTGATTTTGACTATGAAATTACTTTGTTGACAGTGCGACACAAAGATGGCACAAGTTTCTTGAAACCTGTCGGTCACTGGCAAAAGGATGGCGACTATCAGGAATCGTGGCAACCACAACCAATGTCTGATGTGGCGTTGGCAAAAGCTCAGGATATAGCTAAGAAAATCACCGATGCGCTTGGCGGTCGTGGAATTTTCGGCGTGGAAATGTTTATAAAAGGTGACGATGTGATTTTCAGCGAAGTGTCGCCTCGTCCTCACGATACAGGTATGGTGACGATGATTTCGCAGGATTTGTCTGAATTTGCGTTGCATGTGCGTGCTATTCTTGGGTTGCCGATACCAAACATCGCATTCCATGGCCCATCGGCTTCAAAAGCAGTTGTGGTGCGTGGCGACAGCGAAAACGTGTCGTTCAGCAATCTGGAGGAAGTGTTGGCGGAGCCTGATACGCAGATGCGAATCTTTGGTAAGCCTGAGGTTCACGACCATCGTCGTATGGCTGTGTTGCTCGCACGTGGCTCGACAATCGAGGAGGCCAAGGAAAAAGTCCGTGCTATGTATGATAAACTGAAAGTTGAAAAATGAAGCATATCGTATTGACAATCTGTGCGTTGCTGTTAGGTGGATTGCTGTTCGCCCAAAATGTGGAGGGCGTGTGGGAAACCTTCGACACAAAACGGCAGAAACCTATGTCGCACGTGCGGATTTATAAACAGGATGGCAAACTGTATGGCGTGGTAATCAAGGTATTGGACGAAGAATACAAAACCTGCACGCGTTGCTCTGGCGATGATAAAAATAAACCGACAGTCGGTTTGATGGTGATTCGTGGCTTGGAGAAAAAGGGCGACAAGTGGGAGCTGGACGATGGACTTCTCGACCCAATCAGCGGCTTGATTATCGATGGCGAATTGTGGATGGTTTCTCCTGACAAACTCAAAATAAAGGGTTCGTGGGGTTTTATTTCCGACACGCAAACGTGGACACGAATCAAGCAGGAATAGCCAAGAATAGTTAATCGCTCTGTTTGCAAAAATCACGAGTATGTCCCATTTGCCAGATTTAGTATATGATTTAGCCTTAATTATGGTTATGGCGGGCATTGTGACGTTGCTGTTCAAGAAATTGAAACAGCCGTTGGTGCTTGGTTATATCGTTGTTGGCATTATTGCGGGGCCATATATTGATATGTTGCCGTCGGTGACCGACAAGACAAATATTTCCACGTGGGCGGATATAGGCGTGATTTTTCTTTTGTTCGCATTGGGTCTGGAATTCAGCCTCAAAAAATTGATGAATGTCGGCGCGTCCGCGTTCATTACGGCTTTTACCGAAGTTGTTTCTATGTTGGTTATTGGGTTTATGGTGGGAAAACTGTTTGGTTGGGGCAACATAGAAAGTCTGTTTTTGGGCGGAATGTTGTCAATGTCGTCAACTACCATCATAATCAAGGCGTTCGATGATTTGAATGTGAAAGGACAGAAGTTCACGGGCATAGTGTTTGGTACGCTGGTGGTGGAGGACATTGTGGCAATTCTGATGATGGTATTGTTGCCGACAATCGCTGTGAGTCAGCAGTTTGCGGGAATGGAAATGATAGAAAGCCTGTTTAAATTGGGCTTTTTTATGATTTTGTGGTTTATTGTCGGAATTTTCGTGTTGCCGTCGTTTTTTCGGAAAATCAAATCGGTGATTACCGAAGAAATGTTGTTGATTATTTCGTTGGGATTGTGTCTTGGAATGGTTGTATTTGCTGTGCAAGTTGGTTTTTCTGCCGCATTGGGGGCGTTTATGATGGGCTCGATTCTTTCTGAAACGCTTGAAGGACCCAAAATTGAACATCTAATAAAAAGCCTGAAGGATTTTTTCGGCGCGGTGTTCTTTGTGTCGGTGGGAATGCTGGTTGACCCGAATATTTTGTTCGAATATTGGGGAACAGTGCTTGTTATTACGCTTGTTGTGATTTTGTTCAAACCGATATGTTCCGCATTGGGCGTGCTTTTGTCGGGACAAAGCCTGAAAATTGCGGTACAGTCGGGGATGAGTTTGGCGCAAATCGGCGAATTCGCGTTCATTATCGCATCGGTGGGCGTTTCCATGAACGTAATCAGTTCGCAGATTTATCCCATCATTGTTGCTGTTTCGGTAATTACAACCTTTACCACTCCGTATTTCATACGGTTTTCAGATTCAATGTTTGTGAAAATACAGGAAAAAGTTCCCAATGAATTTCTGCATAAATTGGAGAAAATTTCGCAGGGAACGCGTGTGCTGAACAAGGAAACCGATTGGCGGCTGTTGCTGAAAAAAACGTTGGGACGCGACATTATATATAGTGTGATTCTGATTTCGATTCACGTGATTTCGTTCAATTTCCTGACGCCTGTGTTGCTGAAATTTGTGCCGGACCAATGGGGAAAAATCATTGCCGGGGGCATTGCGCTCATTGCGATGGCTCCGTTTTTGCGCGTGATGTTGCTCAATAAAGGAAATGTGGATTTGTTTCAAAAATTGTGGAGCCAAAATTATATCAATAAGGGGGGACTGATTTGTGTGGTGATTTTTCAGGCTGGGCTTGCGGTGTTTTTTATCTGTGCGGTGCTGGCGAAAATGTTCAGTATGTCGCAACGGGTTGAAATTTTAGTGGCTATTGCTGTGTTTGTGATGATTGGACTGTCAAGGCATGTGTTGCGGGGCTATAACCGCATTGAACGCCGTTTTGTGGATAATTTGAACGCCCGTGACGGACAATCAGAAAAAAACAATCATCTCAAGCAAAGTTTTGATACTCATTTAATTGATAGGAATATCCACCTTGCGGAAATGCGTATCCCCGTGAATGCCTCGTTTATCGGGAAAAGTTTGTCGGACACAAACATAAAGTTGCTGTTCGGACTTACGGTGGTGAAAATCATTCGTGGACAGTTGGAAATTGATATTCCCGATGCTACGGAATTTGTGTATCCACAGGATGTGTTGGTTGTTTTGGGAAACGATGAGCAAATTTCGGCATTTGCGGCAAGTTTGGAACAGGAAAGCAAAAAGTTGGAAACAACGTCGAAGTCAAACATAACATTGGAATCGGTTTTGGTTGAACCAAATTCCGTGTTGTGCGGAAAAAGCATCCTGAAGTCTGGACTGAAGGAAAATGTGCGCTGTCTGGTGGTTGGCATCGAACGCGACGGAAAATCTATGATGAATCCGCACTACACAATGGTTTTCGAGGCGGGCGACATAGTGTGGATTGTGGGCGACAAACAACGGTTGCACGATTTTCTGCTGAGGAAAAATGCGAATCCCATAGTTCCTCCAGTGAAAAACACATAGGTTGGGGCTACTTGTTTTTATAATGCTGTTTTTTTACTTTTGCCGACAAATAAGATAACGATGGCTTTTGAAAAGGAAATTCAACGACGCAGAACGTTTGCAATCATCAGTCACCCCGATGCGGGTAAGACTACGCTGACGGAAAAATTGTTGCTCTTTGGTGGCGCAATTCACGTGGCTGGTGCGGTAAAATCAAATAAGATAAAAAAGACGGCGACATCCGATTTCATGGAAATTGAAAAACAACGTGGAATTTCCGTCGCTACTTCGGTTATGGGCTTTGAATATGAAGGTCGGAAAATCAACATTCTCGACACGCCGGGTCACAAGGATTTTGCCGAAGACACATACCGCACGCTCACCGCGGTTGACAGCGTTATTATTGTGATTGACGTGGCGAAAGGTGTGGAGGAACAGACCAAGAAACTTGCCGAGGTCTGCCGTATGCGCAACACGCCTGTGATGGTGTTCATCAACAAACTCGACCGCGAAGGTAAGGATGTGTTTGAACTGCTCGACGAAATTGAGTCGCTGCTTAGCATA
Source organism: Bacteroidales bacterium UBA3754 (assembly GCA_002371705.1). Lineage (GTDB taxonomy): Bacteria > Bacteroidota > Bacteroidia > Bacteroidales > UBA1715 > UBA1715. The sequence goes on from DFGI01000070.1 coordinate 33,708, forward strand.
AAAGTTCGTCCGCTTGCATGGCCAATCGGTATGGGACACGATTTCAAAGGCGTGTATAATCTTTATAATCAAAGCCTTCGCTTGTTTGAGCAAAATCAGCAGGTGATTAAACCGGCAATCAAGTTTTCCGACATTGCCGATGCGGGAATTGACAAGGAAATAGGGGAGCGTGCCGCTCAAAAACTTCGTGACGAGGTTGAGTTGGTTGAAACGGTCTATCCTGCGTTCGACGTTGATGCGTACCGTCGTGCGGAACTTGCACCTGTGTTTTTCGGAAGTGCGTTGTACAATTTCGGCGTGCAGGAATTGCTCGACACGTTTGTGGAAATTGCGCCGTCGCCACGAGATTCAAAGACTGACGAACGAATGGTTTCGCCGTATGAAGATAAATTCACTGGATTTGTGTTCAAAATCCACGCTAATATGGACCCGAACCACCGCGACCGTATTGCGTTCGTTAAAGTTTGTTCGGGACGTTTCGAACGCAATAAAAACTATTTGCACGTCCGTCAGCAGAAGCAGTTGAAATTTGCAAACCCAACTTCTTTCATGGCGGAGAAAAAATCGGTGGTTGACGAGGCGTATCCTGGCGACATTGTGGGTCTGTACGATTCGGGAAACTTCAAAATAGGCGACACGCTCACCGAGGGCGAAGATTTGCATTTTGCGGGCATCCCGAGTTTCTCGCCCGAAATGTTCCGCTACATTGAAAATGCCGATCCAATGAAATTCAAGCAGTTGGCTAAGGGAATCGACCAACTGATGGACGAAGGTGTTGCGCAGCTTTTTATAAATCAGTTCAATAACAGAAAAATTATTGGAACGGTCGGTGCGCTGCAGTTCGAGGTGATAGAATATCGTCTGGAACACGAATATAACGCAAAATGCCGCTACGAGCCGATTCAGTTGTACAAGGCGTGCTGGTTCACGTCGGACAATAAGGAGCAGCTTGCCGATTTCAAAAAACGTAAGTACCAGAGTTTGGCGGTTGACAAACGTGGTTGCGACGTGTTTTTGGCTGAAAGTGCCTACGCGTTGGAAATGGCACAGCAGAATTTCCCTGATATAGCATTTCATTTTACGTCGGAGTTTTAAATTTTTTTGTATGCGAAAACTGGCTTTATTAATTCTTGCAATTGTTTGTAACATAGTTACATACGCGCTCGTTGCCTTGCCGTCGATTTTTAGCGACAATATGGTGCTGCAACAAAATTCCACTGTGAAAATATGGGGATGGGCGAAAGCATACGAGGAAATAACCGTGACCACCAGCTGGGATAATAAATCCTACAAGGTAATGACTGGCAACAACATGTCGTGGGAGGTTGATGTTACCACGCCCGAAGGAAGTTTTACTCCGTATGAAATCACGGTTGAGGGCTGGCGAAAACTAACTCTCAAAAACGTGTTGATAGGCGAGGTGTGGCTCTGTTCGGGACAGTCGAATATGGAATGGTCGCCGCGAAACGGCATAGAGAACGGCGAACAGGAAATTGCCGCCGCACAGTATCCTAACATTAGATTTTTTCAGGTCGTGCCTCGAAAATCCGACACGCCGCAAGACGATTTGCACGGCGAATGGAAGCCGTGTTCGCCCGAAACTATGATAGACTTCAGTGCCATCGGTTATTTTTTCGCCCGTGATTTGCATAAAGAACTGAACGTGCCGATTGGAATGATTGGCTCATACGTTGGCGGCTCGCCAATTGAAACGTGGATGCCGTCTTATGGAAAGTCACCGAATTATGTGGCTAATGCGACTGCAAAAAAATTGCCCGACACTCCGTGGAGTCCGAAAGAACCCGGCTGTTTGTACAATGCGATGATTGCCCCGATTACTAATTTCACAATCAAAGGTTTTTTGTGGTATCAGGGCGAAGCGAACGAACCCAATGCCAATGCGTATCTGGGACTTTTACAGACATTGATTTATGATTGGCGCAAGGAGTGGATAAATTGCACGGGCAGACAGTGGAATCAGATGCCGTTTTATTTCGCTCAGATTTCGCCATTCAATTATGGAACAAAAAATGCCTGTCCCGTAATTCAAGCTGCTCAATTGGAAATTCCTAATATAGTTGCCAATTCTGCAATGGTTGTCACCAGCGATGTGGTTGACGATGTGAACAATATCCATCCGAAGGACAAACTGACAGTGGCTCATCGCTTTGCCAACATTGCCATTTCCGAAACGTACGGCAGAAAAATGGACCAGAACAAGCTGTTTTGTCCGTATAGCGTGGATGCTTATAAGATGGACAAAGGCGTGTTCTTGATTTTTAAGAACGCGAAGGATTTACGTTCGACCACAAAAAAAATTGAAGGTTTTGAAGTGGTGGGAGATAATGGCGTTTGGTATCCTGCAAAAGCAACGATAGTGAAAAATGAAGAAACAGGTACGTATAACCGTGTGAATTTGTATTGTTCAAAGGTAAAAGAACCGAAAATGGTTTCGTATGCTTGGAGCAACACGGCACTGCCTTCGTTGCGGAACGAATATGATTTGCCCGCGTCGTGTTTCATTATTGATGAAGTACGGAACGGAGATGAAGAAATTACGCCTGATCCCGTGGATGAAAAATAAATTCAATTTTATCTTACAGATTGCTATTCACCTTTTCAACCACTATTCTAAATTACGTTTGGGAAAATTTGTCTGTAAACATAAAAAGCAACTCAATAGAGTTGCTTTTTAGTTTTTGATTTTGAAGATTTCTATTCTTCTGGTTTGATTGCACCAGTTGGGCAAACTTCTTCGCACGTACCGCAGTCAGTACAAGTGTCTGGGTTTACTTTGAAAATGTCGCCTTCTTCAATAGCACCTACTGGGCATTCGCCTTGGCAAGCACCACATGCTATACAATCTTCTGAAATTTTGTGAGCCATAATTTTATAATTTTAAGTTGTTTGTAATTCTTTTGCAATAATACGAAATTTTTAATCTTTTTCACACAGACTGTATTTAATTTTCGGAATAATCATTTCGATGGTGGCAATCCGTCCCACAATTCATCATCCGTATATACAGAACCGCAACTGCATTTCATTTTATACGGTTTGTCGGGAAAGAGTTTGACGTACAGTTCAACTCTCTCTCGCAAAGATAGTTGCAATGGGTCTGACATATTGTTCATCCATAAGCCCATAACCAATAATGGTTCGTGAACGGGTGGCCGCCAACCATCCCAAACGCACGTTTTTGTGTAGTATTTAAAGTGCATTCCAACAATATGTTCTGTAATAAAATCGTTGGGTAAGTTTTCGTATTGCTCTACTGGAGTTTGTTCTATTATTGTTGCGGATTTCTTGAATTCCTGTCCTGCAATAAACGCAATGACAAAACCTAAAACAAGAGGGACAAAGAAACTGTATTTTGTGATTTTCTCTGTTTTTCTGAAACTTTTAACGATTGTTCTTGACAGTATGTGAAAAACCAATAATCCCAATGGTAATCCTAATGAAATAAACCATCCGATTTCCTCACCAAGGAAAATCAATAAATAGATGAATGTGGTAAACAACAACCCGAATGACAATCCTGTGAAAATAGGTGTTTTAGCCGTATCGAAAAAGAAAGTTGCGAGATAAAAACCAATACAATATATAAAGACGACGGCCGCCCATGCTGTTGGGTAGCAAAATGCGGTAAATTCCAGTGAACACCGATAGAGAAAATACAAAGCGATGATTTCTAATAAAACATTCAAAAATTTCACATCGCTTAATTCTTCTATACCTAAAAATGTCTTTAATAGTTTTTTCATAATTTTTTTGTTCTCAAACTTTTGGTATTCAAAGGTAAACTTTTTTTAGAAACCCTCACTTCAATCCGTAATTTTATCCGCTAAATTTTTTATTTTTAATTAAAAAATCCTATTTTTACCAATCAAATTTTTCCGAAATGGTGTGTTTTTCGAAAAATAGTGCAATTTTTTCTCCAAAAGATTTGGATAATTCCAAATCTTGTATAAACACACACACACACACACACACACACACACAACTCTTTTGTAAATAACCACTTACGTGGACTGAATACGCTATGCGACTTTTCGGCACGGGCCGGGGAGTCGCTTTTTTTATGCTCAATTATTAATGCACAATTCACAATGCATAATGCACAATGTAGGGGGAATGGAGTTGCAGAGTCTGCCGTGGTGGCTGAGCTTGTCGAAGCCACAAACATTCGGCGTTCGTTTCGACAAGCTCAACGACCGCCGTCATGTCGAACGGAGCGGAGCGGAGTGAGACATCTCATCAATAAAGAAAAATATTGTTTAACTAAAACATATAAATATGAATAGAAAAATAATTACAACAATGGCACTTGTGGCGGCGGCGGTTGGGTCGTTTGCACAGAGTGCGGTTTCGTCGGCGGGCTACGAGGCCACGGGCGATGGAACGGTGAGTGCCACCATTGGGCAGGTTGCCTACCTTACGGCTACGGGCGACGGCGGAAGCATTGCGCAGGGCGTTCAGCAGGCCTTTGAAATTACAACGGAAACGGGCATTGAAATCACCGAAATCCAACTTTCGGCATACCCGAACCCAACGAGCGACGTGCTGAACCTGAAAATTGACGGAGATTTTGGCACTGTGACCTACGCTTTGTACAACAATTCTTCGGCATTGGTGACGAAAGGCACGGCAAACGGTTCGGAAACCCAAATCCAAATGGGCGCGTACAAACCAGGCGTGTATTTCCTTGAAGTGAAGATGGACGGGAAGGCGAAGAAATTCAAAGTAGTTAGGAATTAGTGTTAATGCGTAATGCTCAATGCGTAATGCTTAATTCACAATGCATAATGCACAATTCACAATGATTGTCGTCATGTCGAACGAAGCGGAGCGGAGTGAGACATCTCATCAAAAAAGAAAAATAAATTTTGTTTAATTAAATACGTATAAAAATGAAGAAATTAGTTTTAACATTGACTTTGGCGATTGCGGCGTTGTTGTCGTTCGCCCAGATTCCGCAGACATTCAGTTACCAAGGCGTGGTGCGGGACGCCGACAGCAAGATTGTGGCTGAAAAGCCGATTACGGTAAGCGTGCAGATTTTGCAGGGAACCGACGAAGGTGCGGAGGTTTACGCTGAAACCCACCAAGTTACCACCAACGCAAACGGTTTGATGACCTTTGAATTGGGAAGCAAGAATGCTGAGGATTTTGCAAAAATTGACTGGAGCAACGCTCCCTATTTTGTAAAGACTATTGCCGAGTTCGACGGCAAGCAGATTCAGGGCGTAACGCCGCTGTTGGCAGTGCCGTACGCTCTCTATGCCGCAAAAGCAGGAAATGCTGATGTTGATTTAAGCGAGTATTACAAAAAATCCGATGTTGATAATCTTCTTTCTGAATTGAATGCAAAAGTCGCAAAACTTGATAAACAGTTGAATCCGCCAATTTCAGGTGCAATAGAGTTTGCATTTTCCGTTTCCGCCGACAAGCAAATCTATTTCTCACAAGGAAATCTGCAATATCAGGCAAGCACAGGCACATGGCGTTTCGCTGAACACCAGTATGATATGATTGGTTCGGACAATTCTAATATTTCAAGTTCAAACACAGGTTGGATAGATTTGTTCGGTTGGGGAACGAGCGGTTACAACAGCAAGAATCCGTATATGACAAGCACAAGTTATAGCGACTACGGCGACGGTTCGAACGACATAGCAGGAACGAACTACGACTGGGGTGTTTACAACAAGATTTCCAACGGCGGAAATGCTGCTGGAATGTGGCGTACATTGACGAATAGCGAATGGAACTATGTGATTTCAAATAGAACCGATGCCCGTTATTTGCGCGGAACGGCGACTGTGAATGGCGTGAACGGACTGATTTTGTTACCCGACAACTGGACATTGCCAATAGGAGTTACATTTACGTATGGAGAAGGCGGTTGGTCGCAAAACACATATTCCGCTTCCGAATGGAGCAAGATGGAAGCGAACGGTGCGGTGTTTCTGCCTGCGGCGGGCTACCGTTACGGGACGGGTGTGTACTATGTTGGTTCCGGCTACTATTGGTCGAGTTCGGCTAACGACAGCAACTCCGCGTACGGTCTGTACTTCAGCAGCGACGCCGTGGACCCGGACGGCGGCAGCCGCGACGGCGGGCGATCTGTCCGTCTTGTGCGTGGTGTGGAGGAATAATGCACAATTCATAATGCATAATGCTCAATGGTGAGATTCCTCGCTTCGCTCGGAATGACGCGGCTGGCGGGGAATACAATGAAAGATAAGTGAAAATGGCGGAGCCATTTTCACTTTTCTTTTTCTCCCTTTCCTGAGGCGCCGTCATTCCGTAGCCGAGCAGCGCGAGGCAAGGAATCTGTTTTAATGCCCAATTCACAATGCATAATGCACAATGGAGAGATGCCTCACTCCGTTCGGAAAAAAATCTCTGTTTGCAAACGCATTCAATGCGTCCCTACAAATTATTCCTTATATTTTTTGAATTTCAGTGCCTTCAACAAAAGGTTTGGCAACGGTTTTTGTGGGTCGCGTCCTTTGAGTTTCAGGGCGAACCATTTTGTCAATGGAATTTTGTATGCTTCGGTGAATTCTATCAGCGTACCGCCCATGTCTTCAATGTAGGCGAACATTCCCGATGAATCTCCCATGTCAAAGTCTTGTCCGTTAAGCACTTCGAGCGTGTCAACGGTGAACGGATAACCTTTTTCTTTACAGACGTTACGGAGTACGTCAAGCCCCTGCACGTCGAAGCAGAGGTGAATGAAGCCACGGTCGCCCCAAAAACGTCCTTCGAACATTTTCTTTGGTTCGCGGTCGGTTACTTCCACAAGTTCTATCTCGCTGGCACCGAATATCTTACCAAATCCGCCTATACGTTCTTCGGAATGACGGAGCAACAATCTTTTGAATGAATTGTTTCCGCCTGGAACAAATGAAAAATCGTCACAAACGGCTGATTCAGTATTGTAAACTTCTATGTCGTAGCCAAGAATGTCTTTGTACAAGTCTTTGGCTTTTTCAATGTCAGGCACGCCAATTACCGCACCAACCGAAAGACCTGTGATTTTTCCTTCGTCTTTGTATTTACTTGCATCGTAAACTACTTGGAAATAGTTTCCGAATGGATCTTGCAACCAGAAATATTTGTCGCCTTTCGGGTCGGTTACCATCTCCGATGTTTTAGTGCCGTCGGTTTTGGCCTTGAAAAATGCCAATGCTTTTTCAAGATTGTCGGTTTTTATTTTTCCTGCGAAAATCCCTAAGTCTCCCAACTGTATGTCGAATAAAGGTTTTGTTGATTCGTGCGATTTGTATTGCCAAATCTCGAATCCGCCACCGCCTTGCAAGCTAACGGCCAAAATGGCATGACGGCGATGGGGAACACCGCCTGTGTAACGAAGCATATATTTCGCTTCAGAATCGTCGTCAAGAATTTTTATATCGGCACCGAAATTTTCGCGGTACCATTTCCAAGCCGCATGCACATCGGTCACGCCGATGCCAAGTTGCTCCATTCCTCGTATATAATATTTGTCCATAGTTTTATGTTGGATTTATTTTCGTCGCTAATATATGAAAAAGTGCTGGAATTTTTCGGTAAATCTGCACCATAATTAGTTCCGATTTACCAACCAGCAGTTCATGTTTTTTCTTTGCCATTCCTTTAAGAATCCGTTTTGCACATACGGTTGCGTTAAGACCTTTGGCCTGTCCGGGGTCCATTTCGCCGTGCGGAGTGCCGTCTTTCGTCAATGCCGAAATGGAAATATCGGTGTTTATCCGTCCCGGAGAAATAATGGTGACTGCAATGTTTTTCGACCGCATTTCAATATCGAGTGCTTCGTAGAATCCGTATATGGCGTGTTTTGCCGCACAATACGCCGAACGTTGTGGAAATCCAAAACATCCTGATATACTGCTTGTTACGGCAATATGACCAAAGCCGTTAGCTATCATTTGTGGAAGAACGGCTTTGGTGATGATAATGGAACTGAAATAGTCGATTTCCATTATTTTTCTGTCGTTTGCGATTGGCGTTTCAATGGTGAGGGAACGTTGGCTGATGCCGCCGTTGTTTACCAAAACGTCAATTCTTCCATAAATAGCAATGGCTTCGCGGGATTTTTCATCCAAAGTGTCGGTTTGTTCCAAGTCAAGCGGAAACACGGTGCATTTGCCTCCGTTTTGTTCGCATTGTTTGGCAATTTCCGTCAACTTTTCAATCCGTCGTGCCGACAAAATAAGCGAAACACCCGATATTTTGGAGTAGGCGAGGGCGAGTTCTTTGCCGATTCCGCTCGAAGCACCTGTAATCCAAATGACTTTATTTGCAAAATATGTCTGTGGATTCGCCATTAGTAATTTTTGTAAATCATTTCAAGGATTTTCGCTTGTTTTTCCTTCATGTTGTAGTCAGTGTCGAAAAATCCGTTGAACATCACACAAAAAGAAACCATTTTTCCTGACTTTGTTTCCATGTAGCCAGCCATATTGCGCACGCCAGTCATAGAACCAGTTTTGGCGTGGATTTTATCAACCAAATTTGCCGAGAATGGGAATGAACGGAGCGTCCCGTTTCTGCCGGAAGTTGGCAAACTTTTATAGAAAGCCGAATTTTTCCCGCCAACAGCATGGTATTCCTTCACCAAAAATTCCGACATATGGTTTGCGTTTATCATATCGGTTCGCGACAGACCGCTACCATCGTACAATGCAGCACCACCGCTTTTCATATTCAATTTCTTGAAATACGACATCACAGCAAGCGCGCCGTCGGAAAATGTGCCTACTCCAGTTTGTTTGTAGGCAAGATATTTTGTTAAATGTTCCGCATAGTTGTTGCTGCTGTAATAGTTCATTATTGCCACAATATATTGAAGCTGAGGAGAATAAATTTCCTTCAAAACAGTAATATTCATACTTTTTTTGGAAATTCTGTATTCGTGTGTGTATTGCACCAATCCTTTTTTGAAAAATGCTTGGTGTAGTTCCATACCGAGCACGTCGGGAGGTGACGGCATTGCGCTTCGTACAATATATTCATTGCGGTTAGGCGGAATGTAGCCCGTTATCTTCACCAATTGGTCATCGGCGTGGGAATGTAGCATCGCTATTGAGTCGCCTTTTGTTCCCGTAAGGGAAATATTTGGATTCTCGGTGCTGTCGGTCAATCCAGTAATTTCACCTTCGTTGCCTGTGCGGATGCTTACTTGGAAGATATTGTCTTGGTACGAAACGGGAAAAACGCCGGCAGCATAGTCTTTTCCGTAGTCATCGAACAACCATGTCTTTGGAATCGCTTCTTTTTCATCTTTGTAGAGCGAACAGTCAATTACCACGCGGCCTCGAATCTTTTGAATGCCGGCATCTGTCACAGTTTTCACTATGGTGTCGATAAATGATTTTGTTGATGGAAAGAATTTTGAACCTGTTGTTGGGTCACCACCGCCAATCACCACAACATCGCCCGTAAGTGTGCCATTTTTTTCAATTGTACCAGTGTAACCAATGGTTGTTTTGAATTGAAAATCATCGCCGAGGTAGGCGAGAGCAGCTGCCGAGGTGTATAGTTTCACAATTGAGGCGGGAACCATGGAATGGTCAGCGTTGAACTGGGCTATAGGGTCTCCATCTTCCAAATCCCGCACGCTCACGGCCACGTTGGTGTAAAAGAAATTCTTCTCGTTGGAGCAATACGAGTTGATATCCTTTTGCATCGCATTTTGCGCCAATGCCACGCAGCACTGAAGCATAAATGCAAGACTGACAAGTATTTGTATTCTGTTTCTCATAGGCTAAAATGTATATGATAAACTATATTCAACAAAATCTGCCTGTCCGCAGTTTGTCTTTAAAAACAATCCTATAGCAATATTTTGCGAATCGAAAGAATTCCAAATCGGATAGAATTTGAAACCTACCCGTGGCGCAAATACAGCTTTGTACCAGAGTGATGGGTCTTTTTTTAGGAAATATGAACGGTAAAATGGGTCGAAAACCTTGATACCCATATCGGTTACAAAACCAAAACGGTTGATGAGAAATTCGTGCCCAACGTGGAGTGACCATTCTGTCGCTCCTAAAATTTGCAAATGGTTGTAATAATCAGTTAAATGTATGAATGTGTAGTAACTATCATAAAATGAAGTTGATACGCCAAATTGAACTTCATTGATGTTTGTCACCCGTTTCGAAACTCCCATATATAATTTGTAAATGTTGTAGTTGGGACCGTCGGTTGGATAAACGGAGTACGCCAATTCATGCCGTCCGAGCGACGCGGCTATTGTTTTCTTCCATCTTGTGTCGTTCAACGGCAATTCTTTAACTTTCGTGCCGGAACCTTGCAGAGTCCCCGGCGAATAGGTTACACCGATTTTTGCAGTGATGTCGTTCAGCCCCATATTTGGTATCGCTGTGTGCCCGTTTGAAAAATGCAGGAAGCTGGAACCAACTTCTATCTGCCATTCAGGTAAAAATCTGAACCACATACCTAATCCGATTTCGGTGATGTTGTTTATGTGTGAACCGATAAGTTCATTTTCGGGATTGTCGAATTTGTCGTAAGGCTTTGAAAACCAAGCAAAACCAGTCCCCAATTTTATTTGAATGCCTATTGTCTGCGCATTGAACAAGGAATAGTTCCATGTTGGGTAGAATGCATACACAGAGCCAAGCACGTCTTTTTGTCCTAAAAATCCAACTAATCCAGAAAATCCGATTTGTGGCTTGTAATACCAATTGAAAAAACTTCCTGGTTGCGTGCCTGTGTTCAACGTTCCCGACAATTGAATGTAGTTTGATCCGTTTTTGTCAGCAATGTCTTTGGCTTTCAGTACATTACCATGAAGAAAATCCAACGAGAAATGTGGGGTGATTGTTCCTCCTGTTGCTGATTCGTAAGGGCTATATGAATTTTGTCCTTCTTTTTTGGGCGCCTCAGTAGTTGGTTTATCAATAATTCCTTCTTCTGCATTGTTAATCTGAGGTTCCTCGGTGGTTTGGGTTTGCTCGTTGTTTGATTGATTATCCGTTGGTTGTACAAACTCATATCCCGTTTCTTGTGAAAAAACGGGGAATGTGAGCACCAATGCGATTGCTATAGATAAGATTCTTTCCACTGCAAAAATTTTCTGCTAATATAAGGAAAAAATATCTTTTCTACGATAGAAATATCAACGTGTTTTTCACATTTTTAAAATTTGTCGGGAAATCTCATTTTTAGATAGTCGAGAATAAAATTCAATGTTCCTTCAATTCCTAATTTTGAAACATTGATTGATAAATCATATGTCTTGGATTCGCCCCACGTTTTGTTTGAATAAAAATTGTAGTACGACGCCCGTTTCTTGTCGGCTTCAACGAGTTTTGCGAGTGCTTCTTCTTCGCTTATATTCATTCTGTTGGCTATTCGTTTTGCCCGTTCTTCTTCCGATGCGTGCAGAAAAATGCTCACGCAGTTGGGATTGTCGCGGAGAATGTAGTCGGAGCAACGACCGACGATGATGCACGATTTTTCGCTTGCCAATTTTTTGATGGTTTCCGACTGCATTTGAAACAATGTGTCGCCCGAAAGCATATTGTTGGTGAATGTTCCTAAACCTATGTTATCCAATATGTTGGATGCGAATCCAAATAGCGAATTACTGATTTCGTCATTGCTTTCAAAAAATTCGGGAGCCAAACCGTTTTGCTTTGCGGCAAGCACAAGTAGCTCGTTGTCGTAATAGTCAATGTTGAGTTTTTCGGCGAGAGCTTTGCCTATGATGCGCCCTCCACTGCCAAATTGCCGTCCGATGCTGATTACAATCTGTTCCATATCATGCTAATTTGAAGGTTCGTCGGGTAGGGTGAATGGTTTGTCTTCCATTTTTCTGAATTTCTTCATTTCTCGTTTGAGCAAAATGAATGACAATATTGTTGATAAACCATCGGAAATCGGCATCGCAATCCAAACACCGAGCGTACCGAGGTAATTGGGTAGAATTGCAAGCAACGGAATGAGTAGCAGCAGTTGTCGCGATGCAGAAAGCAATACGGCCGTCGGAGCCTTTCCTATGGATTGAAAGAAATTTGATGTAACCATCTGATAACCAACTAACGGGAATATGATGACGGTGATGCGAAGTCCAAGGGTTGATTGTGCTATAAGTTCCTCGTCGTTGGTGAACATTTTAACCAACAATCCAGGTATTGTTTCGCCTAAAGCAAATGCTATTGTCATTACAAGAATGCCATAGATTATGGTTAATTTCAAGACTTTTCGAACACGGGAATAAATCTGGGCTCCGTAGTTGAATCCCGCAATCGGTTGCATACCTTGGTTCAAACCCATCACCACGGTGGCGAAAAACATAACCAATCGGTTAACCACGCCGTAAGCACCCACGGCCATGTCACCACCGTGTTTCGCCAATTGGTTGTTGATGAGTATCACTATGATGCACGAACAGGTGTGAAGGGTGAATGGAGCCATCCCTATTGACAAAATGCCCGAAGTGATTCGTTTGTTTATAGAAAACGTGCCTCGTTTGAAATGGAGAAAGTTGTTTTTATTGCTCAGATGTATTATTACAATAATAAGTGCGACTGTTTGTGCCAATACTGTTGCTAATGCCGCTCCGCGGATTCCCCAATTAAACGAAAAAATGAATATTGGAGCTAAAACTGCGTTTATCACTACGGTTAACAGTGTGATTCTCATTGCTTTTTGTGGATAGCCCGAAGCACGGATTTCGTTGTTTAATCCAAGATAGAGGTGGGTGACTGGATTTCCAATCAAGATGATTTGCATAAAGTCGTGGGCGTATGGTATTGTTTCGGAACTTGCGCCAAACAAATAGAGTAGTTCGTCAATGAAAAACAAGCCGAGAAACATCAGTGCAAAACCAAGTATCAGGTTGAGTGTCACCACGTTGCCCAGTACGTGTGTGGCTCCGTCGTAATCTTGTTGTCCCATTTTGATTGATGTAAGTGTCGCTCCACCGGCACCGACCATGGCTCCAAACGCCGCCGAAAGGTTCATAATCGGCATAGTGATTGCCAGTCCCGAAAGTGCCAGCGCGCCTACACCATGACCGATGAAAATGCTGTCGATTATGTTGTAAATCGACGAGGCCATCATTGCCAAAATTGCTGGACCTGAATATGCTAAAAGCAGTTTTCGCAGGTCGCCGCGTCCTAATTCTACTGGAGATGCCATAATTGCGCGTTATTCGGTTGTTGTATATCGTGTGGCGTTTCGTTTAAACGTGTTTTTGTCGTATTCCACAATAAACGAAGTCGTATTCACACTTGAACCATCTTTTTTTACAAAATTGAAACTGTCGTGTAGTCCATTCTCATTTTCAATTGATTGTAGTTCTGTAATAAAGTCTGTGCTTGTAGCGTAATGTTTTACAAAGAACAGCATTTGGTCGAAACCTTGAAAGCTGAATTTCGTCGGCTCGGTGTTGTATCGTTCGCGGTAAGTCGTGATAAATTGATTTATCCGTGGCGACGTGTAGTCGATTTCGCCACTTGTGATTAATTTGAAATTAAGGTCATATAAAAATTCAAGCTCCAAGTTTTCGTAGTGCTCCCACTGTGGCATTCCCCATAATTCTATGTTGTGGTTCTTGGATGCTTGGTAAATTTTTGTTACGATATTGTTGGCAAAGGCTTGTTGACGTGAAAGCACAATGAAAATTGTTTTTTCTTTTTTCGCAATTGCCCTGTCAAGTCCTGCCGAACCGCTGTTGGGATAATACATTTCTTCAAACGTGATGTGTTTCGCATCAAGTTTGCTCTTTTGTGCGTTGAATGCGGCTTTACATTGTGTAGCGTTCTTTTTTTCAAGGGTTTCGGAGTTGTAAACTATACACACGTGGCTGTTCTCGTTGTGCTCAATAATGTGGTCAACCATTGCCTGAAAACGATATTTTTGAGGCGTATTCATTTGAATAACAAAAGGATTCAACGAATTCGTTTCTTCGGTTGCAAGCGGCGAAACAATAGGAATTGCATGCCGTTTTGCAAAAGCTGCTGCGGCAGGGAATGTTTTCGGAAACACTGGACCAATAATAAGGTTGGTGTTTGTTTGAATCTTTGAAATATTTGTCGTTGCTGAATCATTGTTTGACTCTATCACATTCAAATTGACGGATATTCCCAATTTTTTGATGGAATCAAGTGCTATCAACGCTCCTTCATAGTATTCAAGGAATTGATAGGTGTGTTCGTATATTTCTTTTGGTTTGTTTATGATTCCTTCGTCAGTTTGCATGGAGTTTTTTTGCAAGAAAAATGGCAACAGTAACGAAACGTTAATTTCAGGGTGTATGATTGTCACACCGTTTGGCATATATTTTTGTCCTTCGTTCGGCAGCTCCGATATATATTCATAGAATGAATTTTGATAGGGAATTTGCAAAATCGCACCTACCGCAAGTGTCGCAAAATCAACTCGTATGTTGTTGGCAATCAGTACGGTGTCGGTGGTGTGGTACATTCGTGCGATGCTGTATTCTGTTTCTCCCGCCTGAACCGTGTGGTACACGTATTTTCGTTCTTGGATTTGCTTGCGGGCGTAGTCAATGTTGTATCTGTTTATAGGAATTTGAATCAGCACGCCTTCGTCGAAGTGGGCAATTCCGTATGGATTATAATGTAGAATCTCAGCAGCCGATACTTGATAGGTGAGGGCAAGGTCGCTGAGTGTGGTCCCTGCGCTGGAACAGACTATGAATTGTTTTGGAAAATAAATCGCATTTGCGGGAATTGTAATTTCGGTTCCTGCAGGAATTGGTTCATGAAGATACGGGTTATGCTCGTGTATGACTTCGGCTGGCACGAGTATTTTCTCTGCTAATGCGGTGAGTGTCGTTGTGGAGCCAACTGTATATTGTATAGTACTGAATTGCTGTTGTTGTCCTTGTTGAATTGGTTGATAGGACTGTTGAACTGTCTGTGTTTTCTTTTCTTGTTCTGTAGCTTGTTGTGTTACAGGCTGTTGTGTTGTTGGTTTTGCCCCAGAAAACGGAATGAACAATTGCTGCCCGATTGCTATTTGCGAATTGTTGATGCTTGGATTTTCAATGAGGATTTGTCCCGCCGAAGTACCATAGGTCTTGGCAAGCGCATACAGCGTTTCTCCTTGTTTTACCGTATGGACAACGAATGATTTTCCGTTTTTTATAATGATTTCACCGTCGCTGTATTGTGGAGTTGTATTTGCGTCCACGTATGGAATACGGATTTGTTGCCCAATGGAAAGCGATTTTAGGTTGTCGTTGTTGATTTGAATGTCGTCGATGGAAACGCCATATAATTTACTCAATCCGTAAAATGTTTCCTTTGCCTGAACTGTGTGGATGTAATATCTCGCACCATTATATATAACAATTTCCGAACTCTTGTTTTGGGAAAAAACTGTTCCATAAAACAATATCGAAAAACAAATTACTGCAATTGTATGTCTCATAAAGCAAAATTTAACAAGCAAACATACAAAAATGGGGAAAAAAATAAGATTTTTTGGAAATAGATTATCACCAAGTTATTCACTAAACACCGAACAATGTTATATTTTTTCTACAAATCCAGCAAGAATCCAACCTTCTTTACCGTTTCCCAACTCAACTTTGAGCCAGCCGAAGGCTTCTTCTATTATTTTGACTTTGATGCCGCCGTGAATTGTCGCCAAATCCATCGACTGCATTGTCGGCTCGGTTTTTATAGTCGAGGTTGGTTCAACGACTATGGCGTACTCGTGCGCGGTGAGTTCCGTAAAACGGGATTCCGCACAGCAAAATGCCACAATTCCTATTAGTAAACCACATAGTAATGTTGCAAGGGCGATTTTCTTTCGGGTGAGAATTTGTGAAAATAGGAATATGCACACTGATATGCAAAACAATAATCCAAATACAATACCGATGATTGCCCATGCGTCAACGGGGAAGAGTCGATATAGTTTCTGATACATTCGTGGAAGAAAACCCAACGAAAGATGTTCTATGTTGTCGGGTTGATGGCTGTATGCAAATGTAAGGTTATACTGAATATCCTTGTCGTTGGGCGAGAGCAGAAGTGCTTTTTCGTAGTTCAAAATTGCTTTGGGCAACTCGTTCATTTTGAAATAGGCATTGCCCAAATTGTAATATAATTCCGCACTTTCCGAACCGTTAGCCAACGTTTGTTCGCACAGGTCGATAACTGATTGATAATCTTGAGTTTTGTACAATTCAGGAATCACTTCCGAGATGGAAATTGTGTCGCTTTGTGCAAATGAATTGCAAAATACTGATATAGAGAATAAAACTACAAATAATCGTTTCATGCTTATTTCTTTTTTTGTTCAAATTCTTGAATGACGTTTCCTGCTTCGGCAAACAAATCTTCCTTGCCTTTCACGTCGGCAGTAGGGGCAAAGCGGGCAAACTCGCAGCGTTGTAGCACTTGTATGAGTTTGTCTATGAGTGATTCGTCAATGTGTTTTTCAAGCAGTCGTTCCTTTATTTTGTCGGTTGTCAAATCCACTTGTTCTATGGTGAACTTGTCGGCAACGTAGCCCCAAAGTGCTTTTGCAACTTCGTCATAATACAGTGCGTCTTCGTTTGATTCAAGGTATTTCCGAGCCGTTTTCAGTCGTTTTTGTGATTCTTTGTTTGCTCCTCGCATTTTCATTCCCGACACGTCGCTACGGAGCTCGATTTGTTTGCGTCGAACAATTATAAATAGAATCGTTCCGAACATAAGTATCAGATTTATAACCCAATAAGCGGTAGAACGGAAGAAGAACGTTTTTTTATCTTGAATGTTCAAATCGCCCGTTTTTATGAAATGTATGTCGTTGCCAAATTGCACGTCTTCCTTTGTTGTTTGGGTATAGTTGGAAACCACGCCGCCGTTGTTTGTACCTTTGGTGACTGTGATAGGGATTTCGTCGGTCGAAATGGTTTTGTACGATTTTGTCTCGGCGTTGAAATATTGCATTGAAATAGAGGGAATTGTGAAATTTCCTTCGCGACGGGGGAGAATCACGTATTCAAATGTTTTGGAACCTTTGTCGCCCGTGGTGGAAATAGAAAAATTGTCGGTGATTTTTGGGTCATAGACTTCAAAATCCTGCGGGAACGTAATATTCGGTTTGGTTAGTAACGAAAAGTTACCTTCGCCTTTAATTGTGACTTTGAGCGAGAATGCTTCGTTGGCGGGAATTGTTTCCACATCGGTTTTTGCCAAAATGGAGAAATTTCCGACTGCCCCCGAAAAGTCAGCGGATTTGCCTGCTGGAAACGGTTTTACGGTGATTGTCGTTGGTTTGCTTTCTATCACACGTCGGTCAATTTTTCGTTGCGGAAAGCCCCAAAAACCACCCGAACTATAGCCGGAAATAACGTCGCAGTCAACCTTGAACGGCGAGATTGTAAGTTTGCCGTCTTTTTGTGGGTAAATCACAACTCGCTGGAACAGAATGGAATAGTATTGTTGTCCGTTGATATTCTCTTCTTTATATTCAAGTTTTTGTGGTTGTTCGAGCACTCGCTTGAAAAATCCATTGAAATCGGGGAGTGAGTGGTCGTTGATACCCGAAATGTCTTTGTTTGTATAGAGTTTTATTGTTGCCAGAATTGGTTCGCCGATGTATGCCGTCGATTTGTTCACGAACACTCGTGCAAACACGTCGTTGCTGGCCGTCTCGGCTTTGGGTTCGTCTTGTGATGAATATCCTTGATTGCCTTGGCTCTGCCGCATATTTTGTTGTGTTTGTTGTGCCGCGTTTGCCGCAGTCTGATTGTCAACGACTTCAATGGTTTGAGCCTTGCTGCGATATGTTTTCCCGTCAATTTTAACCGAAGCGACAGGAATAGGGAACGTACCTTTTTTTGTCGCACGGAATTGTCGTGTTTCGGTGTAGTTGTAATTTCTGGTAACATTTCCGTTTACAATGCTGATGCTGCTGCTTGAACCAGTCTGCGGTCGTCCCGAAGCCTGAATTTCATCGCAGATTTCTATGGAAAATTGGTTGCCTGGGTCTGTGTTGATGGAATATCGCACGTGGAACAGTTCGCCTTCCACGGCAACTTTTGGCGCACTTACCGAAATGGATATGTCTTGCGCCAACGCACTGATAATGAAGAATATGTTGAGAAATATAACAGAGAATATACGTTTCATCGATACTAACGAATTTTTCCGAGCGCAAAGATATAATTTTTCA
Source organism: Bacteroidales bacterium UBA3754 (assembly GCA_002371705.1). Classification (GTDB taxonomy): domain Bacteria; phylum Bacteroidota; class Bacteroidia; order Bacteroidales; family UBA1715; genus UBA1715. The sequence continues at coordinate 51,891 of DFGI01000070.1, forward strand.
ATGATTGTTGAACGAGATAGACGGTGGATTATTGTTTGTTTGGTTTCATTTCCACCAAAAGAAAAGGAACGAAAACAATACAATACCTGTTTATGTTGAAGATTGCAAAGAAAAAAGGCCACCTTTAGGGCAGCCTTTATTTCTTTTGCAACTTGTTGTGTTTTTATATTCCCAATTCTTTTTTAACCAAAGGCATCACATCAATGCTCTTGTCGGAGAAATACAATACTTGGCTGCCTTTGCTAATGTCGAAAATGTAGAAGAATCCCTCTTTTGCAGCGATTTTCTTTATTGCGGCTTCAGCCTTGTCGATAATTGGGTTGAGCAATTCTTGCTGGCGTTGGTTCAGCTGTGATTCTGCATTTTGTTGATATTGCACGATTCTGTTTTGCATATCTTGCAAATCTTGCTCCAATAATTGTTGGCTTGCTTTGCTCAATGTGTCGTATGACTGTTGGGCTGCCAACATTTTTTTATTGAATTCCACCGACATGCTTTCAATTATGCCTTTCATCTCGTTGTATTCTTTTTCAAGAGTTTTCTGCGCATCTGCTTTTTCTGGCATAGCGGCAATCAATTCTTCGAAATCAATGTGTCCGAATTTTTGAGCTTGTGTGTTTAATGATACGCCACATACAAATAGGGCGGCAACTACGAATTTTACTACTTTTTTCATTCTTCTATTTTATTAGATTTGTTAATACTATTTTATATATCCAAGTTTTCGCAACACGTCATCGCTGATGTCGTATTTGGGGTCACTGTATAATAATGTATAAGAACTTGATGCAGCATCAATTACAAATGCATAACCTTGACTTGACGCGAGTTCTTTTATAGCGCTGAAAATCTCGTCTTGTATTGGTTTGATGAGTTCTTCTTCTTTTTTAATGCGGTCGCCGTTTGCGCCAAAACGTTTCTTTTGAAGTTCCTTCAATTCTTTTTCTTTGTCGAGGATTTCCTGCTCGCGTTTTGCTTTCATATCGTTTGCAAGCAAAACTTTGTCAACTTGGTACTGTTTGTACATATTGTCGAGTGCGGTGCGTTGTTCCTCGATTTCCGCCTGCCAATTCTTGGTCAGTTCGTCGATTTGTTGTTGTGCCTCTTTGTAGGCTGGAATCTTGCTTAAAAGATAGTCGGTGTCAACATACACTGTTTTCTGTGAATAGCTCATCATAGCTACCAGAAGTCCTGAAATAAACAAAGCTAATTTTTTCATAATACCATATTTTAAAATTGTTGTCCTAATACAAATGAAGGATGCCAGCCGCAAACTTCGGCTGATTTTCCTTTTATTTTATCGAATCCGTACCCCATATCAAATCCCAACAATCCCATCATAGGAATGTAGAGTCTGATGCCTGCCCCCGCGCTCCGCTTGATGTCGAATGGATTGAAGTCGTTGAATTCCATCCAAGCGTTGGCTGCTTCGGCAAATGCCAGAACGTAGATTGTCGTTTCTGGTTTCAGAGCAAGTGGATATCGTAATTCCATAGAAAATTTATTATATAAGAATGCACCTCCGTCGTTGTCAGGATTTAATGCAGATGCTTCATATCCTCTCATTGGTACAAAATCCGTACCATAATAGAACACATTGCTTAATCCGTCGCCACCAATGTCGAATCGTTCAAACGGCGTTTTGTAGTTTTTGTGGTAGTAGCCCACGAATCCAAAGTCAATTCTTGTCTCAAGTACCAGATTTCCAACAAATTGTGTGTACATTTTCGATTTGAACGTCCATTTGTGGTATTCTATCCATTTGTAGCGTTCCTCATCGGTCACGTCGGCATCGGCATTGCCCCGAAGCAACGAATAGGGTGGAGTGAGTTCCAATCGAAGTGTGAACGAAGAACCTCTGCGTGGAAACAGCGGTTGGTCTATTGAATTTCGTGAAAGTGTTGTTCCCAACGTAATACAATGCGCGGTAAGGCTGTCGGGCAGCGATGCTGGCAAATAGAGATTGTAATTATTTAGCTTATATCGTTTTATACTGATATCATTGTAGAGTGAGAAATAATCATCGGGAATTTTCAGGTCACGTTCCAAACCGACAGAAAATCCGAGGGTTTTCCAGTTGCCATAGTTCTCGTTGTCGCGGGTATATCCGTTTGCTCTGATAGAGTAGTATGCCGAAACGGTAAGCGCATTCGGTTTTTTGCCGCCAAACCAAGGTTCGGTGAACGAGAAATTGTAATATTGGTAGTAGCGTGTGTTCGCCGAAACGCTCAAACTAAGCGATTGCCCGTCGCCCGAAGGAATTGGTCTCCAATATTCTTTATGAAGACAGTTCTTCAACGAAAAATTGTTTAATATAAGTCGTACAGAACCAAGAAGATAGCTTCCGCTCCAACCAAACGACAATTCTATCTGGTCGGTTGATTTTTCTTGCAACACATATTCTATATCCACAGTACCGTCCATTGGATTTGGGTGTGGATTCACTTCCATAGTTTCTGGATTAAAATAGCCGAGCATCGCAAGTTCACGTTGCGTACGGATAATGTCGGAACGGCTGAACAATTCGCCCGGACGGGTGCGGAGTTCTCGGTAAATTACGTGGTCGTTGGTTTTTGTGTTTCCTGCCACCGAAACGTTGTTGATTGTGGCTTGCTGTCCTTCGTATATACGGATTTGAATGTTGATTGAATCGCTGTTTGAACCCATTTCCACAGGGTCGGCGTTGAAAAATAGATATCCGTTGTCAAGGTAAATGGAGCTGACACCTTCCAAACCGAATATTTTTTCTTGAAGACGGCTTTCGTCATATACATCGCCTTTGTCTATCGCAAGGATTTTGTTCAGAATGTCGGTGCTATATACCGAGTTGCCCAACCACGAAATGTTGCCGAAATAATATTTCTTTCCTTCGGAAATGGTGATTTCAATGTGCATCAACGTGGAATCAATGTCGTAAATGGTATCTTTTTCAATTTTCACATCGCGGTAGCCAAGTTTTTTATACTTGTCGATGATTGATTTTTTATCGGTTTCGTAGTTTTTCGCAATGTATTTTGACCGTTTGAGAATGTACCACGCTTTCTTTTTCGTGTTTTTCATTGTGCGGCGAAGTTTTTTGTCTTTCATAGCTGTATTGCCATGGAACACAATGTCGTCGATTTTCACCCGTTCGTGTTTGTCAATATTGATAATGATGTTCGAGGTGTTGAACGAGCTGCTGTCGTTGATTTCATTGATTGTTACCGTCGCATTTCTGAATCCTTTTTCCTCGTAGTAGTTTTTGATTTTTTTCTGAGCCATATCTTTTTGGTTCTCAGTAATTTGCATATGCGTTTTGAAATCAAGCAAATCTTTGATGTCGTTTTTCTCCGATTTCTTTACGCCTTCGATGCTTGCGGAATTAAGTCGTGCGCGCTCTTTTATGGAAATTGTCAGATAGATGTTGTCGCCTTCGATTTTTGAAGCAAGGATTTTTGCATCGGCAAACATTCCTTGTTCCCATAATTTTTCGATTGCGTAGGTGATTTCTGGTCCCGGAACGCTGATTTGCTGTCCTACATACAATCCTGTGGTTCGTATGATTGGTGGTGCTTGGAAGTATTTTGTTCCTTCCACTTCAATGCCTGCAATCGTATATTTTTTCACATTGTTTTGCGCAATGGAATGTGTTGAGAGCAACGTTAAAAATAAGGTGGTTAAAAATAGTAATTTCTTCATTCAGTGTTCGTTATATTTGGTTTTCAACTTTTCCGAAACGTCTTTGGCGATTTTGGAAGTCTTTTATGGCGTTTAATAATTCTTGTTTTGTGAAATCTGGCCACAATACCTCGGTGAAATACAATTCAGTATAGGCGATTTGCCAGAGCAAGAAATTGCTGATTCGGTATTCGCCGCTTGTTCTGATAAGCAATTCAGGATCGGGTATTCCTTTGGTGCTCAGATGGTCCCGAATTGTTTCGGCTGAAATGTCGTTCACGCTCAGTGTTCCATTTTTGCACTCGTTTGCTATTGATTTCACCATTTCGGTAATGTCCCATTGCCCACTGTAACTGATAGCCAAAATAAGCGTCAATCCTGTGTTGTTGGCTGTTTTTCTTATTACGTTTTGCAATGATTTCTTCACTTGTTCGGGAAGAGCGTCAAAATCACCGATGGTGAGCAGTTTCACGTTGTTTTTCAGCAGTTTTTCAAGATTTTTTTCTGATGCGCTGATGAGCAGGTTCATCAAACCAGAAACTTCGTCTTTCGGTCGGTTCCAATTCTCCGTGGAAAACGTGTAGAGCGTAAGGTATTGGATGCCAAGCTCTGCTGCTGCGGTCACAATGTCGCTCACGGTTGAAACACCTTTTTGGTGTCCGAATAGTCGAATGTTGCCTTGTTGCTTTGCCCAACGACCGTTACCGTCCATTGTTATGGCAATATGTTTCGGCAATTTTGTGTAATCTATTTCGTTTTGTTCTGTTCCCTTCATATCGTCACATTTCTGTGAAGTATTGATATTGAATAATTTACGACTCATTTTCGGTACTTATTGCAAGTACTTTTTTGAGCGTCCAAATGTAACAATCTTTTTTATATTAACAATGCAAAAACGGGCGTTGTCTTGTTATTATTGTACGAAAGCGGTCAATAGATGAAATTTTTTATGCGGTGTTGGAGCTCTAATGATTCTTTTTTCATATCGGTCAAGTCGCATCCTTCAAACAATTTGCTGGTTTTCCAGTTGTCGATGCACCCGAATATAAATGGAAGATCGAAACAATGGCAACATTTGATTCTTTCTGTGTTTGTGGGGTATGAGAATTCGTACAGTGTGGCGTTTTTGCCCACAATTTCTGCGATTTTTCGTGCAGGCTCTTGAAATAATTTATCACTAATCAGTTGTAATACAGCAAAATATGTATCTTTTGTCTGTCGGCGGATTGTGCGTAGTTGTTTGTATGGCTGTTCGGGACAATACCGTTTTAAAAATAACGATACGGGCAACGGCGGCATATTTTTATAAATCGGGTAGTGGTGGACATACACGCCACATTCGTCGGACGTATATTGCAAGTATATTTTTTTGTTGATTTTTGCGCAGTCGCGGTAGAAATCATCGGAAATGTAGCCATTTTCTATGGTGGGCATCAACGGCACATTGAATTTGTATTTCTGTTTGTTTTGTTTTCCAATTATTTTTTGTGCGGCTAAAATTTGTTCTATCGGTGCGGTTTTGTAGTCGAAAATGGATTCAAAAAAATTATTTGAAATTTCCGTCGCTGTTTGTTCCGAAATTGCTCGCATGGTGCCTGGCCAACTGAACAACATTGTTTTCTGAAACAAATGTTGGAGTTTCGGCGCGGTGTAGATTGCCATAGCGTACCACGCTCCCGATGATTGACCGCCGACGGTGATGTTGGTAGGGTCGCCGCCAAACGACGAGATGTGGGCGTGGGTCCATTCCAATGCGGTCACAATGTCGTGGAATCCGCAGTTTTTCTGCGCAATGTTGGGAAAATAACTTGTGCCTAAAAATCCAATTCTATATGTTACGCTTACTACAATAATATTTGCGTTTTGGGCAAGATTGCTAGCATCGTTTTGGTTGTCGCCGCTTGAGCCTGCCACGAACGAACCTCCGTGAATCCAAAAAAGTACTGGTTTTGTTCCATCGGTTTCCGGAGTCCAAATGTCAAGTAAAAAGGAATCTTCGTTTTGAGGAAGGTTGTCGTGTTTCAAAATATGCTCCAATTGTCCGATATTCTGCGGAAAAGCAGTGGGCGACGAGGTTACGTGTTCAATGTCGAACAGCGGACTACACGGCTGAAACCGTCCGTTATATTTCGCATATCGAATGCAATAGTGAGCCATTGTGTATTTTTTGCGTAAAAATAAATAATTTTACCACAAAATTATAAGGTAGTCTAATTTAACAAAAACAGCGAATGATGGTTATATGGGACGAAACGCCATCTTCGCGTTAGTGCAAATATGTTTCATTATTTTGAGAAAGACATATCAAACATTCCGTTGCCCGACAAGTTTACTTGTCCGTTTTGCTATTCACCACACTTGCTTTCTATGATGGCTACAAATCAATTGCAGTCCTATCTATCGAAGCGTGACGACTGGTCGGACGAGCTTCAGGAAGGAAAGATGTTTGGCGTATTGGTGGTGCGGAAGGGTGATGATATAGGTTTTGTTGCTTCGTTTTCTGGACAAATTCAGGGGCAAAACATTCACGAATATTTTGTACCACCAGTATATGATTTAGTGCAGAAACAGGGATTTTTCAAGCAAAAAGAGGCGGTAATCACGGCGATAAATGCAGAAATAGAATCGTTGTCGAACCACGAATGTTTTACGCATTTCACTGAAATTGAAAAAAATAACGAGCACATTCTGCACAAGAGAAAAAAACGGTTGGAAAAGTCGAAAAAACGTCGTGATGCAATTCGTTTGCAGAATCCAGAACCTTCTGTTTTACAAGAATTAATACGACAAAGTCAATTTCAAAAAGCGGAATATAAACGGTTGCGTGAAAAACTATCTGCGCAGTTGGATGTTGTAAGGATTGAATGTGAACACATTCAACAGAAAATTGAAATCTTGAAAGCTGAGCGGAAAGAACGTTCGCAATCGCTTCAACGTGAGATATTTGAGCATTTTGTGTTTTTGAATGCGAAAGGGGAACGGAAGAGTGTTTTGGATATTTTTGGCGATGTGATGCCCCCGTCAGGAGCTGGAGAATGTGCGGCCCCTCGTTTACTTCAATACGCGTATCTCAATCATTTACAGCCAATTGCGATGGCTGAATTTTGGTGGGGAAAATCACCAAAGCATCACATTCGTCGTCACGGAAGTTTTTATAGTGCATGTAAACAAAAATGTGAGCCAATTCTTAATTTCATGTTGCAAGGTCTTGATGTTGAGGAAAATAGATTTGCAAAAACATACGATTTGGATGCGTTGGTCCGGGTTGTGTATGAGGATGAATGGTTGGTGGCAGTCGATAAGCCGATTGATGTGTTGTCGGTTCCAGGAAATATACCACAGCCATCGGTGTGGCACTGGGTGCGCGATAGGTATGGTGAAGCGTTTGTTGTACATCGTTTGGATATGGCTACATCGGGTATTTTGTTGATAGCGAAAACGTTAGATGTGTGTCGAAAATTACAGCAACAGTTTGAGAATCGTCTTGTGCATAAAAAATATGTCGCAATTCTTGATGGGGAGGTTGCCAGGGATTCGGGTGAAATCAATTTACCAATGCGTCCCGATTTTAATGAGCGTCCAATACAAGTTGTTGATTATGAAAAAGGTAAACCGGCGTTAACGAAGTTTGAAGTTATAGAACGGTGTAATGGAAAAACTCGAGTGGCGTTTTATCCGTTCACGGGACGGACACACCAGTTGCGCGTGCATTCCGCCCATCTCGACGGCTTGAATTGTCCGATTGTGGGCGATGCTTTGTATGGTCATCTGGCTGACAGAATGTATTTGCACGCTGAACAAATAACATTTACGCACCCAGTTCTGGAAAAAGAAATGACAATTTCGTGCAAAGCTCCGTTTTAATTGTAACTTTGCTTCGCAATGAAACAGTATTCTACTATAATTTTTGATTTGGACGGCACGTTGATGGACACGTTGGTTGATATTTCCAATAGTGTGAATTATGCTTTGTCGGAACTTGGCTTGCCAATTCGTACGATAGATGAGATTCGGACATTTGTTGGCAACGGTGTTCGGGAACTGATGCGGTGTGCGTTGCAAGTTGCGGTGCAAGGGTGTTGTGTTGAATATTCTGAACAATTATTGGATTCGGCATTGGAATTATTCCGTAAACACTATGTTATTCATTGTCAAGACTGTACGAAGCCATACGATGGAATATTCGATGTGTTGCGCTGCTTGAAAACGAACGGATACAAAATGGCGATTGTTTCCAACAAACCACAACGAGAAGTTGCGATTTTACATTCCAATTATTTTTCACAATGGATAGATGTGGCGTATGGAGAAAATGAATCAGCTGGAATACGCAAGAAGCCCTTTCCTGATATGGTTTATAAAGCGATTGACGATTTGTGCGAAGATAGGTATAAATGTGTTTATGTTGGGGATTCGGAGACTGATTTGGCTACAGCTAAGCAGGCTGGCGTTGATTGTATCTCTGTGTTGTGGGGATTTCGTTCAAAAGAAGTTTTGGAGCAATGTGGAGCCACAATGTTCGCTCATTCTCCATCGGATTTGTTGGCACTGTTATCCATTTCGTGAAGGTACGTTTTTTTTAGTTCGTACGCTTGGTAGAATTGTGGTAGATTGTAACGCCCAAAATCCATAAATCGTTGATTATAATATGAATGCGATGGGAAATTAGTCTCAATTATTCCGCCGTGTGTTGCTGCGTGGATAAAGCGGACAGTGCTGTTTGCCGTGTCAACATCGACCACGATTCCAACGTGTCCCACTGATTTCCGTCCGTTCCTGCCCATAAAGAATATTAAATCTCCTTGTTGCGCCTGGCATATATCTGAAAATGTGTGGGGAGCTTCCTTGTATTGGTAGGTGGAACTCGATGCCAATGAAAATCCAAAGTGCGAAAACACATATCCCGTAAATCCCGAACAATCAAACGATTCAGGTCCTTTTGAACCATATTTGTAAGGCCGTCCTAAAAATGATTCCGCATAACAAATGAGTGAATCAATGAGTGGGATTTGGTAGTTTCCAATAGTGTCGATTTTAAATGGAAGTTCTGTTGGTAAGGTGTCAATTTTTGTCGAATCAAGCGTATTTTGATTTGATGCAATGGAAAGAGTTTCCAATATGTTTGTGATGATTAGAGAATCACTTTTTTGTGCATAAGAGTTTGATACTGTTGCGATTAACAGCAAACAGGTGGTGGCGATATGTAAAATGTTTTTTTGCATTGTTTGTACAAAAATAATGATTTCTTCCTATTTACAAATTAATTTAGTTGGAGGGCGGAGTTGAGCTTTTCGTTCAATATTTATATCTTTACCAAAAATATGGCAATGAAGCAAACAACTCTCTGTTATTTGGAAAAAAACGGGCAATATCTGATGTTGCACCGTACAAAGAAACAAAATGACATCAACCATGATAAATGGATTGGGGTTGGGGGAAAGTTTGAACAGGGCGAAACGCCTGAACAATGTATGCTTCGCGAAGTTTTTGAAGAAACTGGCTTTACTGTCACGAAATGGCGCTATCGTGGTGTTGTTACATTTTATTTGAACGAATCGTATGGTGAAACTATGCATTTGTTTTCGTGTTTGGAATGGACAGGAATGCAAAAAGTGTGTGACGAAGGTGATTTAGAATGGATTGATAAACAGAAACTTACGGAATTGCCAATGTGGGAGGGAGATAAAATCTTTTTAAATTTGGTCAACAATCTTGATGAACCTTTTTTCAATCTGAAGTTGGTGTACCAAGGGGAATCATTGGTTGCGGCAGAGAAAGATGGTGTCGCAATACAAATAAAAAAATAGAAAAATGTACGTGTGGGGCGACAATCGGCGGTTTAATTCTTATAAACGATTTTTGCAGGAACGGTTTGGTGGCAGAATGCAGAAACTCACGCTCAATGCGGGTTTCACTTGTCCGAACCGCGATGGAAGTATTGGTGTCGGCGGTTGTACATATTGTGTGAACGATGCGTTTAATCCCTCGTATTGCGATGTTCGTAAGTCGATAACACAGCAGTTAAACGAAGGAATAGATTTTCATCAAAACCGCTATCGTCGTGCTGATGGTTATTTGGCTTATTTTCAAGCATATACAAACACATACGCATCGCTGGAAAAAATGCAGGAATTGTATCAGCCAGCCATTGAACATCCGTTGGTGCGTGGCATTGTGGTCGGTACTCGTCCCGATTGCATTGATGAACAGAAATTGGAGTATTTTGCTCGGTTGCAGGAACGGATGTTTGTTTCAATAGAATACGGCGTGGAATCGTGTTTTGACGAAACATTGCGGCGGATAAACCGTGGACACACGTTTCAACAAGCGGTTGATGCATTTGAACTTACGCAGCAGTACGGTATCCACACGGCTGGACATTTTATGTATGGTTTGCCTGGCGAAACGATTGAAATGTGGCTTTCGGCGGTTGACGAAATTAACAAATTGCCGATGAATGGGATAAAATTCCATCAGTTGCAAATCATACGAAATACAAAAATGGAAGTTGAATTTCAAAATAATTCTTCTGATTTTCAACAATTTACGATTGACACATACGTTCCGTTTATAGTTGACATTACCGAGCGATTGAATCCGAATTTTGTGATAGAACGGTTTGCTGGCGAGGTTCCTCCACGTTTCCTCAAGGAAAATACGTGGGGCTTGACTCGCTATGATGTTGTGTTACAGCGAATTGAAAAGGAATTGGAACGGCGTGGTTCATATCAAGGAATGCGCATTGCTACGCATCCTTGAAGAACTTATGTTGAAAAATCAATAGATACAACACGCCAATTGTGATTGCCGAGTCGGCAATATTGAAAATTGGTTTGAAGAATGTGAATGGTTCTCCGCTCCAAAGAGGGAACCATTCGGGAAATGTTCCACGAAGTACAGGGCAATAAATCATATCGACTACTCGTCCTTGCAAGAATGGCGCATATCCGCCATTTTCCGAAAACAGCTCAGCCACAGTACCATAAGTGCTTTCGTTGAAAATCAAACCATAGAATGCACTGTCAATGATGTTTCCCGCTGCGCCCGCCAAAATTGCGCTCAAACCAAGAATCACGTCAAGCGGAGCATCTCGTTTTACGAGTCGGTGGATGTAAATCGCAATTAATACAGATGCCACAAGGCGGAAAAGCGTAAGGGCAATTTTACCCATTGCGCCTCCGAAACTCATTCCGAAGGCGAACCCGGGATTTTCCACAAAATAGATGAAAATTCTGTCACTAATGACAGGAATCATTTCATCAAGATGCATGGTGGTTTTTACTAAAATTTTGGTTGCTTGGTCAACAATCAAAATCAGCAACACCATTAGAATTGCCCAATGCTGTTTTTTCATAGCAACGGTTTCTTATTTTTTTCGTTTACTTTCGCGTCAACACTCAAGGTTGCGTGAGGAACGGCACGAAGACGTTCTTTTGGAATCAATTTTCCTGTTTCGCGGCAGATTCCGTATGTTTTATTTTCGATACGAATCAATGCGTCTTTCAAGTGTTTTATGAATTTCTCCTGACGCTCAGCCAATTTCCCTGTTTCTTCTTTTGAAAGATTTGACGCTCCTTCCTCAAACATTTTGAATGTTGGCGATGTATCCTGAATGTCGTTTCCGTCCAAGTATTGGATGGATTTTTTCAGTTGGTCGTAATCCTTCATTGCTTTGTCGAGCTTTTCAAGGATGATTTGTTTGAACTCTTCTAATTCTGCATCTGAATATCTTGCTCTGTCAAGATTTTCTTCCTGTACTTTGTTTTCGTCTTTCATAATCGTGCGAATTAATAGTTAAACTTTTTGTACTGCCATATAGGTTTGAACATCAGCGTCAATATCAACGAGTTTTTTGTTGTCGATGTTAATTTCGTCAACCAGTTGAATGTCTGCACATAACGTTTCTGACGCAATATATGTTTTGTGAATCTCTATAGCCTTGTTGATAGCATTGTGTTTTTGAATTTGCAGGTTGATTTTGTCGGTTACGTCGAATCCGCTTTCTTTCCGTAGATTTTGGATTCGGTTTACAAATTCACGTGCGATTCCTTCGTTCACCAGATCTTCGGTGAGTGTTGTGTCGAGAGCCACGGTGATGTGTCCTTCGTTTGCGACCTGCCAGCCCGGAATGTCTTTTGAAATGATAGTCACATCGTCGAGTGTCAAATCAATGGTTTGACCGTTTACAACGATTGTCTTTGCTCCTGTTTGTTCAAACTTACAAATTTCCTCGTTGCTGAACGCAGTGATTGTGGCTGCAACTTCTTTCATTATTTTTCCGCATTTCGGACCCAATGCTTTGAAGTTCGGTTTGATTGTTTTTACCAAAACTTGCGATGCATCTTTCAGTAAATCAATCTCTTTCACGTTTACTTCAGCCTTGATGATTGGCTCTACTGCCTTCAAATTCTGTTCAAATTCTTCGTTAAGAATAGGAATAATGATTTTTTGCAGTGGTTGGCGAACTTTTATGGCAACTTTTCTACGTAATGCAAGAATCATCGACGAAACGGTCTGTGCCATTTGCATTCTTGTTTCCAATTGTTTGTCAATTGCCGATTCATCTGCTTTCGGAAATGTAGCCAAATGTACTGATTCCACGTTGAAACGTTTGGTGACTTTGTTCAGGTCGCAGAACAATCGGTCGGCATAGAACGGTGCGATAGGTGCCATCAACAATGAAACGGTTTCCAGACACGTGTATAATGTTTGGTACGCCGAGATTTTATCGGTGTTCAGGTCGCCTTTCCAGAAACGTTTGCGCGATAGACGAACGTACCAGTTGCTCAAATTGTCGTTCACAAAGTCCTGAATCATACGGCCGGCCTTTGTCGGTTCGTAGTTGTCGTATTGCTCGGTTACGTTCTTTATTAATGTATTGAGCAGCGATAAAATCCATCGGTCGATTTCGGGGCGTTGCTCGTTTGGAACAAGTCCTTGTTGCATTGCGAAATTATCGAGGTTCGCATACAAGGCGAAGAAGGAGTATGTGTTGTACAATGTTCCGAAGAATTTTCGTTTTACTTCTTCAACGCCTTCACTGTCGTATTTCAGGTTGTCCCATGGCGACGAGTTGGTAATCATATACCAACGCACAGGGTCGGCGCCTTGCGCTTCGATTTCCTTGAACGGGTCAATGGCGTTTCCAAGTCGCTTCGACATTTTGTTTCCGTTTTTATCAAGCACTAAACCATTGGAAACCACGTTTTTAAATGCAACGCTGTCGAATAACATTGTGGCGATTGCATGCAATGTGAAGAACCAACCACGTGTTTGGTCAACACCTTCGGCAATGAAATCCGCAGGAAACACAGTCTTGAACGTTTCTTTGTTTTCAAAAGGATAGTGAATTTGCGCGTACGGCATCGAACCAGAATCAAACCAAACATCGATAATATCCGTTTCGCGGTACATCTTCTGACCTTTCGGCGAAACAAGAATAATATTGTCAACGTATGGGCGGTGAATGTCGAATTTATTGTAGTTTTCCTTTGAAAAATCACCAACGACGAAGTCTTTCAATGGATTCTCCTTCATAAATCCAGCCTTGATAGACAAATCAATTTCGTTTTTCAATTCTTCCAACGAGCCGATGCACTTTTCTTCGGTTTTGTCTTCTGTCATCCAAATTGGAAGCGGCGTTCCCCAGAAACGAGAACGAGAAAGGTTCCAATCGTTCAAGTTTTCCAGCCATTTGCCAAATCGTCCCGAACCCGTCGACGCTGGTTTCCAATTGATTGTGTTGTTCAGTTCCATCATCCGCTCCTTCAATTCAGGTGTTTTAATGAACCATGAGTCAAGTGGATAGTAGATGATTGGTTTGTCAGTTCTCCAGCAGTGCGGATAATTGTGGACGTGTTTTTCAACTTTGAATGTCTTGTTATCTTTTTTCAATTCAACGCACAAGTCAATGTCCAACGTCGCATCGTTTTCGGTAAGCGTGTCGTCAAACGCATTCTTGACATATCGTCCCGAATAGATTTTGTACAAGTCAACATTCACATTATTTGCAACAAATTCAGGCGACATGTTTTCTATCGGGAACATACGGCCTTGCTTGTCAACAAGCGGAGATTCCTTTCCGTTCTTATCGATAACCATACAGCCCGCAATTCCGTATTTTTTTGCCACGAAAGCATCGTCGGCACCGAATGTCGGAGCAATATGTACAATACCCGTACCGTCTTC
>DFGI01000032.1 GCA_002371705.1 Bacteroidales bacterium UBA3754
TTTTACCATAAATTTTAAATCTATGGTGGAGGAACTCAGATTGTCGGTCATAAACAATCCATTTCCTGAAATGAAAAAGCATCGTTTCGCATTAGATGGGTCTAACGTAGCACACCCAGTCCAGTGCATTGCGTGGTCTTTCACCCACGGAACAGAATTTGCATCAAATGTAACCTTGCAACTACTAAACAACGCTGTCCACGAAGAGCCAAGGTTGTCGCTTACAAAAATTTCATCGCCCCACGTAGCAGTTTGCCAGTCACACGAACCATTCCACGACTGCATTTTATAACAACCAACGCTTGTAACAACAATTCTATTACCCACGATGGAGATTCCACCATAACTATAATCCGACGTATTATCCGAAGGAGAAATATTCGTCCACGAGCCATTGTATTTATACACAAATCCGCCCGCAGTACCGATACCCGGTCCAGCACCGTTAGCATACGTCACATACAATACGCCATCTTTCATAGCACAACGGTGCGGCATAAACTGCGTAGGTTGTCCGCTGATAGCCGTCCACGAGTTTCCGCCATTCGTGGACACGTACAACGAGTTACCCGTTTGTGCCGTTCCCACATATATTTTCTGCGTCACACCATTGCTAACCGTTGATGTTTCATCGAATTGAACAAAATTGATACCCACGCCATTATTTGTGGATGTTACAGGAAACGAAACAGAATTCCACGACAATCCCCCATCGGTTGACTTGAACAATCCCGCCGAGCGCGAACCACAATAAATCACCTTACTATTATGAGGGTCAACAGCGAGACGTTCGCCCATCTGACGACCATCGCCATTACCGTGGGCTTTGAATTTTGATGAAACATCAACTATACGGAATGATTCACCATAGTCATCAGAAATCATTATCACCGTTTTTCCGCCGCTAAAATAACTGATTCCTGCCAACACATACAGCATTTCTGGTTTTTGAGGGTCTAATGCAACACTTTCAATTCCAAACAAACCCTTATCATCTTCTGAAATCCAATCTGTAAGCGGTTTCCACGATTGCGACTCTTCAATCCATCGATAGAGACCACCGACATCGGTACGGGCATAAAACAGATTTTTTTCAGTAGGATGCGCAACCACGCCAGACACGAAACCGCCACCGCCCAAAGGCAAACTCCCCCACTCATAGTTTTCTTCCGCACGCAGCACAGTCGCCAAGCATACGAAAAATAAAACCACACACCGTTTCCATTGTCTCATACCCGTCAGCGCGCTTTTACTTCAACAACACCTTGATAGTTTTACGTTCATCGCCAGTAGTTACAATCACGAAGTACGTTCCTTTCACATAACCAGTCAAATCAAATTCCTGTGCATATTCACCGAATACCGATACTGTTTCGGAGAATACTTTTCTCCCCGACATTGCGTAGATTTCTATCTTACAATCTTGAGGAGCTTCCGTTTCAAACGATACTGTGAACAGTCCGTTTGTTGGATTTGGATATGCAATTACGTCCGACAATTGAATTTCGGAAACAGCATCGGGTTTTTGATTTCCAGGATCTTTCAGAGTAAAGATAATTTGATTTGTTTCAGCTTCAGCACCTTTGCCATCGCGTGCTTTAATCAAAATCATCTGCATACCCATTTTACCCTTCGCATCCTTGATTGAGAATGTTGCCTTACCACTACCATCAATTTCACAAGTAATGTTGCTGCCATTCTCATCTGGAGTCCAAATTATTCTATCGCCTTCCGCATCAAAGTAATAGTCATTCAAATTGATAGAGACAGGCTCATCAACTGCCAACATTTGTGCAGGAATTGGTTGGAACGACGGAGCTGTATTCGCAACAACTGGTTTTGCAACCACACAAACCACTTCGCACGTTACACCACTTGATGCCCGTGCAGTAATTGTAGCTTCACCAAAGCCTTTGGCTACAAGCAAACACTGTGTATTGTTCTTCCACAAGCCGTCAATATCAACTACCGATGGGTTGGATGATATCCATTCAATAGCACTTGTTTCAGCATCTTCAGGATTTACAGTAATAGTTATAGCACTCATATCTCCAGTTGACGAGAAGTGGATTGTGTCAGCCGACGCAATGATTTCACGAATTGGTTCGTCTATTACAGTAACCTTACATGTTGCATAAATCGCATTACGTTCAGTTGAGCGAGCTTTTATATTTGCGGTTCCTTTTGTCAAACCCAAAATCACGCCCGACGACGACACTGAAACTACATTCGGGTCATCAGTTTCCCATTTCACTGTTTTACAAGAAGCATTAAGCGGCATTACCTGAGCCGTCAATGTTTTTTGCTCATTGATTACTAATTCCACTTCTGTTTCACTCATAACAACATTTGTTACGTGAATAGGATTCACCACAATTGTCATTGATGCTGGACTTGCATCAGGATTTGACACTGAACGCGCCGATACCTTAACATAACCAGAAACTTTACCAGTAAGGATTCCCGTACGGCTGTCGATTGTGGCAACCAACGTTGATTCGTCCTCATAATCAGCTTTTTGTTCGGTTACGGACCATACCAATGCTTTATTTGTAGCATTTGTTGGATTAAAAATAATTAGTTCCGACAAATTAATTTCTTCGCCGATATTGATATTCTTCGATTTACCATTTGGACGAATGCTCGTAACAGGAATTGCTTTACTTGACACTGTTACAGTTGCCCATCCCGAAACGCCATTTTTCGCAGTTGCGCGGACGATTGTCGTACCTTCACTCTCGCCAGTGATTTTTCCGCTTGTGGCATCGATAGTAGCGATGGTTTCATCGTCAACCGACCACGTAAGCGTTTTGACAGTAGCATCAGAAGGCGTTATGGTCGCACTCAACAGCTGACTTTCCGTAACGCCAAGCGACACATCACTAAGTGCAATTTCTTGAATTTCAACAGCTTTTACTTCTACCGTACACGTTCCTGAAACACCATCACCACCTTTGGCCGTGATGACAGCAGTACCAATTGAACGCGCTGTAACACTACCATATTGGCTGACAGTAGCAACCGCAGGATTTGACGATTCCCAAACGACTGATTTATTGGTTGCGTTTGCCGGATAAATTTCAGCTGTAAGAGATTGATATTTACCAAGTTGAATTTCAAGTTCCGACGGTTTGATTGTCACACTCTCAACAGGGATAATGTTCACAGTAACCGAAACCTCACACGTTGCTGTAATTCCGTTCTTTGTAGTTGCCGTAATAATTACAGGCACGTCTTCATCGGTCAACGCGTTTGCAGTGATTTTACCCGTGTTTTCATCAACCGACACTTTCGTTGCGTCCGAAGATGTCCATTTCACTGATTTGTCGGATGTTTTTTCTGGCAAAACTGTTGCAACCAACACCTGTTGTCCTTTTGGTTGTAATGTTACCGATGTAGGATTAACCGTAATTGACGTTGCCATCATTTCGTTTACAGTCACAGGAACTAAAGCAGATGCGTTCTTACCAACTTTTACAATAATATTTGTTGTTCCAGCCGCAACACCAGTTACGACGCCATTCGACACCGTGGCAATATTTTCGTTTTCCGAACGCCACGTAATAGTAGTGTCTGTTGCATTAAGCGGCATCCACGATGCGATCAACCGTTCAGACTTATCAATGTCAACCGTTACAGATTCTGGTATAATCGTCAACGATGTTGGTTGTATATGCGATACCGTAACAACGCATGTCGCAGTTTTCGAACCTGCAGTTGCTTTTATCTCACACGTACCGACACCCTTGGCTTCCACATTACCATTTTCATCAACAGTAGCGACATCAGTATTTGCTGACGACCAAGCTACTGTTTTGTTTGTTGCATCTTCATTAACAGTTGCAGTCAATTGGACAGTTCCGTACATTTCCAAATTCGCCGTTGTCTTGTTCAATTCAAGGCTTGTAACTGGCACTGCCGAAATAGTAATTCTACACGATGCAGATTCATTATTTTGTGCTGTTGCCTTAATCGTCACAGTACCTTCTTTCAATAAAGTTACCGTACCATTATCCTTGTCAACCGTAGCATAATTTTCGTTCGACGAAGACCATACGATTGATTTGTCGCTTGCATCATCAGGTAAAACTATAGCGTGCATTGTAAATTCTTCACCCAACGATTTTGAAAGCGAAGTTCCTTCCTCTATCTCAACAGAAGTAACTGGAATAATATCCTTAACCACTTCAACTTCGACATCTTTCTCGAATGTTGAGAATCCATCGGAAACAACCACATGAACAATAGTTGAACCGACAGCGACAGGATTTATTTCACCATTAGAAATAGTAACATACGCTTGATTTTCAACATTGTATTCAACCGATGCCACGCAAGCATTCATTGGTTCTATAGTATAATTAATTTGTGCGGAACCTGATTTTTCAACAACAATCTTGTTCGTCTCAAGCGTCAAGCCTGTAATGCGGTTCGGACAACCAGTCATTTTCACAGTAATAGTTGCCTCTTTCGCAGTTCCATACGTATCAGTAACAACCGCAGTAACTGTAACATTGGCCTCTCCATATTCAAGGTTGTTGGTCAAAACACCTGTTTCGGAAATTGAAGCGCTTTCGTTATTAGCACTCCAAACAACGGATTTCATTTCTGCATTACGTGGTTCTTTCACAAGCAAATCAGCCAAATTAACCGTCTTGCCTTGCGCCACGTTCACTGTTGTTTCGCTGAACGATACAGAAGTTAATTCCGGATATTTAACCGTTACCGCAACATCATCGGTTTTTCCATTTCCTGACGAAGCAGTGATTGTAACGTCACCAGGTCTTAGTGCCTGAATTTCACCACTTGTCAAACTTACGGTAGCAATCGATTCATCAGAAGATTTCCAAGTCACCGATGGATTTGACGCATCATCAGGAAGTACTTCTACAGCAACCTTTTGTGTATCACCCACATACATTGTCAATGTTTTTGGCGACACCGAAACACTTTCAACAGGGACCGCAGTTTCGATAACATTTACAGTTACAATACCCGTCACGTTGTTTTTCGTTGTTGCCACTATCGAAGTTGTACCGACGCCAGCAGCCACAATTGTATCACCAACCATACGAGCGACATCCTCATCAAGAGATGACCAAGTTAAACTCTTGTCCGTTGTGTTAAGAGGATTGAATGTCACAGCAACGCGCTGTTTTTCACCCACACTCAAAACAACTTCAGATGGTTCCATAGCAATACTGATTGCTGTAACTGGAAGAATTTGAATAGTACAAGAACCAACAACAGTAGGATAATAAACCGACTTTGCTATAACTTGCACAGAACCTTCGGAAACGCCAGTCAGAACACCTTTTTGTGTAATAGTAGCGATTTCCTCATTATCTGTTGACCATACAATATCTCTATCTTCAGCCTCCAATGGCAAGATTTCCGCAGTCACTTGTTGAGTCATGTCAACGTCCATACGGCTTACTGTAGGAGTTACAATAATGTCGGTAACAGGCCTTTTCTGAACAGTGATTTCACATTCCGCATACGAATTTTCGTCTTGTGCGGCAGTAGCCCGAACAACTGCTGTTCCATAGCCCATAGGCACTACCGTACCATTTTGAACTTTCACAACAGATTCCTTCGACGATGACCAGTTTATCTTCTTGTCACACGGATTTGGTGTAAGAATTTCAGCGGTAAGATTCAGTTCTCCATTCATGTACAAGGTTTCTTTGGTAGAACTCAATGCTATTTCCAATGCTCCCGAATTGCAATCTCTTGAAACCACGACCTCGCAACTTGCCGATGTCACCCCATTACCAGTTGTTTCCGCTGTAATTATCGCAGAACCAGCTGCCACCGCATGAATCGAACCATTTTCGACAGTAACAAACGACTCATTCGACGAAGTCCATGTAATCTCCTTGCTTTGCGCACATTCATCATCAGGAGTGATTGTAGCAACCAATTCAAAATCTTCGTCTTCCAACAAATCAACTTTTGTCTTGTTTAAGCTCAACACAATATCACCCGAACAATCTTTTGAAACATATACATCACAAGTTTCCGTATGAGCTGAATACCCATCGTGAGTAGTAATAGTAATGGTCGTTTTACCTTTGGTAGCTTGCGAAGCTGTAATTAAACCAGCTGTGGAAATAGTTGCCACATCAGGATTTGAACTTGAATAAGTCACCGATTTCAAACATGCATTTGCCGGATACAACGAATAGGTAAGTTGTTTGGTTTCGCCATAATACATTGGTATAGAATCGCTTTCAGCGGAAACCAACGTAATTTTGGTAGGACAACCATTTAATACAACTTCCATATCTTTGGTAAATACATGATTGTTCTTATCGGTTACTTCAACCGTCACCACGATAGTTTCTTGACCATATACGACTTGATTTTTCAACACACCAACGCCACTAATTGTAGCAAACGTTTTATTTGAAACCGACCACTCTATGTTGTCTTTCGTGGCATTTTCTGGTTCAATTACCAAGTAGCTTGCAATATTTGCCTGCTCTCCTTCTGCCAATTCTATAGAACTTTGTGTGAACGAAACAGCCAACACATCAATTTTCAATTCTTCAACCGTATAAGTAATTGAGACTGTTGAACTTTCGCCTTCGGCATCAGTTGCGCTTACTTTTACAACCTCCGAGCCAATCCATTCAGGATCTATTGGAGAAACCTCCAATACGCCATTTTCAAGCGTAACAGTAAGATTTTCAACATTGTTTTCAAGATTCAAATCCAAATCTGCAACATCTGTCAAATCGTCGGTTACTTTCACACGCAAGTTGATGTTGTCGAACGAATCGCCTTGCGATATTTTCTGTTCTGCTATAGCAGCCCATACAGGCGCTTGGTTAATAACGATTTCGACATTTTTACCCAAACGCAATTCATCAATTTTAATTGTACCGTTGATAGCCGTTGCCGAACCTTTGTCGAAATAGATGTTCATTCCATATACATTCGATGCATCAATGTTGCCCAAATACTGGGTAAAATCGAATATATACGTAACCATTTCGTTTCCTGCCTCGCATGCAACAGGAGCGATGCTCGACGATGTTTTCTTACCCGTAGCGTCGAACAATTCCACGAACAAATTAGTTGCGACAGTTGATTTCATTTTTACCGAAGCGTACGGGTAGTTCGTCAAATCAAGAATTTTTGTCGCCGATTCCAATACATTATATGTAATAGCATCCGACGAAGCCGATGTCCTGTTGTACGCGACAGCAATATCGCCACCATTATAGTTCAAATCATACACATTCGACGAACTGTGCCACCCCTTCATTGCAGGTTGAATAACCAAATCAGTATGACCTTCAACAACTTCAGGCGTCAATTCCAATTGAATTGCATATTCATTGATTACTGTCATATCCTGCGAAATCACGCTTACGTGTGCTACGCCATTCAGATCAGATGCTTGCGCAATTTCGAGCGTTGCTGTTTCGTCGGAAACCGAAGCGGAAATTGTTGGAATTGTTTCCGTTCCAGCAGGTAAAATCAACGTATATTCGTGAACATCTTTGTCAAACGGTGACGACAATGTTCCTACATTTGATGACAAAGTAGCCAAATCAGCATTATTCGACAATACCACAACTTGTGATTGTCCCGTTGCAACCTTCGGACCGATAACCAAATCATCTATATACACAGCTTTTTTACGCTCCTTCTTGTTATCGTTTGGTGCATACAAACCAATTCTCAACGCAACTATAGCCGATTTTGTAATAAAACTTGCTGAACCAAAATCAACAGAACGGGATTTTGTGTCTGGATTTATTTCACCGCTCATATAATTCGACACGTTTCCATACGCATCAACAAGTGCCATACTGAAATTGATGTATTGATTCGAAACTCTAATACCGTTCACTGTAGTTCCATCGTTTGGCACAGAAAGCGACATCGAAACATTTAATGCTGCAGAACCATCGAGCACGTATCCCGTTGGCAGATGATATTCCACATATCCATATTCAACATCGGTTTCCTTCTCATTAAGCGCAATTGCCACATCAGTATTCGCAGCCTGACCAAATCCACCAGGAGTAGTGTGTTCAGCGATGATATGGATAGAATTGTTTGTTGACAAATTTCCGATTCCCGATGAAAAATCATCAGACCATTCTGTCACAATGTTTTGAGAGCTTGACATTGTGTATGTAAGCTCGTATTGTTTTGTAGAACCATCTTCAGCGGTAACTGTTACCACCGTAGCTTCGGAAGCTGTTTCTGCATAATCCACATCAACCATTGCATTCGGATTGCTCGGAATAGCCGTAATGTAAGGAACATACGCTGTTGACAAGTTCACCACATAATTTTCAACCTCTGGGTCGAACGCTGGCGACATTGATCCTCCTGCCGAAATCAAAGTAGCAAGTGTTGCGTCAGGCGAAGCGGCAATTTTAAATGACACCTTGTAAACTTCACTATTATAACCATTTGCGGAAATTACCTTAATTACAGCCACATCATTCAACGATTTTGCCTGTGTAATAGTAACCGTAGCACGGTCGTGCGCCGCCGTTGCCGAAATCACAGGAGCATCGGTTGTTCCTGCCGGCACAGCACATTCGTAATTCAAAATCGAAGTTGACAAAACTGGCAAAATCGTCCCCACGTCCGATGTTAGGGTTTTGAGAGCGACACTTGAATTAAATGATTGATTCTTAACGCCATACGTTGGACTCATTGTTTCCCAATTTTCAGCAGTTTCAGGATAACGTCCATACGAAATATTTGCCGTTTGCGGGCCAAACGAAACTTGGTCAATAATCACCAAACCATCTTCAGTAAGTTGCGAAAGCACGACATCTTCGCCGTTCACAGCATCGAGGCTGAAATCCAAGTGATTTTCGCCAAGCTCAGGTTTTCCGTCAGCCCAGAAAGTAAGCCATTTCCCAGCCTGAACAGTCGTTAATTTTGAGTTGGTTGTTGGAATCTTGAAACGAAGTGGAGTTCCCAACGAATCGCTAATATACAGACCACCTAAATCAATAGGTGCGGAAGTTCCATTGTAAATTTCAATATAATCACTGTAAAGTCCTGTAGATTCATCAATTACAACAGACGAGTTCATAGCAAGAACTTCGTTTATTGTCACGCCAGTGATACGTTCCACAGGAGAAGATTGTCGATTCGCCTCGCCCGGAGTCGGATTCAACATATAAATGAAATCCGATGTAGTCGAAGGATAGCGACCCATAGAAACGTCTTCGGCTTGGTTTGTATATGACAATTGGTCGATTATATAGTTTTCGGAACCACGCAACTGCACGATGGCGATATCACCTTTTTCCGCATTCAATTTGAAATCAACATGGTTAGGATTGATTGCAGTCTGCTTGTCGCACCAGAAAATATAATATCCTCCCGCACTTACGGTCGTTTTTGTCGGTTCGCCTTTCGGAATCATATACATAGTCGGATTGTTCAAATTATTTGTCACGAACAAGCCACCCAAATCAATAGCCGCATTTGTTGAGTTGTAAATTTCGAACCAGTCGGCATACGTACCTGTCTCCTCCATTGCCGTAGTTTGGTTTTTCGCCATAAACTCGGTAATTACAAGTCCGTCAATGTCAGTTCCTGAAACAATTTTATTGGACGAGCCAGGAGTCGTTTTTGTGAAAATTGTCAAATCAGAATAACCATCAGGATAGCGACCATACGAAACATCAGAATTTTGTTTTTCGTAATGGACGCTGTCGAGCACAGTAACAGTGCCATTTGTTGATTTTTGCGCCAAAATCACAACACCGCCTGCTTTGTCTAATTTGAATGGTAGATGAAGTGCGCCTTCCATATAATCATTGTCGGCATAGAATCTCACAAAACCTTTCGACGGAATTTTTGTGGAATCCAACTGTGTATATGGAATTTGGTACATCGTAAGATTTGTGCGGTCGTCAGACAAGTACAAACCCGCCAAATTCACTTCAGAATTTCCATCATTATAAATTTCAATCCAATCTTCGTGTTTGCCGATTGGAGAAACGATATCGGTTGTGTTTGCAGCCAAGAACTCGTTGATATACAAGTTTCTTTCCGTTGAACGGTTTTCAAAAACAGCTTTTATTGTGTAATCGCCCGTGATGGTCAATTTATATTCCAACTCCGATGAAAGATTTTGACCATTTCCCGTCTGCCAAGCCACGAATTTATAGCCATCATTTGGAATTGCCGTCATACGGATTGGCGTGCTCTTGTATTGCGCACCAGAATAGCCCGAAGTAACATTCAAGCCGCAAAGCTGCACTGTACCTTGCGAAGCTGTGTAGTTCACCGTCAATTTTGCCGAACCTTTTTCGCCATAACGAGAATTTAAGAATCCTCTCATATTCGAAACACGTTCTTCGGCAAACGATTTCACGCTTGACGCAAGATAAGAACTATACCGTGCTGTTTCGCTTCTCTGCCATTTTGAGTCACTAATAGAACGTTCGTTTGCAATTTTGTCTTCTATATTTTGAATGATTCCTTTACTACGATTTGCTTCGTAAACCGTGTTCAACATATAATAGAACCGTTGAATGAACTCATTCTTGAAGTCGTCGTTCTTCATCATATAATCAAACAAGATTACCGGAGCATATTTTTTCTTATTATAGAAATTAGTGAATGGATTGTCATAAGCCTTACCACCCCACAAACCATATCCGAAATCAGTATCGTACCACGGGAAACGGAATTTACCATTTTCGGTGCGTGGTCGCCACAAACGCATATTATTGTCGGGCCAGTCGGTGTTCTGACAGAACAGTTGGGCAATATAATAGTTAATCATATTGTCAACATCCAAGTAGTGGTTCTTTACATATTCATAATTTTCAGCCTCAGCCATAGAATTCTGCTTCAAATACAGCATCATTTCTTCGTAACGTAGAGAATCGCCATCAGAAGCATTGAAACTATTTTTTTCCTTGTTAATCTTCAACAAATCAATATTTCCTTCGTCAACATAATCATAATACCCACCGAAATAATGTTTATCATAACGTTCACGCATATTGATGATACTCCAATATTCTCCGTTTAGATACATTACCACAGGATTATACGCCTGCGTTTCCAAATCGCACTGACCACGCACAATAGCCTGTGCGACGGCATCACGGGCGAACATACCCTGTTCCCAGTCGTTTCCTGAGTTTCTTAAAACAAATGATTCGTATGTATCAAGACCGTCTTCACCAAATATTGGATATTCAATTTTTCCATCTTCGTATTTCTTCCTCATTATAATATTGAGCGATTTCAAATCGGAGTGACGCGAAATAGCACCCATAACTTTTGCTCCCGCATTCACACCAAACTGACGATTTCCATTTTGGTCGAAATATTCAACAAACACTTTGCGTTCCCAATCATCGTGGTTCCAGTTTGCAGTAACGTCGCCATCACCTCCTCGTCTAACTCCATTCGTACCTTGAATGTAAATTCCGCTGTCCGCGCTGAAGAAACTTCCCTTGTCAACCGACACTGAAACTATCGGCAACGACGGGCGCGACATATTTATAAAGTATGTCTGACAGGCAGTAACACTTGGAACATAATCAGGATGGAACACTTTTGCCTTAATCACAAAACCTTTTTCCACTGAGCCCCAATTATATACCGATGGTTGAGACATAATACCATCGCCACTCGCCCATTGATAGTGCTGAACCTGTGTTTTATTCTGACGATTATAACCGCTGATCAACGATTCGCTTGATTTCTTTTCCGCAGTTATCGCACCTTCATAAATCGGAGAATTCTCGGTAGGTTCCGAGCCGTCGGTAGTGTAGCGGATAACCGCCCCTTCCAATGACGACGAAAGCGTCACAGACTGATTCTTGCTGTAGAAACCACCAGCGACAGAAAAATTTGGTTTCGGCGCCAAACCTTTCACTGTGGTTGAGACATTCGCTTTACCCGGCGTTGGTTTCGATAATGCACCCCAAGCACCCGTTCCGTCAGCCAAACGACCATACGTGTAATCAGTTTCAATTGAGGCAATTTTCACAGAATCCGCCAAAAACATTGTAGGCGAATACAAATACAGCACATCGCCACCCGACGACAATTTGAAATTTGTGTGCATTGCCTTTGCCACTACATCTTCCCCATCGCAATAAATCAACAAAAATCCCTTTGCTGCGATTGTTTGACCAGATGGAATCTGCCATTTCCGAGGTTTATCCTTATTGTCGGTCAAATAAAAACCCGCCAAATTCACCGCTGAATTCGTCGGGTTATACAATTCAACCCAGTCCTTATATTTATAAAAATCAGGATCCATCTGGGTTTTTGAATTCGAAGTTTGTATCTCATTAAGTTTTACCTGTCCGAATGTTGGAACCAACATTCCAAACACAAGAGCAATTTGAAGGATGATACGTTTCATTATATGATACCTTTTATTATATATACTAGACAATTAAATTTTAATAAACCCTATTCTATTTTCACACAATTCATTAACAAACTATGTATTGATAATAAGCCCCCAAAATTATAAAAACTCTTCGTTTTTTACTCCATTTTTTCAGCAAAATTTGTCGTTTCAGAAATTTATTTTAATCAAGCTGATTCTATGTTCCGTTTTTTTTATATTTGTAAAATTCAACACGTTTAGGAATTATTTTTTTTGATATAAAAAAAGGTTTTATGGGTATGAGAAAAACAATTTCAATTTTAATCCTTAGTGTACTTTATACACTATCTCTCTCGGCACAAAATTTTATTAACCACAGAGGACAGGACATTTTTGTTAGCGGTATCAATGTGGCGTGGATGAAATACGGAAACGACCTCACAATGTTCGACGAGGAAGAATGGACTTCGATATGCGACAATGTAAGAAATGCAGGCGGAAACACGCTTCGTTGGTGGATTCACGTTGACGGAAGAAGCACGCCAACCTACGACTCCAAAACTGACACTGTTATTGGAATTTCGGAAATTGCACTTAATAATCTTGAACTTGCGATGGACATTGCCGCCACCAAAGGAATTGTGGTGAGTCTTTGCCTTTGGGCGCATGGTATGGTTTGCACCGACGATGGCGACGCTGGGACAAAGCAGGCGATTGACCGCGTGCGACGCAATAAATTATTACTGACCGACTCCATTGCCACACAACGTTATATTGACAACGCTCTGATACCAATGGTGACCCGTCTGAAAAAACATACGGCGATTCTTTGCTGGGAAATATTCAACGAACCAGAAGGAATGACAAGTTATGCAAACTGGAAAAATTTCGACTACGTAACCATGACCGATGTGCAACGGTTTGTGAACATGTGTGCTGGCGCAATCCATCGTACCGACCCGGACGCAAAAGTTTCCAACGGGAACTGGACAATTCTCACGATTGCGAAATACGACAGTGGACAAAATTATTTCAGCGACGAAGCTTTATATAATGTAGGACACGACAAAGACGGATATCTTGATTTTTATATGTTCCATTACTACCCCGCTGAACGTGGTGCAGACTACTCGCCGTTCCACCGCACATACGACACATTCTACGCAAAAGAAACCGACAAAAAGCCTGTGATTATTGGTGAATTTCCAGCATACGGAATGATTGCGCAAAAAGGAAAAACATTTCAACCTGGACGACAGAATCAAAAAACAACCACGGAATCAATGCAGTGGCTCTACGACAATGGTTTCTCAGGCGGTTTGGGATGGACATACACCAACCACGACGGCAACGGTGGCTTGCCCGATATGGAGGAAGCATTTGGTTTATTGCAGGAAAAATACCCTGAACATATTATTATCCAACATGACCCTGCTTTCAACTATATTCCACAAATAAAAAAACGAATAGCCGATACGGTTTTGTTCAAAAACGCCGCAAAAGTTGAGGCTTACATTAACGCAAACGACTATTTTTCCGATGATGCGAACGACCAACTTACTTATACAATCAGTTCAAAAGGCGTTGTTACAGCTGAAATTGCCGAAGACGGAACGGTCAGTTTCACGGCCAAAGCCGACACCACAGGACACGGCGTTATTGTAGTGACCGCAACTGACAAAGGAGGAAAATTCATTTCTCAAACATTCACCGTTCTTGTCCGTGAACAGGGCAACCCCAATGCCAACAAACTGCTCAATGCGTTTGTGACCTATTCCAGCGTTGAAGATGACCTATATCTGCCCTACTACGCAAACGACGGCGTCGATACAACTCGTTGGAGTTCACAATATAACGACGATGAATTTATTTGCTTCGATATGCTCCAAGAGGAAAATATCCGCAGAATTGTACTAAATTGGGAATGGAATGCTATAGAAAGTAAAGGAGCCTACGCCGATGCATACACAATTGAAACATCAAAAGACGGTAAATCATGGGAAACAGTGTTCACTGTGAAACAAGGACAAATCATCAAAAGTAACATTGTTCTCCGTAAAGACGACGAAGACCCGATTGTGTGCCGTTACATAAAAATCAACTTCACAAAACGTGCCACTAGCTGGGGATATTCACTAACCGAAGTTCAAGCATACGATTTCGATGACCACGCCAACAACGGTGCACGAATCAAAGCTGCAAAAAAATCCATATTCCAAGCGGCACGTATCAACGAACCTTTTGATTATCAAATACTTCGTTCATTCTTTACCGACGAGAACTATGATGTGCTCACTATTACGGCAATCGACGAAAGCCTAAACTGCCCCTGCCTCCCCAAATGGTTGTCATTCGACCCATATACATATTACTTAACGGGGACACCATCAGCCGCCGATACAGGCTCCCACTACATTATGGTTGTCGCAACTGACTTCTTTGGCGTTTCAAATAACTTCGAGTTTGAAATTTATGTGATTCCTGACAAAACTAATATTCAATCTGTTCAAAATCCGCTTAACATTTACCCGAACCCATGCGCAGTTGACTCGTTCACATTGGAATTACCGAATGCCGAGGGGAAAGCGCTCGTTTCGTTCACAAACACCGAAGGAAAACTTGCGGCAATAAAATATGCGACATTCAACGGAGGACGGGCTACGTGTATGCGAACTGGCTTAGCAACAGGAACTTACGCCATAACTATCCGATTAAACAACGAGACTTATAAATCAAAGATTGTAGTAGAATAATGAAACGAATAGCTACTTTATTATTCACAATATCAGTCTTTTGCAGTGGACTAAGTGCACAACGGATTTCCATCCAAGGGAATTCGTTTGTCCGCAATGGGGAAAAAATATTTCTTGTCGGAACCAACACGCCGTGGGACAATTGGAACGATTTCGGAGGAAATTTCAATCCTCAATTTTGGGCTGACGAGTTTGCAAAACTTGAAAAAAACGGCATCAATAGCAGCAGAATATGGATTAGTTGCGACGCCGCAGGTCAACCTTTTGTTGATGTCGAAGGTGTTACACATCCTGCCACGCAACAATTTTGGGACAATCTCGACTATTTGATGAATTTGGCGACAAAACATAAAATCTATGTCATCGCCACCATATCGTCGTTCGATAATCTTGACGAGACAAAACCTGCCTCCAAAAATTGGATGGCGCTGCTGAACTGTACCCAAAAACTCCAACAATACTGCGACACGTTCCTCAAACCTTTGATGGAACGATACAAGGACAATCCATATTTTTTTGCAATCGACATCTGCAACGAACCAGAATGGATGCACGAACATAAAAAATACGGCAAAATGGAATGGGATTTTATGCAGATGTTCGTGGGAATGTGCGCGGCGGCAATCCACTCCTATAACACACAAGTGCTTGTAACTGTGGGCAGTGCGTCGGTTAAATGGAGTTGCGACAAATTTGAAGGCAACAAGTGGAGCGATGCAATTTTACAGGATATGACGATGAATCCCCTCGCCTATCTCGATTTTTGGCAGATACATTATTATGAATGGACAAACCAATTCGGTAATCCGTTCCACGAAACGCCCGAACATTGGGGTTTGGACGACAAGCCGTGCATTATAGGCGAAACGCCTGCAAACAATAAAATCTACGGATTCCCAATCTCTTACGACGAAATCTATTCGCTCCCCTATTCGCTCGGCTACGACGGCGTGTATCCGTGGACATCGAACGGAGCAGGAACGGGAGATTTCGGAACACTCAAGAATTTTGGAGATGCGGCAAAAAGAATGTCTCAACAAGTAAAAAATAACTCTAAATCTAAGAAATAATGGAATTAAACGACGGTAAACTTTCATTCAGAGAAAAATTCTGCTACGGATTCGGTGACCTTGCCTCTTGTTTGTATTGGCAAACATTTATGTTGTACTTCACGTACTTCTACACCGACGTATTCCTGCTTCCAGCGAGCATTGCAGCCACAATGTTTCTCATTACCCGTATTTTTGACGGCGTAAACGACCCTGTAATGGGTATGATTGCCGACAGAACGGAAACGAAATGGGGAAAATTCCGTCCTTATCTGCTCTGGTTTTGCGTGCCACTCGCCATTGCAGGATTTCTCACATTCACCACGCCAAACTTTGGTCTGGCGGGAAAAACCATCTGGGCATACATCACGTTCTTCCTTGTGATGATTATCTACACAATCATCAACATTCCATATACCTCGTTGCTGGGCGTGATTTCGCCGAACTCAAACGAACGAACGAGCGTGTCGTCAATCAAGTTCATTTTCGCCTTTGCAGCAGGAATCATTATTTCTGCCACATTGCTACCTGCAACGCAGAAACTTGGCGAAAACAACGAATCAATCATTCGTGCCGAAGTTGTTGACAAAACACTCACCATCAACGAACAAGAATCGCAAGGTTTTGCAAATCTTACGCTTGACAACGGTCAAACAACAAAAATTATTGACGTAACCATTTTCAACAAAGAAGACAATTACGACAACGACACGCTTTACAGCACGCCTACCGGCATGGTTGTAAAACTCAAGGAAGGATTTGGCACAAAATCCATCGCTCTTGATGGTATTTTTGCTGAAGAATCGCCGATTTCCATTTCAAAAATATCGGTTCCTGCCAAAGGTTGGTCGCGATTCTTTATGATTGTCGGCGTGTTTGCAGTGTTGTTTTTCTTCATCACGTTCAAAGGCACAAAAGAACGCGTTCACCCACCAAAGAATGTTGCCAAAAACTCCATTGGCAAAGATTTAAAGGAACTATTCACGAACAAACCATGGCTGATTTTGGTATTCGCGACACTCACCTTTATATTGTACACGGCAACCAAAAGTAGCGTGACAGTGCATTACTTTAAATACATCGTTCAGAATCAAACACTTACGATTCCGTTTATGGGTGAACAAACGTATGATTACAACACATTGGTATCAATTTACAACGTAATCGGACAACTTTCATCGCTCATCGGCGTATTGATTGTGAGTTGGTTTGCGACACGATATGGGAAACAAAAAGTTTTTGTCATCTCCTTTATCATTTCAATCATTTCGACAGCGGCTGTATTCGTCTTGGACGCAAGCCAATTGTATCTAATCTATTTCTGCCAATTCTTGGGTTCTGTAACCGGCGGTCCGCTAAGCGTACTTTTGTGGGCTATGTACGCCGACATTGCCGACTATTCAGAATTGAAAAACGGTCAACGAGCCACAGGATTGATATTTTCGGCGTCCACAATGTCGCAGAAAATCGGTTGGGCTGTGGGCGCATACATTGCACTTACGTTGATGGCATCGGTAGGATTCTCACCAAACGAAGTACAGACGGCAGAGTCAACACGCGGTTTGCTGATGATGTTCACCATCATTCCTGCAATTCTTGGCGTAATTTCCATCATCATTTTCTTCTTCTACCCTCTTTCAGACAAAGTAGTTGCC
The DNA here is from genome assembly GCA_002371705.1 of Bacteroidales bacterium UBA3754. Taxonomy (GTDB): domain Bacteria; phylum Bacteroidota; class Bacteroidia; order Bacteroidales; family UBA1715; genus UBA1715. The sequence continues at coordinate 17,810 of DFGI01000032.1, forward strand.
GAAAATGAAAAAATATTGATGGAAAGACGGGCAAAGGAAAACGAGACTGAAGCATAAAATCATCGGTGGAAGGGAAATTATATTACAAACCTTCCTCTTTTATTACCATTACAATACAGCCATTTCTTACGTCGTGAACTTCATACGGCATAATTTGCGACATATATTTCCGTAGGAAAAGGACGGGAATAAAAATATGGCTGCCACAACGTGACAGCCATACATTTCAATTATTAAACTTTCTTAGAAACTATATTTCAGCATCATTTGCAGGCGATGGTTGGTAATCCAGTGGAGATTGTTCTCTGCCATACCGTTTTCTGCTTGTACGTATGAATGAGTAGTTTTTTTACCATCACTTTCTACAACCTTCAGTTTCAATAATTCACCATATTGTACAGATGTAATGTGCCACTCAAGCGACAATGCAAGTTTTCCCCAGTTGCGAACAACGCCAGGAGCCAAACGCCACATAGAATTGATGTTTGCGTATGTGTTTTTCGACAGATAATTATTTGCTATGTTCGCATATTCGTTTCCTTCGGCATCGGTGTAGTCAACCAATAAAGCATCGGCAGTACCGAGATTCTTGGCATAGCCGGCAAACAAGATTGTCACAATGAGGTAGCAAAATATATAATATCCAAAGTGTATTCAACAAATAATATTTTTATACTTTTGGAAAACTTTTGTCATTTTGGTCCATAGATTTTGTTTCATATTTTTTCTATTCTGTTCTGTTGTCATTGAAGTGTGTGGACAATGGAAAATTTCCACACATGGAACTAATGTTCCTTTAAGGAAATTAGTTCAAACTTGTTTTATTTGGGATTTGAAATATAAACACTCTAAAGATAGTATTTTAGGCAAAGATTTCTTTGTTACAGAGAAACTATATTTCAATAAAACAGGTGAACTTGTTGCCGGGGTTGAATATGCAAAATATGAAGGATGGCATGCGGGAAAACAGTTTTTGACAATAAGAAAATTCGATTCTCGCGGACACATAATGGGGTATAAATTGTACGAAAAGGATGAAGATGACTTGTGTTCGCTTTTTTGGCGTTTAGATTCTGCTGTTGTTTACGAATATGGAGAAAACTTAAATCTATGTAAAGGTATAAAAAACATAAAGTATGGCGGTTGTATTTTATATGAAAGAACCTATGATAATACTGGTACAATAATAGATGATTATGGAACTTGGAAAAATAGAAGGTCAAATTTTGTAGATAGAGGAAGACATCCTTTTGCATATAAAAGAATTTATAATGATACGTCTTTTGTTATTCAAACCTGTACAACAGGGAAGGAATGGGGAGGAATATTGAGTCGCAAAAAAATAACAATAGAGAAAAGTCAGTTTAATCACCCAATTGGGGAAATACCGTTTAGAGAGCCCATTCCCCCACTTGATTTAATTTGTATTGATGACTATACACCTAGTCGCATTGGTCGAATTTCGTGCATAGAAACAAAAGAACTGTACTATAATAAGAAAGGGGCTGTTGATAGTTCAATGCGTGTTTATCATGAATTTTATAAAAATGGTCTTGCAGAAAATCATTATTCCTGGGTTGGCCCCAATAGTAGTAAAACAGAAAAAGGACGGGAACGGTCTGAAATTACAACAATAACAAAAAAGGGAAGAGAATATTTGTTAGACATGGATGTAAGAAATAAAGATTATTCATTAAGGAAAACAAGGCATCGTAAGGACATTGTATATTCAAAGGTATCTAATAATAGTACAGTAGCGACTTATAGAGAATTTGGCACCGGTAATCAAGATAAGAAACTTCGTGTAATGGTCGATGTGGAGAATGCTACCACAATCATGAAAAATGATACGTTGAAAAAAAAGTTTGAAAACTATCTTCATTTAAAAGAACGAGACGGTTTGCAATATGAATTTGGATGTCGTCCCAACCAGTTTCTATGGATTTATTGTATCGTCTATGATACATTAGGTTTCAACAAAAAGACGGAAGTTTTTAAATATAAGGATGATAAAATCAATAAAATTTATAGCAAAGAAAAATGCAGTTTTGACTCTACTTATATTGAAAATGAATTTATTCAAATGGATTCTTATATTGATTCAATAAATGTAGTTAATAATGAAACAATAAAACGACATTTCAAGTTGTCTTCAGACAGTCTTTGGTATTTAACAGGATATATTAAATATAAATGGTTTGAAAAAAGTGTACATACATTGTACTGTAATTATAAATATTGGAGTAACGGAATACCCCAAACAATAGAGATTTGCGAATATGATGCCGACTTGACGAAGGGCGGAAACCCTCGAGAGAGGAAATACTATTATAATATTGAATTCAGGCTTGATAAAAACAATTCGTATTATTTATACAACATAAAAGGACGATTAGTAGATACACTCCATAATGCAGTTTTCTGTATTGAGAAAGAGCATGCGATGTCTTTTGATTATACTTGCCAATGGACAAATTATTATGATTATCCTATATCAATAAAACGCAACTGCTATCCAAATTTCGTGGATGGCAAAATAGAGATAATAGTTGACAATAAATTGAACAGAAACGTTTCCTTGGCAGAATTAAACTATGCCCTAAATATGGCTGTTAATGATGATGATGAACATGTGCGGTGGGAAAATCTGCCCAAACCTATGCACAAAAACATATTTGGACTCTATCAAAAAGGAACATATTCTTCATTCAAGGAAAATGGAGAACCACAAAGCTGGATAAGAAAATATGAAGCGGATGGCTTTAATTCTTTGAAGAATTGGTAATAACGGGGAATAGCGAAATATCAATCGTTACCTTTTAGAAACTATATTTCAGCATCATTTGCAAACGATGGTTGGTAATCCAGTGGAGATTGTTCTCTGCCATACCGTTCTTTGCGCTTACAAAAGAATCCTTTCCTTGTTTTACAAATTCGCCGTATTGTACCGAGGTAATGTGCCATTCAAGCGACAACGCAAGTTTTCCCCAGTTGCGGACAACGCCAGGAGCCAAACGCCACATAGAATTGATGTTTGCGTATGTGTTTTTAGACAGATAATTGTTTGCTATGTTTGCATATTCGTTTCCTTCGGCATCGGTGTAGTCAACCAATAAAGCATCGGCAGTGCCGAGATTCTTGGCATAGCCGGCAAATAAGATTCCTTGCCATTTTTTACCGTACATCATACTCACCCACGACGAAGAATAGCGCACTGGCGTGTATTCCCAATGACCGTCTTCGCCAAGTCCGTTTGATTTAACAGTAACGCCATAACCGCCGTTCAAGTTCATGTGTTCGCCCGCTTGAGCAAGAATACTCTTTGCACGGAATTGGAACTTGTCGCCTTTATACTGCATATACACAAACGGTGAAACTGTCGTGATTCTATCGTCAACCAATGCGGTATATTTCACTGTATCACCATTTTGCAACATTGATGCTTCTCCCTTGTAACGGGGCTTTATGCTCAACAAATCCACACCGACACGGGCAAGCAGACCATTGTCGCCTTTAAAGTTCACACCAAAGTAGAATTCTGGTATGTTGCTGTATTTTATGTAATTAGCCGAAGCACCTTCGGGACCGCCCGACGTGTATTGCATTTGCCAGATAGCCGAAGCCGTCAGCGAAACTTTTCCCGGAGCATAGTCAAACGTGATTTGCGGCGTTCTGCTGAACGGTGCGAACGGCACACCGATTTCAAGATTGGTGCTGTGAACCATGTCGGCAGCCATAGGGTGCCACGCCTGACCAACTTTCAATGAATATTTATTTTTATTTTCCGATTGCCAATTCAATGTAGTATATGCTTGACGCAGACGGAATTGTGCCGTTCCCGTAACACCTGTCAAACCACTATAAAAATCAGCTTCGATTTTTGCACCTACATTTACTTTTCCAATTTTATATTCGTTTACGTCTAACCCAAGACGCGACGTAATGGCACTCCATTTCATTGTAGGATGTGCGTTGATGTCGGTTCCGTCGGCTTGCACGGATTCATCAAGCGGAACGTAATAATACAACTCGTCGGTTCCCGCCTTGCTTTCGCGGGTGTCGAAGGTAAAATAATTACGAACAAAACCGTACCATTTCAATTGTGCTACTGGTGCTGGTACTGTAGGTGTGCATGAGGATGTCTCTTCTTTGACTTTATCTGTAACAACACGCGTCACATAGTTTTTGGGTTCTTTTAGACGAATATTGAACTCTCTTTGTTTTCCAATTTTTATAATGTTAGTTTCTCCTAGATTTTCAATTTGTAAATTCCGATTGTTTATATCCGATACGCCATTTGTTACTATTTTCCAAGAGCCATCCATCTCTGTGTATGTTTCCATTTCGGAATCTAAAACACGAACAGCTGCACCTATTACAGGTTGACCATTGAAATCTGTTACTTTTCCGTATAAAGTATCTTGTGCCAATGCACAATTTACTACTAAAATACCAAGAATCGAAGCAAGTAAATATTTTCCTTTCATATAGAGAGAAATAAAAAAAGAGGACTTTCGCCCTCTTTTTGTTAGTAATTCATTATAATGTTGCTGTTACGGTTTCAGCCACCTGTTGCACGCTTTCGAATGGGAAAATCGTTGTCAGCCAGAAATAGCCAAGAACGAACGCTATCGCTCCAAGTATAAGACCGATTTTCGCCATATCCTTTGTTTCCACCAAGCCCGTAGATGACGCGATTGCGTTTGGCGGTGTGGAAATAGGGAACAACATTGCGATGGACGCACATACTGCGATGAACGAAATCATTGCATGTGTTCCTCCAAGAGCCACAAACGAATCGTGGCTTGCGGCAGAAGGGTCGCCCATTGCCTGTGCAACTACAATCAATATTGGAATCAACAAAGCCGCCGTTGCCGAGTTGCTGATGAAGTTCGACAAGAAATAACATACAACACCTGCGATGATGAACACTGCCACAACACCCATAGTTCCAAATGGGATTGCCTCTATTAGCACCTTAGCAAGACCAGTTCCCTGCAAGTCGGTACCCAATGCGAAACCGCCGGCAACCAGCCAAAGAACCGTCCAGTTGATTTCCTTTATGTCGTCTTTTGTGAAAATGCCACAGCAGGTAAGCACCGCAAGTGGAATAAGTGCAACCACATTGGAATTGATTCCTGTAAGTTTTTCGGTTGCCCACAACAAAATTGTGCCGATGAACGTAATCCAAACTACGTATGTCTTCCAGTCAGTCTTGCGACCGCTGTCCTTAATATCGAGCACAACCTCTTTCGATTTGAATGGGAACAACAATTGCAGAAGCACCCACGCAATCAAAATCATTATAATCACAAATGGAATCATTCTTATTGCCCATTCGCCAAAAGTCACTTCGCAACCAGCTTCAGCCAAGAATTTCACAGCTGTGGCGTTTGGAGGCGTTCCGATAGGTGTTCCGATACCGCCAAGGTTTGCGGCAATAGGAATTGCCAACGAAAGTCCGATTTTTCCTTTATCGTCGCTTGGAAGCACCGCAAGCACAGGAGCGAGGAAGGCAAGCATCATAGCAGCCGTAGCCGTGTTGCTCATAAACATTGAGAATACTGCAATCACAATCAAGAAGCCAAGCAACACCATACGAGGATTTTTGCCGAACGGTTTCAGCATTATTTTCGCAAGCGTCACGTCAAGTCCGTATTTCGAAGCCATAATTGCCAACACAAATCCGCCCAAGAAAAGCATAACAACCGGGTCGGCAAAGGCAGACATTATTTTTGTGTAAACCACAAGTTCGCCAGCTTCGGGCGTACATAAAAATCCAATACCTTTATTTGAAACCGTCAGCAACGAAAGCACAATCACCAGCACAGAGGTTGTCCAGTTGGGAATTGGTTCGAAAATCCACAGCAACGCAGCCATCACGAACATTGCGATTACACGTTGCTGAACAACCGTCAATGCCTCAATTCCATAAAAATCAGTGGGAACTGCCCATAAAAAGATTGTGATAACCAATGTCACCAACAAACCAACGATTTTTTTTGTATCCATACAATAATTATATTGTTACTATTTTATTCTTGCTTTTGATTTAAAACACTTTTCACTCAAAAGCATCGCAAATGTAAGAAAAAGTAGTTTACGTAATTCACGTATCGCATAGTTTTTTTACGGATTATTTTTAACACGTAATGCACCGATGAAATCAAATCGTAACCATCTTATACATAGGCGTTTGCCCCGGACAAAGTTCCAACACATGATGTTCGCAACTGAGGCGTTCGCTTGGATCATGGGTGACGTGAATCATCGTAGTCGTCTGCTTTTCGGCGATAAGTTCCAGTAAATGAAGTATTTTGCTGCGATATTCTTCATCAAGACCGTGACAAGGTTCGTCCAAAATCAAAATCGGCGGACATTTAACTACGGAACGCAAAATCAGCATGGCACGTTGCTCGCCGTAACTCAAATCACGGAACAATTCCCGCTCTCGACCAGCAAAACCGCCCAACGCAAGCCATTTGTCGGCTATAGCGGTTTCAACACCCGTTGGTGCACCGTACAATCCAATAGAATCGCGGAAACCAGAAATGATAAGGTTTCGCAGATTTGTGCCGCCCACCATTCTGTATTCCACGTGCAGACGATAGGACACTATGCCCAACTTCTTTTTTATATCCCAAATGGATTCGCCAGAGCCACGTTTTTGCCCAAACAGACGGACATCGTTACAATACACCTGCATATTGTCGCCTGTAATGAGTTCCAAAAACGTTGTTTTTCCCGAACCGTTCGGGCCTCGCACCAACCAATGTTCGCCTTTTTTGAGTTTCCAATTCAAGTCAATAAGTACATGATTGTCGCCCCAGCCGACGTTCACGTTGTTCATTTCAACCAAAATCTCGTCTTCGGCAGCTTGTTCCTGAAGCAACGGTGACGTGGTTGCTATTGTCTGCGCGAGACTCGACGAAAGCTGTTCTTTTTGGGCAGAATGTTCTTTCTTTCTATTTTGTTGTTTTTTTGCAAGTTTCGTTTCGTATTCATGTTTCGGTCCACAAAAAACAACACGTTTTTCGGCAAATTCCAGCACGTTGGTGATGGAATCGGGAATTTCGTGCCAACGCTCCATGCACAGAATCACACTTGGACGTTCGGATTGTCCGTTTTGCTGTTCGGCGGCAATAGTCGCAAAGAAATCAAACAGAATTTTTCGGCTGTCAGCGTCAAGTCCGGCAAACGGGTCGCTCAAAACCAACAATTTCTTTCCCGAAATCAACGCCCGAGCGAGCAATGTCCGACGAATTTCGCCAGTTGACATATATTTGAGTCCACGGTCAAGAATACGTTGAATACCACATAGTTGCACAGCCTGATGCGTATCAAGTTCGTTTGCCCACGACGGTAGTTCGTCGCTTTTCTTTAATGGGCCGAGAACTCCTTCGGCAATGAATCTTCGTCCCGTTCGACCAATATCAACGCCGCCTTCCATATAATCGCTTTCGTCGTTGTTGCGTTCCTCTTCTATCAATTTTGCCGCCCGTTCCAACGAAACCAGTTCTACAGAATCTCCGAAAACCGACGAGTACGAGCCAGACACCTCAGCCGATGAATTTGCCACAAACGACATTTTTCCTGCAAGCGCATTCACAAAATCAGCCTTTCCTCCTCCGTTTGGACCAATCACAAGCCAAACTTCGCCAGACTTCATAGTCCACGAAAGATTTGGAACAATGGTCTTCTCATTGGATTCGATTCGGCAGTTGTTGATATGTATTAATTGGCAAGACACGATTTTGAGTTATGGATTTTAAATTATGGATTATTGCTATGGTTTATAGGTTAATCAACTCATAAACCATAAAAATAACTCATAACCATTTACATTCTTTCTGGCACACGGATTCCAAGCAATCCCATTCCCGACGCTACGATTGTCGCAACCTCCTTTGACAAAGCAAGACGGAATGTTTTTACAGCCGCATCTTCTTCATTAAGAATAGAATAATCGTGATAGAACTGATTATACATTTTCACCAAATCATATACATAGTTTGCAATATACGAAGGTGCATGGTCTTTTGCCGCCAGTTCTATGATGGAACCATAGCGAGAAATAGTTTTTATCAGTTCTTTTTCCTTGTCGTTGCAAGACTCAAGGGCAAATGAAGACGGGACCTCAACGCCTTGTGCCGCCGCTTTACGCAACAACGAGCAGATTCGTGCATGCGTATATTGAATGAACGGACCTGTATTTCCGTTGAAATCAATTGATTCTTTTGGATTGAACAACATTGTCTTACGAGGTTCAACCTTCAGCATAAAGTATTTCAAAGCGCCTTGTGCAATGATTTCGTGAACTTCGGCAGCATCTTCGTCGCTCAAATCAGACAATTTTCCAAGTTCATCGGAAATCGCCTTGGCCTCCTTCACCATGCTGTCCATCAAATCGTCGGCATCGACAACAGTACCTTCGCGCGACTTCATTTTTCCATCAGGCAATTCCACCATTCCATACGACATGTGGTAAATCTTTTTCGCCCAATCGTAGCCAAGTTTCTGAAGAATCAGACTCAACACTTGGAAGTGGTAATTCTGTTCGTTTCCTACCACATAGATAAGTTCGCCCATATCGCCGTATTCACGGAACCGCTCTATTGCGGTACCGATGTCCTGCGTCATATATACCGACGTTCCATCGGGACGGAGCAACAGTTTTTGGTCAAGACCGTCGCCAGTCAGGTCAGCCCAGACGGACTTGTCTTCTTTTTGGAACAAAATTCCCCGTTGCAGCCCGTCTATCACGACTTTTTTACCTAATAAATATGTCTGTGATTCATAATAAACGTGGTCGAACGACACGCCCATACGTTTGTAGGTTGCATCGAAGCCTTCGTAAACCCAACCGTTCATTGTTTTCCACAACGAAAGCACTTCGGGGTCGCCCTGCTCCCATTTCACGAGCATTTCGCGGGCTTGAAGCAAAATTGGCGCTTCTGCCTTGGCTTCGTCCTCGCTTTTGCCAGCAGCCATCAATTCGGCAACTTGCTTTTTATATTCCTTGTCGAAAACCACATAATAATTTCCAACCAAATGATCGCCTTTTAAGCCAGACGATTGTGGAGTTTCACCGTTACCAAACAACTTCCACGCAATCATCGACTTACAAATGTGAATACCACGGTCGTTCACCAAATTAGCCTTGATGACCTTGTTACCATTTGCCGCCAAAATTTGCGAAATAGAATAGCCCAACAAATTATTGCGGACGTGTCCCAAATGGAGCGGTTTATTCGTATTCGGTGACGAAAACTCCACCATCACCGTAGGCGAATCAGCAGTAACTGGCTTTTTGCCATACTCCAATCCTTGTTGGAGCGCATTCTGCAAAACCGACAACCAATATTTCATTGAAATTGTCAAGTTCAAAAAACCTTTTATAACTGAATATGAATCAATTGCATCGATGTGAGAAACCAGATACGCACCAAGTTCATTGGCTGTATCTTCGGGTGATTTTTTAGAAATGCGCACCAATGGAAATATCACCACAGTTTTATCACCAGCGATTTCCTTTTTTGTATCTGAAATCTGTACACTTTTTGAGTCAACGGTGGCACCATACAATTCTTGCACCGCCGAAATAATTTCTTGTTCAATAAGATCGTCTATCGTCATTGCGTAAAATTTTGTGCAAAATTACGTTTTTTTTAGATATGATTTTCCCCTGTTTTAAAACCAGCTTGAGCCATCGAAACAGTGGGTGCACAATTTTTCTTTAGGAAGCCCGATTGCATCCACAAGTTCTTGTATTGTATTGAATTTCAATGATGTTAGTCCAAATCTATCACGAATTTCATTCACCATTTTCTGATGTTTTTCGGATTTGTCGTTAACATATTCCTCCAAACATTTGTCGTGACGGCCTTCATATTGCTCTATTAGCGAACGGGTAATCAGCTCCGTATCGCGTTTTGAAGCGGAAAAATTCAAGAAACGGCACGGGAACACAAGCGGCGGACAGGCAATTCGCATATGGATTTCCTTTGCACCGCATTCATACATTTCGGCAACATTTCCACGCAATTGCGTACCACGCACAATTGAGTCATCACAAAACACAACTTTCTGACCATCAAGCATTTGACGATTTGGAATCAGTTTCATTTTTGCGACAAGGTTACGAGTTTCCTGATTTGCCGGCGTAAAACTCCGTGGCCATGTTGGCGTATATTTCACAATACCTCTTTTATAAGGAATACCTTTTTCTATGGCATACCCTATTGCGTGACCAATACCTGAATCAGGGATTCCACACACGAAATCGGCCTGCGTCGGGTCGTTGTGGGCAGCAGCCTGACCGAGCGAGCAACGCACTTTGTCAACATTAATGCCTTCGTAATCCGACGACGGAAATCCGTAATAAACCCACATAAACGAGCAAACCTGCATTTTGTCGTTCGGTTTGCGAAGAACTTCATAACCTTCGGCGGTCATACGGACAATTTCGCCCGGACCTACAAATTTATCAATCCGATAACCCAAATTATGGAATGCGGTTGGCTCGCTTGAAACGGCGTACGCACCATCTTTCTTTCCTATAGTCACTGGCGTTCTTCCCAATTTGTCGCGTGCTACAATCACTTCATTTTCAGTAAGAATAAGCATTGAGCAAGAGCCTTTCACCTTGTCATACACATTTTCGATGCCAGCCACAAAATTATCTTTTTCGCAGATGAGCATAGCCACAACTTCGGTAGGATTTGTGTCGCCTGAACTCAATTCCGCAAAATGAAGATTCTTTGCCAGCAATTCCGCCTCAAGGTCTTTCATATTATCAAGACGGGCAACCGTAACCAACGCAAACCGTCCAAGGTGGGAATTTATCGCTATAGGTTGCGCATCGGTGTCGCTAATCACACCTATCCCCGACTCGCCCGAAAGTTTAGAAAGATTGTCTTCAAATTTCGTACGGAAATATGAATTTTCAATATTGTGAATCGTTCGACGGAAACCACTTTCCTTATTGTATGTAGCCATACCTGCACGTTTTGTTCCTAAATGCGAATTGTAGTCCGTTCCATAGAACAAATCCGTCACGCAATTTTCCTTTGAAATAGCACCAAAAAAACCACCCATAGTCTATAAAATTTTGACGCAACGAAAATAGAAGTTTTCGCTCACACTTCGCCACATTGCATCCATCAAGTTATTAACAGATAAGAACAATCAATAAGAAAACCACGTAAAACCCATTCATAAAACATCGTAGCCCAATAATGCGAAGGAAAAACAGCTGTTAAAAAGTAATTTTTATAAAACTTACTGCCTTCGTGTTTTTTCAATATATTTGCAACAATAAATACATACGTATGGGATTCATTTCATCAATATATAACCCACCAAAGCCACGCGGATTCAAAATGCCAACGCGTTACTACGACAAGCAGAAAGAAGACCGCGAGCATCGCCGTGCGGTTGTGTTACAACAAGTTGCGTTGGAGAAAGGCGAAGAATTGCCGAAAGGCGTGTTTGTGTCGGATATACACAGAAAATTTGAGCAAAACAGAATTTCGAACAAACGTTCCAAGGACAGCAGTTTGAAAACGCTTGTTATGCTTGGATTTCTGTTATTCCTTGGTGTGTATTTTATAATGAAAATGTAATAATGGCCGATATTATCCATTTACTCCCCGATTCCGTTGCGAACCAAATTGCCGCCGGCGAAGTTGTCCAGCGGCCAGCCTCAGTTGTGAAAGAATTGGTGGAAAATGCGATAGACGCGCACGCGACGGAAATCACCATTGCAATTATTGACGCAGGCAGGACGTCGATACAAATCAGCGACAACGGCGTTGGAATGTCGGAAACCGACGCCAGAATGGCGTTTGAACGACACGCCACATCAAAAATTTCCGATGCCGCCGACATTTTCAAAATCCGTTCGATGGGCTTTCGGGGCGAAGCGCTCGCTTCTATCGCAGCCGTTTCGCAAACGGAACTGAAAACCAAGCAGAAAGACGCGGAACTTGGCACCAAAATAATCATCGCGGGAAGCAAAATCGAATCGCAGGAACCCGACGCATGTCCGCAGGGAACCACGTTCACCGTGAAGAATCTGTTTTTCAACACCCCCGCCCGACGGAAATTTTTAAAATCGAACCAAACGGAATTCAATTATATTCTTGCGGAAATTTACCAAACTGCGTTGGCAAATCCTGATGTTGCGTTTACAATAATAAAAGACGGTGATTTATACGCAAAATATCCGAAAAGCAACCATAAACAACGAATTGTGAACATTTTCGGGAAACAGATGGATAAAGGCTTGTTGCCAATTGAAGATGACTCCAGCATTGTGAAAATCCACGGATTTATTGGCGTGCCGGAAATGGCTCGGAAAACGGGAGCACATCAATTCTTTTTCGTGAACAACAGATTTTTTCGTCAGAAAAGTTTTCTCGGGTCGGTGATTCGCGCATACGGTAACTTATTGCCACCCAAAGAGTATCCCCCATTTTTCATTTATTTGGAAATAGACCCAGCGGAAATTGATGTCAACATCCATCCGACCAAAACGGAGATAAAATTTGCGGAAGAATTCAATATTTGTCAACTTCTTGAGGCATCAATAAAATGCACCATCGGGAAAAACAATATTGTGCCATCGCTTGATTTCAGCGATGAAGCAAACTATTCGGACATGTTTTCGTTTAAAACCAGCGACCCTGTAAAACCGCCGACTATTCCCTATAATCCATCGTACAATCCGTTTAAGTCACAGAATGAGGCTTCTTATCCAAATACACATTCTAATGAGCGGAACTGGGAAAAATTATTCGAAGATTACCAAAATAATAAAACCGAAAATCAGCAGATTATAGAATTTTCTTCGAGTATGAACAACCATGAGAATGCCGACAATGCACCACACGTGGAGTTTTGTACTCAAATACAAAAGAAATACATTCTTGCGTATGTAAGTGGGAAAATTTACATAATCGACATAAAACGAGCACATTACAGATTGTTGTACGACACATTTTACGACAATTTCAACCACACGCAGGAGCCCTCACAACAAACGTTGATTCCCGTCCGCATTGACCTAACGGCAGACGAAACCGAAACTTTGCAGACAATTCTACCGCAATTGCGCGAACTTGGTTTCGACATTGAGGAGTTCGGAAAAAATTCATTTGTGGTGAATGGTGTCCCTTCAAATATTGATATATCTGAAGCACAACAACTTATAACAGATTTTATCACAAATTTTGAAGAATCAAACAAAACAATTCAAGACTCTGTGCAAGAACAAATTGCACGCACACTTGCGAAATCGGCTTCATTATTCCGAAATCCAACAATGAGCAAAGAGGAAATGGAACAATTTGTATTACAAGTCATTCAGAATAAATCCTTTACGATAACGCCCGAAGGACAAATCGCAACAATAATTGTGGAACCAGAAGATTTACTCAAAAAATTCAACTGATTATGAACTTCAATCGTCCATCGGGATTTTCGTTGCTGACTCCAGTCGTTAAGAATTTGATTATCATCAATATAGTTTGTTTTGTAATCAGTTCGTTTGGCGAATATATGCGCTGGTACGACACATCAAACACATTTGGACTACATTATGTCCTTTCGCCGAGTTTCCGTCCCGTGCAGTTCATAACCTATATGTTTTTGCACGGCAATCTTGAGCATATTTTCTTTAATATGCTGGCGCTCTGGATGTTTGGAAACACGTTGGAAAATTATTGGGGAAGCAAAAAATTTTTAATGTACTACTTCGCAACAGGCATTGGAGCTGGAATTTTCCAAATGGTGGTGGCATACATTCGTTTGCACTCGTTCGAAATAACCGATGAAATGTGGCAAATAATTGTTACACAAGGAGATGAATTACTCCGTTCGGGACGGAATTGGGTTGACGGCACGCTGGGCGAAATCAATTTAATTGTGAACGGGCCAACAGTTGGCGCTTCGGGAGCAATATTCGGATTATTGATGGCATTCGGAATGTTATTTCCAAATGCCGAAATTTATATTTACTTTGCACTCCCAATTAAAGCAAAATGGTTCGTGCTGTTTTACGGACTCATAGAGTTGTTCAGCGGACTGCGTAACTCCGCAGGCGACAACACAGCCCATTTTGCCCATCTTGGGGGAATGATTTTCGGATTTATTCTTATTAAATATTGGCAGAAACACGGTACAAATTTTAATTAAATGAACATTCGAACCGACATAGTACAGGAATTTAAAAATGGTGATATTCTCTCAAAAATTTTGCTAATCAACGGAGCATTGTTTGTTTTGCTGTGGGTAGTTGAAATTTTAGCAAGCATAACTAAGCCAGCAATTTACGGTGCAGTACTTTCGTTTCTTTCTGCCCCGACCGATGGGATGTTGTTGCTCAAAAAACCGTGGACAATTATCACATATATGTTTTTCGACACATCATTTTTGAGTCTGCTCTGCAATATGCTGTTTTTATTTTGGATGGGCAGATTGTTCATACACTTGCTGAATGAAAAACAACTATTTGCCACATACATTATGGGTGGCGTTGCAGGTGTGGTATTACCAGTATTGTGCGCATCGGCAACTTCGGCCATTGGTATTCTACTGAACCCGATAGCGGCAGTGCTTGCGGTAACCGTAGCAACGGCAACGCTTGCGCCAAACTACAAAGTGTATATGCTTTTTTTCGGAGAAGTTTCACTTAAAATTTTGGCAATCATTATTGTAGCCGTGGAATTATTGCCATTGCTTTCACTGTCGTCTTCGTTCAACAGCCAATTAATTGCCGTTTCAGTAAGCAAATTAGGCGGCATTTTATACGGTTTCGCATGGGCAAAACTCTACTCTAAAGGAACCGACATACAAGAATGGTTTGTCAGACTATATTCAAATTTGGAAAGAAAAGCATCAGAATCATCGCACATACACGTGTCAAAGAAAAACAAAAGAGACGAATCATACGTTGATTTTGAAGAAGTTACGCCAAAAGCAAACCAAGCAGAAATCGACAGAATCCTGAAAAAAGTTGCCGAATCAGGCTACAACAGCCTCAGCAACGAAGAAAAAGAAAACCTATTCCGACATAATTCATAATGAGATTGGTGGTACGCATATTACTTTGTATAGTGAACGCACTTGTGGCGTTATCGCTATTGTGCTGTTTATTAGCCCAATACATCAATCCAAGTTCATTCCCGTACTTTGAATTATTGGCATTGGGATTTCCTGTGCTTTTCGCCATAAACATTGGGTGCGCATTGTTTTGGCTATTTGCCAAGGACCATAAATTATATTGCCTGATTTCATTGTCAGTTATCCTACTGAGTGTGCCAGTCACACGGAAATACTACTCGTTTGCCTCCAAAAAACAACAAGAGACAAAAACGAACACAAAGCTCAAAATTATGTCGTACAACGTGATGGGATTTATGTACTTTACGTGGAGGAAAAGCACCGAAGTAAAACAGCAAATTTTTCTATACATTCGAAAAGAAAATCCCGATGTAATCTGTTTTCAGGAATACCACAACGACACGCACGAGAATTTCATTGTGATAGACAGCCTCAAACAGCAGCTCAACCTTGCCTACACGCACCACAACAGAGTTTTTTCGGTTGGTCCGCACCATTACCAAGGAAATATGATTTGCAGCCGCTACCCTATCGCCGCAAGCGGATATATTGACTACGAGCTAACAGGTAATTCATCTATATGGGCTGATATTGTGGTTGGTAACGACACTATCAGAATTTTCAACAGCCATTTGGAGTCGTATCGGCTTTCTAAAGACAACAAACAGACAGTCAATGATATAGGAAAAATCAGCAAAACCGATGATGTGGAAGTTAATGATGTGGAGGATTTGGTTGATAAACTAAAAAGAGCAATGATAAAACGAGGTGAACAAATTGATGAATTAGCGGAAGAAATCGCAAAAAGTCCCTATCCATCAATATCGTGTGGCGATTTTAATTCCCCACCTTGCTCTTATACCTACCATACAATCAAATCGGCAAACAATTACCAAGACGCATTTTTGGAAGCCGGCAAAGGTATCGGAGCCACGTTCAATTGGTGGCCGCAACTGCGATTGGACTACATTCTCGTTGATTCAAAATTCAAATGTCACCGCTTTAAGCGATTTGGGCTGAAAGTTTCCGACCACTTCCCTATTTCCTGCGAAATAGATGTAGCACCAACGAAATAATGCGAAACAACTTAATACAAATAGTAGGAATTATTATTTTGTCGATGACGGCACTATTCGGATTTTCACAGGAAAACGACAGTGGCAACGACAACCAACTTGCATTGTTCTACTACTCGCAAGGCGAATTCGAAAAAGCCGCCGATATGTATCTTGCTTTGTTTCAAAAAACACATTCACAGAACCATTTCGACTATTTGATTGACTGCTACAACGAATTGAAATGGTACGACAAAGCCGAAAAAATCACAAACGAGCAAATTCGCCATAATCCGAAATCTTTGTATTACCCAATAAAACTTGCAGCGATTTACAAAAAAGTTGGAAAAACTAACGATGCTAACGAGATTCTCGACAAAACAGTCAAAAAGGCGAACAAAGATATTGAATCTTGCCTTGTAGCGGGCGAAGCCTGTATTGAAAACAAATTCGACAGCGTGGCAAAAATCATTTACGAAAATGGATGGAAACGCTTGGAATATAATGGAATCATATTTGACAAGCTGACATATATTTATCTCAAACTTGGTGAATATGAACAACTTGTAAATCTGTATATGGATATTCTCAAATTGGATAAATTCAGAGAACAATATATAGAAGACCAACTGCAAATTCCTCTGTATGAGAAGAAAAATGAAAAACTACACGATATACTTACCGCACGTTTGGAAAAAGAAATAGATAAAAACAAACAAATTAAAACATTTGGTGGCTTGTACCTTTGGATGCAGTTGCAGGAAAAAAATTTTGAACGAGCATATTCCCTTGCAAAAGACATTGATATAGAAGAAGATAACGATGGTTACAATACGTTTACCGTAGGTGAAGTTGCACTGGAAAACAACGACTACACCAATGCGGCAAAATGCTTTTCGTATGTTGTGCAACAAGGTCCAATGGGCGACCATTACGAAAAAGCAATGAAAAGCCTGCTTGAAACTTCGTACAACAAACTATTTAAATCAAATCAAAAACCTGAAATACAACAAATTGCATCGTTGGAAGAAGACTACAGGAAAGCGATGGACGAAATTGCCGATGCAAAAACCTTGGTGGAAATCATAAAAAATCTCGCACACATTCAGGCGTTTTATTTGGACAAAACAGACGAGGCAATTGATTTACTCAAACAAAATATTACAAAACCAAATCTTCGTCAGTACAAGAACCAGCTCGAAATGGAACTTGCTGATATTTATTTGTTTACCGACGACATTTGGGGTGCAAATCTGCAATACGCCTCCATTGCCCTCAACTATAAAAACAACGACATTGGGCATGAAGCCCAACTCAAACAAGCCAAAATAGCTTACTACAATGGCAATTTCGAGTACGCAAAAGCCCTGCTCGACGTACTAAAGGGCAGCACCAGCAAGCTCATAGCCAATGACGCATTTGAACTCGCCCAACTGATTTCGGACAACACCGCGCTCGACACCTCAACCACGGCAATGGAAATATTCGCCCGAGGCGATTTGCTTCTTGCGCAAGGCAAAAAAAATGAAGCAATCGCAAGCTACGACTCTATTCCTAAACTATTTCCCGGACATTCGCTCGAAGACGAAATTCTGATGCGGAAAGCCGAAATCGCACGCTCCGAACACAACGACGAACAAATGATTCAATATTTACAAGAAATAGAAAACCGCTTTTCGTATGAAATATATGCCGACAAAGCAATTTTCACCCTTGCGGAATATTACGACAATGCTGGCGATACAGAAAAAGCAAAAGAAAAATACAAACGTCTCGTTTTTGAATTTCCCAACAGCATATATTCCGCACCAGCCAGAAACCGCTATCGCGAATTAGACAAAAAAGAGCCTGCCGTAACTCCCTGATACAAAGCAGAAAGACTATTTTTCCACATAGTCAACAACTTCATTTTCAAAAGCGAAAAAATTATTTCATCACTATTTTTCAATGTATAAAAATATTTTGTACTTTTGCCCGTTTCTTATAGCGTATGAAGAAGGTCTTGTTTATACTAGCCATTATCGCCTGCGTGGGTTGTCAGAGCGAATACCAGAAGCTCTTGAAGTCCGACGACTATGAGGCTGTTTACAACGGCGCGGTGAAATATTTCGAAGCAAAAGACTACTACAAAAGCTATGAATTGCTTGAAAAAGCACTTCCCGCATATCGTTTAACCGAAAAAGGGGAAAACATCACGATGATGCTTGCAAAAAGTTACTACGAGGAACAAGACAACCTAATGGCGGCCTACTATTTTGAACGGTTTGTACTGACGTATCCCACAAGCACCCAGTTAGATTATGCGTATTTCTACATCGCAAAATGCTACTACAACATTTCGCCTGTGGTGACACTTGACCAAACCTACACTGAAAAGGCAATCCAATCGTTCCAAAACTACATCAACAAGTTTCCACAAGGCGCATATATCAAGGAAAGCAATGAATGTATTGGCGAATTGCGGTCAAAACTTGAAGAAAAAGCGTACAACAACAGCAAAATATTCTTCAACCTTGAGGACTACAAAGCAGCAGTAACCGCGCTGAAAAACTGTCTGAAACAATATCCTGATTCAAAATATCGCGAAGAACTGCTCTACCTCACACTCCGCTCGTCGTTTCTGCTTGCGGAAAACAGCGTTGAGTCGAAAAAAGAGGAACGCTACGATATGGCTATTGACGATTACCACGCATACATCGACGAATATCCAAACGGACAATGGTCGAAAGACGCGGAAAAAATATTTTTACAAATCAAAAAAAGAACTCATTAATTTAATTTTATAGAAATGGATTACAAAAAAACAAAAGCACCTGCTTCTACGATTACGAGAGACATTGAAACGTTGGAAAAAGGAACCAACAACATCTACGAATCTATTGCAATCATCGCGAAACGCGCTGATCAAATTGAAACAGATTTGAAGAAAGAGCTCGACTCGAAATTGGAAGAGTTTGCCTCGGTTAACGACACGCTTGAAGAAACATTCGAAAACCGTGAACAAATTGAAATCTCGAAATTCTACGAAAAACTGCCAAATCCAGTTCTTATGGCAATCCAAGAATTCCTTGAAGACCAAATCTATTTCAGAAAACCAGAAGCTGAAGAAACGGAAGCGTAACAATGCTTCAAGGCAAACACATATTATTAGGTATAACAGGGAGTATTGCGGCCTACAAAGCCGCAGTTCTCACTCGTTTGCTTATTAAACAAGGGGCTACCGTAAAAATTGTGATGACTCCATTGGCGAAAGAGTTCATCACGCCAGTAACAATGGCTACACTAAGTAAAAACACAGTGTTGTCGGATTTTTTCCACCACGACGATGGTAGTTGGAACAGCCACGTGGAACTTGGTTTGTGGGCGGACGCTTTTGTCGTTGCGCCTTGCACTGCCAACACATTGGCGAAAATGGCAAACGGCATAGCCGACAACCTTCTTCTCACAACGTATCTTTCGGTGCGTTGTCCCGTTGTGCTTGCACCCGCAATGGACATGGATATGTTTGCACACGAAGCAACACAACGCAATATCGCCACTCTTTCGTCTGACGGCGTTTCGTTTATAGAACCAGAGAAAGGTGAACTTGCCAGCGGCCTTGACGGGAAAGGACGAATGGCGGAGCCAGAAACCATAGTGAAATGGCTCGGCGATTTTTTTGCAAAAAAAGAATCTCTAAAAAAAAAATTCTAATAACAGCGGGACCAACCTACGAAGCCATTGACCCAGTGCGGTTTATTGGCAATTATTCCACAGGAAAAATGGGATTCGCAATAGCGGAGGAAGCCGCACAATGCGGTGCCGAGGTAATTCTTATAGCAGGTCCAGTTCAACTAAAAACCGTGCATCCCAACATTACCAGAATTGATGTAAAATCCGCCCATGAAATGTATGAGACGGCAATCAAACACTTCCCCACCTGCGACGGCGCAATTCTCAGCGCGGCAGTGGCCGATTTCACTCCTGTTACAAAATACAATATTAAAATAAAAGAGAAACAATCACTTACCATAGAACTAAAACCAAATCCCGACATTGCACAGGAATTAGGAAAAATCAAACAGAAAAACCAAATTCTTGCAGGGTTCGCCCTCGAAACCAACGATGAATTTGCCCATGCACAAGGAAAACTTGAACGTAAAAATTTCGATTTCATCGTACTGAATTCCCTTGCTGACAAAGGCGCAGGTTTCGGATACGACACAAATAAAGTCACCATCATCAAACGAAACGGAGAAACAATTCCCTTCGGACTAAAACCCAAAAAAGAAGTCGCCGCTGATATTATTACAGCTATGAAAAATTGTTTTGCGAAGAAGTAACAACAACTACTTGCCCACGCAAAAGTGAGCAAATATGTTTCCTAACATTTCGTCTTCGGAAATCTCACCTGTTATAAGTCCCAGATAATGAAGAACTTGTCGTAATTCAAGACTAATCAAATCGTTGGTCAGACCATTCTGGAAACCTTCATCTATTGCATGAAGTGAATCCAACGCATGATTCAAAGCTTCGTAATGACGGAAATTTGTGACAATGGCATCGTCCTGCGAAATGTTGCCTGCATTGACTTCGGCAAGCAGCAGGTTTATCAGATTGTCAATGTTTTCGTGCGTTTTTGCCGAAATATACACTACTGTATCGTTTTCCGACAGTTCCGAAAAATCCGCTTTCGCCAGATGGCGTTTATAGTCGGGATTCGTGTCTATTTTGTTGACAATCAAGAAGATTTTCTTGTCGGGCGTATGTTTTTTTATGGTCGAAATGGTTTGTGCCACTAACTGTTTGTCGGAATTTACATCGACCAACACGAGAATATATGTCGCCTTGTCGATGTTTTCGAAGGTTTTTTGAATGCCGATTCGTTCTATCTCGTTTTCGGTCTCGCGAATTCCTGCCGTGTCGATAAAACGGAAGGTCACGCCGCCCATCACCATCGTGTCTTCTATCACGTCGCGTGTGGTTCCAGGAATAGACGACACAATTGCCTTGTCTTCGTTGAGCAAGGCGTTGAGCAACGTGGATTTTCCCACATTCGGCTCGCCTACTATGCACACGGGAACGCCTTGTTTTATGGCATTTCCCAACTTAAACGAGTTCACTAACTTTTCACCCCTCCGTGTCAAATCAGCACAAATGTCGGTCAGTTGTTTGCGGTCGGCAAATTCCAAATCTTCCTCGCTAAAGTCAAGTTCCAGCTCCAAAAGCGACAGAAAATTGAGAAGCACGGCACGCAAATCCTTGAGTTCCTTTGCATAGCCGCCTTTCATCTGCGACATAGCCAAATGGTGCGACGACGCCGAACCCGACGCAATCAAATCGGCCACGGCTTCGGCTTGCGACAAATCCATTTTCTTGTTCAGAAATGCCCGCTGGGTAAATTCCCCGGGATGCGCCATTCTTGCTCCGTTTTGCACCAAAAGACGCAAAATTTCGGTCTGAATATACTGGGAAGCGTGACAGCTGATTTCGGCAGAATCCTCGCCAGTATAGGAATTTGGGGCATTGAATATGGAAACCAACACGGAATCCACTACGTTCTTGCCATCAAAAATTTCACCAAAGTGAATTTTGTAGCCTTCGTCCAGCCAATTATCAGACATCTTGAACGGACGGAAAATTTTTGCAACAATTTCTTTCGTCTGCGTTCCGCTGACGCGAATCACAGCTATTGCGCCTTTTCCCTGCGCCGTAGCAATCGCACATATTGTATTGGATTCAATAATCATTTCAGCTATTTTACCACAGATGGCACGTTTCTGTCGCCAAGTTGTTCATCAACAGGCGCAAACGCATTATAAATGGCAAACAAGCCAAACAACACGATAATGATGCCTGCTATTTTATTAATATAAAAAATGACCCGTAGTCTGAAATATTTCCGAAATAAATTCACAAACGTGGAAAGAAGAAACCAAATGCTAATTGCGCCACAAAAAATTCCAGAAAGAATCATTCCGAGCGACAACACATTATCCTGCACCATGCCAAAGCTGGCAAACACAATACCATAAAAAATAATTGTCAGTGGATTGGTGATTGTAAGCGCAAACACCGACACAAAATCAGACAACAAATTAGTTTGTTTGTACTTAATTGCTCGCGCTTGTTTTATTGTGTTTCGGAAAAACATTCGACAGCCCAAGAAAATCAGAATTACCGCGCCAATCAACATAATGAACATCCGCTGTTCCTGAAAAAAATCAGAAACCATCGTCAAGCCAAATCCTGCAATACCTGCGAACAACGTATCGGCAAATGCCGCTCCCAATCCAGAAATAAAGCCCGACAAACGACCTTGTTGCAATGTCCGTTGAATGCAAAGCACCCCAATCGGTCCCATTGGAATCGAAACGAATAAACCAATTAAAATGCCTTGTATAAACAGCGTAGTCACCATAGCTTCGTAAAACTGTGCAATTATACGATTTTTATATTAAATCTCTACGATAGTTCATTTGTAAAAATTCATTTCGTCCAAATATTTCCACGCCTGATGTGGCATAAATCCTTGAACTTGCTTTCCTTCTTTGATACATTTTCGAATAAAACTCGACGAAATATCCATCAATGGAGCATTTACAATTGTGATATTGGGATTTCCCTGAAACTCTTGCGGTAACACAAATCCTGGACGCGGATACACATAGAGTTTGTAATTTTCCAAAATTCGCTGGTAATTTTTCCACTTGTTGAACGACTGAAGATTGTCACCGCCCATTATCAACGAAAATGTGTAGTTTGGGTATTTATCGGCAAGATGTGCAAGCGTATTTACTGTATAGGAAGGCTGCGGAAGCGAAAATTCTATCGACGACGCACGGTAATGCGGCATGTCGTCGATGGCAAGTTCCACCATACGAAGCCGCTGATAATCGTCAAGCAACGAGTTTTTCTCTTTATCGGGATTTTGCGGAGAAACCACAAACCACAATTCATCCATTGGTGAAAATTCCAGCATATAATTCGCTATCACCAAATGTCCCACGTGAATGGGATTAAATGAGCCAAAATACAATCCTACTTCCATAAAAAAAGCTGCTTATGGTAATCCACAAGCAGCTCTATCATTAGTTTACAAAATTATTCAGCAACAGATTCGGTTTCACCGAAAGCCAATTCTTTGTCAACAAGAATTCGTCCGCAGTATTCGCACACGATAATTTTCTTGTGGCTCTTAATATCCAATTGTCTTTGTGGTGGAATTTTGTTGAAACAACCGCCGCATGCGTCACGTTCCACAGTAGCGACAGCAACTCCGTTGCGTGCATTTTTACGAAGGCGGGAATATGCGTTCAACAAACGTTCGTCGATTGTACGGGAAATATTTTCCGCCTCAGCCTTCAAGTGGTCTTCTTCAGCTTTGGTTTCGTTTACGATAGTGTTCAACTCGTTTTCTTTTGCCTCCAAATCAAGTTTACGTTCGTCGTATTTTGCACGGGAATCTTCCAACGCTTTTTTGCGGTTTTCCACATCGTTGGAATATTCACGGATGCGTTTTTCGAACAATTCAATGTTCAATTTTTGGAATTCAATTTCCTTTGCTATAGCTTCAAACTCACGACTGTTGCTAACCTTCATCTGGTCAGCCTCATATTTTTTCACCTGAGCTTGGGCATCCTTTATTTCTTCTTTTTTCGTAACAATATCTTTTTCTTTTTGAGCAATTTCGTCCTGAATTTTCGAGATTCGAGTTTCAAGACCTGCCAATTCATCTTCCAAATCCTTTACTTCCAATGGTAGTTCACCACGAAGACGTTGGATTTCGTCAATTTTGGAATCAGCTTCCTGCAATTTGAACAACGATGTTAATTTTTGCTCCACTGTTTGCTGAGCCTGCTGAGCCGCAACTTCTGCTTGTTTTTTTGCCATCTTATATATAGTTTATCGGGTTCGTATTAACCTTTGAAATTTGGATTGCAAAGTTATAATTTTTTTTGATTAATAAATCATAAAAAAGCTCTTTTGTAAATTGCTCCGATTCATAATGTCCAATATCAGCCAAAACAATCTTATTTTCGGCACTGAAAAATTCGTGGTATTTCACGTCGGCTGTGATGAAAACATCAGCCCCCGAATGTATCGCATCTTGAATAAGAAAACTTCCCGATCCGCCACAGACGGCGATTTTCGAGACTGTATCCTTCAATATTTTTGTATGACGAATCGTCCCACAATGAAACGTTTTTTTAATGCGATTGAGAAAATCCTCGGTTTTTTCTGGCGATGGCAATTCGCCAATCATTCCATCACCGACTTTTGAAAATGAATTTTTTATCGGAAATAAATCGTAGGCAACTTCCTCATACGGATGATTTTTTAAAAGATTTGCCACGACCTTGCTTGTGATTTCATTTGGAAAAACAACTTCTATGCGTGTCTCGTTTTCGTGGTGAAATTCTCCTTTTTCGCCAACGAAAGGATTTGCATTTTCGTTTGCCCGATATGTTCCCGTGCCGTCGGTGTAGAAACTGCATTTGTCATAATTTCCAATGCAGCCAGCGCCCGCCTCGAACAAAGCGTTTTGCACAATTTCAAAATGATCTTTCGGGACGAATGTCACTAATTTTGTGAGACAATTCGATTTTGGAACAAGTATGTGTTTGTTTTGCAGTCCGATTTTATCGCAAATCATAGAATTCACCCCAACCGAAACGGAATCCATATTGGTATGACAGGCATAAATGGCTATGTCGTGTTTCAGAGCAAGTTTCAAACAAATTTCAACATCATTTTTGCCATTGATTTTTTTCAACGACCGAAACACCAACGGATGATGTGAAATTATCAAATCAGCACCACAGTCAATCGCTTCGAGGATAACTTCGGACGTGACATCCAAACAAATCAACGCCTTTGTCACCTCATCGTCGCGACTGCCAACAATCAATCCTGCATTGTCGTAATCTTCCTGATACGAAAGTGGCGCAACTGATTCCAACACCGAAATATAATCTTGAACAATCATAATTAAAATTTTCCAAATGTAGGAATTGTTTTGAAATCTCATTATGTTTGCATCAAAATACTGTGAAAATGAACAAACAACTTAGAAAATCATCCGATAGGAAAATCGCGGGCGTGGCTGGCGGTGTAGCGGAATATTTAGATATCGACCCAACAATAATCCGTATTATTTGGCTTTGTGCCGCTTTATTTGCAGGCACGGGTGCTATTGCGTACCTTATTTGTTGGATTTTAATGCCAGAATAAATGAAAATTGCTTTATTGAGTATTGGCGATGAATTGCTGATTGGCAAGACCGTCAACACAAACGCGTCGTGGCTTGGCGAACATTTGTCAACCATCGGGTTCGACATTCATTGTGTGGAAACGATTTCCGACAATCGTGAACAGATTATTTCGTCGCTCAACCGATTGATTCCCGAAAACAATGCGGTAATCATCACTGGCGGACTTGGTCCGACCAACGACGACATAACCAAACACGTGTTGTGCGAATTGTTCAACACCGAGTTGGAATTTAACCAGCAGGCATACGACGGCATGGCGAAATATGTGCTTGCACGCAATCAGGAAATCAATGAGAATAACAAGACGCAGGCACAGTTTCCAAAAGCCGCAAAACTGATTCCGAATCCTTGTGGAACGGCTTCGGGAATGTGGTTCGAGAAGAACGGCACCGTGGTGATTTCGCTTCCGGGCGTGCCTCACGAAATGAAGGCAATTATGACGGAATCGGGTATTCCTTGGCTCAAGGCAAAATTTGAGCTGCCTGCCATCTATCACCGCCACGTGCTTGTTTCCAACATTACAGAATCGAAATTGGCTGAAACTATTGCCGATTGGGAAGCACATTTGCCGCCACAAATCCATTTGGCGTATCTGCCTTCGCCAGGGTATGTGAAATTGCGTATGACCTGCACGGCGGGCAACGAAGCGGAAGCACACCGTTTGGTGGAAAACGAAGAGCAAAAACTTCGTGCAATCATCAACCCGTTCATTTGGGGCTTCGACGACGACACGATTGAATCTGTCGTGGGAAAATTGCTCACAAAATATGGTGAAACAGTCTCTACTGCGGAGAGTTGCACAGGTGGAAACATTTCCAGAATGATAACCAGCATTTCGGGCAGTTCGGCATATTACTACGGAAGCATTATTTCGTATGATAATTCCGTAAAAATCAATCAGTTGAACGTAAATCCAAACGATATAGAACGTGTTGGCGTGGTGAGCGAGGAAGTGGTGAAGACAATGGCTTCGGAAGTACGGAAGAAAATCGGCACGACATACGGAATCGCCACATCGGGCATAGCTGGCCCAACAGGCGGAACGGCTGAAAAACCAGTGGGAACAATCTGGATTGCCGTCGCTTCGGAGCAAAACATTGTGACACAGAAGTTTATGCTTGGGAAAGAACGAGATACAAATATCGAAAAAGCAACGGTGTATGCCTTGAGAATGTTGCAGCAACTCATTCTAAATGAACACAATGCAACAATATAAGACTAAAATACTGTTCGTCTGTTTGGGCAACATTTGTCGTTCGCCGTTGGCGGAGACAATTATGTGTGATTTGGTTGAAAAACAGAATCTTACAGACAAATACGAAATTGATTCCGCAGGCATTCTTGACTATCACGAAGGAGAAAAAGCGGATTACAGAATGCGTTGCCACGCAAGTTTTCGTGGTTACGACATCACTCATTTGTCGCGTCCTGTACAAAAGTCCGATTTTGAGAAATTTGACCTGATTTTTGGCATGGACGAACAAAATATCCGTGATTTGCAATCAATTGCACAAACCGACGAACAACGGCAGAAAATCCGTCGTTTGGTTGACTATTGTGGCGAATTTAACCGTCCGACCATTCCCGATCCATATTACGGCGGCGACGATGGATTTCGGTTAGTGATTGATATGCTTGAAGTTGCGTGCAAAAATCTTCTGAACGAATTGGAATCAAAATGAAGCTCTCAGAAATAGATTTTTTCCCGTATGTGTTTCGTAGAACGAAAAGTGCGTGCGCCACACTTTTCACGTTTATGATTCCCATATCCATCATCATCCACGTGATTCAGCTGCTTGGCTGGCTCGAACCAATCAGCAGCGTGCTTGAACCAGTTATGCAGATAGTGGGTTTGCCGGCACAAATGGCATTGGTATGGCTTACGGCAATGGTAGTGAACATTTACGGAGGTTTCCTTGCATTGTTCGCCATTTATCCGAATATGCCGCCGCTCACAAGCGCGCAACTCACCGTTTTTTGCGTAATGACGCTGATTGCGCACACATTTCCAATAGAACTGATGGTTTCAAAAAAAACGGGAATCCGCATATCTGTGATGTTTCTCATCCGCTTTGGTTTTGCGGTTATAGCAGGAATTTTGCTCAATCAATTATATAGTTTATCAAATACCCTGCAAAATCCTATTTCGTTTATGCTTGCCGCTCCCGAGCACGCCGTTGGTTGGGGCGAATGGGCATTGAACGAATTGAAAAACTACGCTGTAATTACTTGCGTGATATTTTCGTTAGTTTCGCTGTTGCGAATCTTGGAACTCACAGGCGCAATCACCGTTGTTAATAAATGTATGGCTTCGGCATTGGGTTGGTTACGCATTGGACCAGAAGTACTTACACTCACCGTTCTTGGCCTTACATTCGGCATAGCCTACGGCGGCGGACTGATGATTGAGGAAACAAAACGTTCGCAACTGCCGCCACGTGACATTTTTTATTCAATGACGCTTATGGGCTTGTTTCACAGCATAATAGAAGATACGATTCTTATGCTTTCGATGGGCGGACATTGGACTGGCGTGCTGATTTTCCGTCCAGTTTTCGCATTCATTATCACCTACTTAATTGTAGTTTTTACCCAAAACATTCCCGACAAAACCATCACACGCATTTGTATGCGATAAATTGCTACATTTGCGCTAAATTTTTCATATGCAATTTTCATCCATCATAGCAAAAAATCTCAACCTTCAAGAACGACAGGTTGCAAACACAATAAAACTACTTTCCGACGGAGCGACAATTCCATTCATCAGCCGTTACCGCAAAGAAATGACTGGAGAACTGAATGAGCTGGAGATTCAAGAAATTCAAACGCAATACGAAAAATTCACCGAACTCGAAAAGCGAAAAGAATTTGTTCTTGCCAACATTGAAGAACAAGGAAAACTAACACCTGAAATAAGAAAACGAATAATAGATAGTACTGATTTACGTGAAATAGAAGATATTTATTTGCCGTTCAAGCCCAAGCGGAAAACAAAGGCGGAAGAAGCTCGCAAAAACGGTTTGGAACCATTGGCTAAAATTCTGATGAAACAAAACGAACGTGACGTGGAATCACGCGCGCAACAATTTATAAATGATTCCGTTCCCGATGCAAAAGCGGCTCTTCAGGGCGCACGCGACATTATTGCGGAATGGGTCAGCGAACACGAAGCCGCACGAAACAGAATCCGCTCAGAATTCGCCCACAATGCGGTGATTCAATCGAAAGTGGTGAAAAACAAGGAATCCGAGGCTGAAAAATACAAAGATTATTTCGACGCAAAAGAATCGTTGCGAAAAATTAGTTCACACCGATTGCTGGCGATGCGCCGTGGAGAATCCGAAAGATTTCTGAGGGTAAACATTTCTCCCGATGACGAACACGCACTTGAGCGGATTTATCCATTGTTTGTTCGTGGCAACACCGAGGCTTCGCAACAAGTGCAACAAGCTATTGACGATTCATATAAACGACTGATAAAACCTTCCATTGAGAATGAATTTGCAGCTCAAAGTAAGGAAAAAGCCGACGACGAAGCTATCCGTGTTTTCGCCGATAACCTACGTCAACTGCTTCTGGCTCCGCCACTTGGCGAAAAACGAGTGATGGGAATCGACCCTGGTTTTCGTACTGGTTGCAAGGTCGTTTGCCTTGACGCACAAGGTAACTTGTTGCACCACGAAGCGATTTACCCCAATCCGCCACAAAACCAAACGCTTCAGGCGATGGACAGCATTTTCAAACTAACCCAGAAATACAATATCGAAGCAATTTCCATCGGGAACGGAACGGCAAGCCGCGAAACTGAAAGTTTCATTCGCAATTGCAAGTTACCCAACAACATACAAATATTTGTAGTAAGCGAGAATGGCGCATCGATTTACTCGGCATCGGCAATTGCCCGTGAAGAATTTCCAAACGAAGACGTAACGGTACGCGGTGCTGTTTCAATAGCCCGACGGTTGATGGACCCACTTGCCGAATTGGTGAAAATTGATGCTAAATCAATCGGAGTTGGACAATACCAACACGATGTTGACCAAACAAAACTCAAAAAAGCACTTGACCAAACCGTAATAAACAGCGTAAATCTTGTGGGCGTGAACCTCAACACAGCAAGCAAACATTTGCTCACCTATGTGTCGGGATTGGGACCGCAGCTTGCGCAGAATATTGTGGATTACCGAGCAGAAAACGGTGCTTTTTCTTCTCGAAAAGAATTGCAAAAAGTGCCACGGCTTGGCGCAAAAGCCTACGAGCAATGCGCTGGTTTCCTGCGTATTCCCGATGCGAAAAATCCATTGGACAACACCGCCGTCCACCCCGAAAGCTATCCCATAGTTGAAAAAATGGCGAAAGACTTACGCTGTACCATTTCCGACCTAATCTCAAACAAAGAATTACGTAAACAACTGAATCTCAGCGCATACACAACTTCAACAATTGGATTGCCAACCCTCCGCGACATTATGTCGGAATTGGAAAAACCTGGACGCGACTGCCGTGAAACCATCACCGAATTTGCGTTCGACCCGACAATCCAAACAATCGACGATGTGAAAATTGGCGCTGTATATCCCGGCATTGTAACAAATATCACGAATTTCGGCGCCTTTGTCGATATTGGCGTACACGACAACGGATTGGTGCACATTTCACAAATGGCAAACCGCTTCATCTCAAATCCAGCCGACGTTGTGAGCCTTCACCAGCACGTGGCGGTGAAAGTTTTGGACGTTGACACCGCACGAAAACGAATTGCATTACAAATTGTGGAATAATTTGCAACCTCTGCTTCAATTCCGCACACCCTACCCTCATTTTTGCAGAAAAATTTTTGCAAAATGAAGACATAGGACACACAAATTTTATTTATCACTTATTTATTAACAGACGTATTTTCAATGCGAAATTTATTTTTATTTGCTAATGCGTCTTGAAAGAGATTCGAGTTATCGAACTGCTTAATTTTCAATTCACAAACTGTAAAAAAATAACGAAATGAAATTTACTCATTTACACGTCCATTCGCACTATTCAATTCTTGACGGAATGTCAAAAGTTCCCGATTTAATTGATAAATGTATGCGCAATGGAATGACTTCAATGGCGCTCACCGACCATGGTAACATGTACGGTATCAAGGATTTAATGGATTCGGCAAATAGTTTCAATGGAAAACCGAAGAAAAAAGTTGCCGAATGCGAGGAAAACATAGCGAAAGAAAAAGCAATTATCGCTTCCGACGAAAAAACCGAGGAAGACAAAGCAAAAGCACGCGAACGTTTGGCGAAACTCGAAGAAGACTTGCCAAAATTGCAGGAAAAAGCGAAGAATTTTGTGCCATTCAAACCTATCATCGGCATTGAGACATATTGCGCTCGACGTACGCTCTACGACAAGGACAAGGATTTTAAGGAATTTTCAGCCGAACGTGGCAAAGAAATCATAGTTGACCAAAGCGGTTGGCACTTGATTTTGCTCGCCAAAAACAAACAAGGCTACCAAAACCTCTGCAAATTGTCGTCAATCGCATTCACCGAAGGAGAATACAACCGTCCGCGTATCGACAAAAACGTGCTAAAACAATACCACGAAGGACTGATTGTATGCTCCGCCTGCCTCGGTGGCGAAATTCCTCAACTGATTTTAGCAGGGAAAATCGACGAGGCGGAAAAATCAGTTCGTTGGTTCAAAGAAGTGTTCGGCGATGATTACTATATTGAACTTCAACGACATAAAACCGACAAACCTAACGCAGCGACAGACACCTACGAGAAACAGATGCTCGTAAACCCGATTCTGATTGAAATCGCACGAAAGACAAACACAAAAATCGTTGCCACCAACGATGTGCATTTTGTTGAAGAGGAACACGGCGAAGCCCACGACCGCCTGATTTGCATCAGCACTGGCGCAGACTTCGACGACCAACGGCGACTCCATTACACAAAGCAGGAATGGCTGAAAACGCCCGAGGAAATGGAGGCTATCTTCAGCGATTTGCCTGAGGCTCTGGAAAATACACAGGAAATCGCCGATAAAGTTGAAGTGTATTCCATTGATTCCGGACCAATTATGCCAATGTTCGACATTCCAAAGGATTTTGGAACCGTAGAAGAATACAAAAAGAAATTCACGGAAGAGGATTTATTCAACGAATTCACCCGTAACGAAAAAGGCGAAGTAGTTCTTAGTCAAGAGGATGCCGAGAAAAAAATCAAAAAACTTGGCGGCTACGAAAAACTCTACCGTATAAAACTCGAAGCCGATTATCTTGCAAAGCTCACGTGGGAAGGCGCGAAAAAACGCTACGGAGATGTCTTGACCGACGAACAAAAAGAACGCATCATCTTCGAACTGCACGTAATGAAAACAATGGGTTTCCCCGGCTACTTCCTTATTGTGCAGGACTACATTCGTGGCGCGCGCGAGGAACTTGGCGTAGCGGTTGGTCCCGGACGTGGTTCGGCGGCTGG
>DFGI01000006.1:0-15434 GCA_002371705.1 Bacteroidales bacterium UBA3754
CCGTTTCGTGCTTATTTGTGTACAAGGTGTTGGGGAATACCACAGAAATAAATAAGCAACAAAACGAGACGGTTTCACGCCTTTTCTTTTTGTAACGCTTGTTGATGAGAAAAAGAGAGCTGCTCATCAATAAGCAAGCAAAAAATGTTTTATAAACTCATAAAATCAAAATGTGACCAATGGCTTTCACAGCCTGATTGCCCAGTTCTGAACCTTGTTAAGTATATTGAAGGTAAGGGAAAAATGCGTGATGCTCAAGTTGATGCTATCAAAACTTACCTTTTTTTTAAAATAGCTTGTGAAAACAATCCTTTGGCAGAACTCCTTAAGTCGGGATGCTTTAATTCGCTTACAGACAGCGAAATTGATGATTTGCCTATGTCGGCGGAGTCTCGTCAAGTTTTCAAATCGAATCCTGCAATAGTTGCCTTGTATGAATTTGCCACAATAAAAGATGACCAAGGTAATATAGTTGCAGAGCAATTAGCCGATTCATTATTAAAAAAAACGCAAGAAATAAAAACAGATGATGTAATCAATAAAATATTCTATGGAGTTAGCTATCCTGATTATGTTTTCAGTTTGCCAATGGG
Source organism: Bacteroidales bacterium UBA3754 (assembly GCA_002371705.1). Classification (GTDB taxonomy): domain Bacteria; phylum Bacteroidota; class Bacteroidia; order Bacteroidales; family UBA1715; genus UBA1715. Next base: position 594 of record DFGI01000006.1, read on the forward strand.
TGCTGGCAAAACATATTTGATGGCTGCGTTTATTTATCTTGACTTGTATTTTGCACAGCAAGAACCAGATAATAAAGCTTTTGCGCATAATTTCATGGTGCTTGTGCCGTCAGGTTTAAAAACATCTGTTATTCCAAGTTTGAGAACCATTCAAGATTTTGACCCCTCGTGGATTATTCCAGAACCTGCCGCAAGCAAACTTAAACAAGAACTTAAGTTTGAAATGCTTGATGAAAATAAAAGCGCCAACAAATCTAACCGTACCAAGAATCCGAATGTTCAGAAAATTGCCATACATGAACCACTAAGTGAACTATTTGGTCTTGTTGCAATTACCAATGCGGAGAAAGTAATTCTTGACAGAATAGATAACAAAGACGGACTTTTTGATTTTCATGAAGAATCTGAAGACGAGAAAGACAGAGTAGCAAATGAACTGCGCAACAAAATCGGTAAAATCCCAAATCTGAGCATTTTGATAGACGAAGTGCACCACGTGGCATCGTCCAACGACGACAACGAGGCAAAACTACGCTCGGTAGTAAGTAAGTGGACAAAAAATAATACCATAACAACCGTACTCGGATTCTCAGGAACACCATACTTGGACAAAAAAGAAACGATAAACATTACTGACGGGCAAACGTTTAAGACGGCAGAAATGTCAAACATTGTTAATTATTATCCGCTCGCAAATGGCATTGGCAACTTTTTGAAAGTTCCCAAGATTATTAAATCTGACAGCAATAACCGCACTGAAATTGTAGAAAATGGTGTTCGCAAGTTCTTCGAACTCTATAAAGACACAATTTACGACAACGGTACTTGCGCAAAACTTGGCATTTATTGCGGAACTATAGAAAACCTTGAGGAAATAATTAATCCTCTTGTAAGCCAAATCTGCACGGAGATTGGGTTGAATCCCGATGAGGCTATATTGAAATTTCACGATGGCAACAAGAAATACCCTGAACCCAATAACGCTCGCACTGAATTTGCAGCATTGGACAAAGCATTGTCTAAGAAAAGAATCGTCTTGCTTGTTCAGATTGGCAAAGAGGGATGGGATTGCAGAAGTCTGACAGGAATAATATTGTCGCAGGAAAAAGATTGTCCACAAAAGATGGTTTTGCAGACTTCGTGCCGTTGCTTGCGAGAAGTTTCATCGGCCAAAGATGAAAATGCGCTTATATATCTCAATGCACAGAATTACAAATATTTAGATGAGCAATTGCAAAAGCAACAGCATATCACAATCGACGAATTTCAAAAGAGGGGCAAACGAGGAGAAACAGTTACTCTGAACCGCTACGACCGCACAGATTATTTACAGTTGCCGAAGATGGATTTTTACCAGTTGCACGTGAATTATTCTGAGGAAACCACAACTACGGCAACACTAAAAACCACAATTCAAGAAATCTCTGTTTCGGCAGAAACAGCAAAAGTCCAAAATAGAATAGAAACAGAATGGAAAATAACCACAAGCGGCTTAGAATGTGTAACAACGCAAGTTGACGAGAAAGAACATGGAACAGAACATGCGGATTTTAATCAGTGGCTCTATCAGATTTCAAAAGAGAGTTTTGGTAATCTGTCGATGCAAGATTTATTGGCTCAATCAGATGCATTGACCAAAGTTTTTGCAACAATAACATATAGGACAAAGGAAGGAGACCAGCGTTTCAGCTCACATTTCAATATAGCCATAGTAAACGCAAACATTCGCAAGGCGTTTTACGACAAGCGTGTTTTGAAAGTAACAGATGAATTGATTAGCGAAAAAGCTGAATTGGTACACATTAGCAACATAAAGGATTTTTCACCTATCGAAATAGCCAAAACTGACGAGCCGAAATATTACCCGGACAAGCAAAAAGTAGAAAACATTCACAAAGAGGACAATGGCGAGATTTTGATTGACGATAAAACCCAGAATGCTATCGCAGCGTTGGAAGCGGCAGGGCAAACTGGCATGGCAGATAGTTTGCGCAGACAAAACTCTTCCGATTCCAATAAGGATATTTCATATCACTATATGCCGTATCGGGTTGATAGTGCTTTTGAATCTAAGTTTCTTGCCGAGGTCTTGACATTGCAAAGTGTAAAAGACAACAAGTTGGAGGTGTATTACAACGGCGACGGACAGTTTACCGAGTTTCGTATCGACTGTTATAAGCAAAACGACAAAAAGCAATGGGGATACATTGGCAAATACACGCCTGATTTCTTGATAATCAAACGTGATGGAAAAGATAAGATTCACAAGGCTTTGATAGTGGAAACCAAAGGCGAAATCTATGCTACGGACGAAAAATTCAAAAGCAGAAAAGCCTTTGTAGAGTCGGAATTTCTAAAAGCAAACAACGACAAATTCGGGTACAAGCGTTTCGACTATCTCTATTTGGAAGACACTTTGAGTGAGACCGAGCGGATAACCAAAACCAACGAAATAATAACATCATTTTTCAATGAATAAAAACAACGAACAATGGCAGTAAAATACATTCCGTTCTTTCCAGAACCAATTGAAGGACAAGCAATTCTTGGCAATTTTAGCCGAACTTTGCGCTATAAAGGTAACACTGATGTAAAGGGTCGTCTGCAACGTGGTATGCCATACTACGAAGTGGAAACCGTAGAGACAGTAGGTGAACAATCCACCGAGAATATGGTTATACGAGGCGAATGCCTTTCTGCTTGTGCATATCTTAAAGATAGTGGTATTAAAGTAGATTTGGTATATATCGACCCGCCTTTTGCCAGCGGTGCCGACTATGCCAAGAAAGTCTATATCCGTCGCAATCCCCAAATTGCAGAGGCGATAGCAAAAGCGGAGGAAGAACTCGACATTGACGAACTCAAAGCCTTTGAAGAAAAAATGTACGGTGATGTTTGGGACAAGGAGAAATACTTGAATTGGATGTACGAAAATCTCTACGCCATCAAAAGTGTAATGAGCGAAACAGCCAGCATTTACGTGCATCTCGACCACCATATTGGGCATTATGTGAAGATTTTGATGGATGAAATTTTTGGGGAGGATAATTTTCAAAGAGAAATCATTTGGGATATTCAGGTCTTGTCTGGTTTTAAAACACTTGCTCCAAATTGGGTAAGAGGACACGATGTCATCTATTATTATTCGAATAACGATGATCGGGTTTTTAATAAAATATTTCTGCCACATACTGAGAAATATTTGAAGATGTTTAATCGTGAAGATGCAAATGGCAGAAAATATATGGTCGCGCACGGACAAACACGATATTTGGATGAATTGAAAGACGGGAAACCTTGTGGAGATGTTTGGAATGACATTATGTCTTTTCAACAACAACCAACTTCCGCTGAAAAAGTCGATTATGCCACGCAAAAGCCCGAAACCTTATTAGAGCGCATTATCAAAGCAAGTAGCGACGAAGGAATGGTAGTTGCCGATTTCTTTGGTGGCAGCGGCGTAACAGCAAAAGTAGCCAACGACTTAGGCAGAAAGTTCATTCATTGCGACATTGGCATCAACAGCATACAAACCACACGTGACAGATTAGTGGCTGCTGGATCAGATTTCAAAGTAATGGAAATAAAAGACGGTGTGCAACTCTATCGCAACCCCGTGCAAACAATGGAGAAAATAAAGTCGCTAATCCCTGGCTTGAAAAACGAGGACAAGGTTGATGAATTTTGGGAAGGTTACATCAGCGACAGTAAACTTGGCAAAGTACCAGTGTATGTTCCTAACTTGATGGATAGCAGCAGCAAACTTCTCGACGAAGTGATGATGAACCGCATACTTCACGAGGCTATTCCCGACTTGCCTGATGACATTAAGAAAGTGATTATCTATTACATAGATATTACAAGCAAAGAAGAAATCGAAAAATTCATCAGAGATGACAAATCAACGCTTGTGGAAATAGAGTTGCGCGATTTGAAAGAAGTTCTTAATGATGTAGTGATAGAGGATTTTGCGGAGTTTGAATGTAAAAAAGCAACGCAGGAGTTGTTAGGGCGGAAAGTAGAGACAGAAGGCTATGTTATTGAGATTAAGAAATTTATGAGTGACCGTGTAATGCAAAAAATCACGGACTACAATCAAAAAGCTTTTGCCAACGACAAAAAAGGCACGTTCAAGCCAATAGAAATCAGTTCAGATGGTTTAGAACTCATCGAGTTTCTGTCATTAGACTGTACAGCAGACGAAGGTGAGTGGCATAGCGACAGTGAAATCAATATTGACAAAAATGGCTATGTGATTGTGAATGGTCAAAAGTCGAAGACTTTCTGGGACGGAACCATTCTTTGCGAAAAGAAACCTTTGCGGTTGAAAATACGGAATATTTGCGGAGATGAAACTGTGTGGAGATTTCATTTTAACGAGAAATAGATTGAGATTATAAGTAACCTCAAGACAGAGGAAGATATTTAATGTTGTGCGAGCAATTGGGAATAAATTATTGTTACGATTATGTTCAAGGCGTAATGTTTTGTTACATTATATAGAAAATATTTCACCCACAAAGTGCAATATTTTTCAAATAATGCACCTACAAAGTGCAAATTTTTATAAAAATTGCACCTATGAAGTGCAATTTGTGGTCAAGTAATATTGGGTTAAATTATTGATTCCGAACTGCAATTTCTCTAAATTACGCCCCAAGGCGTAACGCTTTGGGGCGTAATTGCATAAAAATCTTACAGAACTGGCGACTGCATTAGAAAATATCATCATCATCGTCGTCATCATCATCTTCTTCGTCGTCTTCATCATCATCAAGACCAAGAGAATGTTCATCGTCGATGAAATCTATGCCGATTAAATCTTCCTCACGAAGATGTTCGTGGACAATCTGTGAAATTTCGTCGTTCGAAAATGCACGAACGTTTGTTATAATAATATGATTATCAAGGAAATTACCTAATTCCTCACACGCATCAATTACATCGTTTACAATATCTTTCACTTGTTCGTTGATAGGCACCAACAAAAACAATTTTATAAGATGGTTTTCAACCGAAAACGACTCCAATTCCGCATTGTGCCGCTCCATCGACGATGTTAATTCATTCCGAATTATCCGTTCCTGAATTTCGGTGAAAAATTCTTCGTTTTTATGGACAAGACATATAAAATAGCGCAATTTTGTGCCTTTGCCGCCCAATCCCGTCGAAATTAAAATTTGCTCATCATCTTCGAGCAATGAACTTTCCAACAATAACTTCGATTCTCTATAAGCCATTGATGCCCAAAGTTTTATTTCGCCAACAGCTTCGTTTTTATATTTTTCAAGAAAGCGGAATGTTTCAATATCCTCAAACGAAGCCAACATAATCAGAATATCGCGTTTTTCCTCCAAACGGGCATCAGCATCGTACAAAACGGGAACTTTCGCCAACACTTCGTCCAACGTAACCACCTGTTTTTTCAGCATTCCCGACCGTTTGAAGTAATTCATCTGAATATCCAAATCAATCTGTTCCTCAATGATATTCAATCGATTAGGATTCTTTTGGTAGATTTTCTGTATTTTATCGAATAAGTCTTTTTGTGACGACATAGTTCCTATTTTAAATTATTGCATTATAAATTAATCGTTGAATCCGCGGACGCACAGCCGAATCGCCCAGCATAGTGTTCCGCGCGTCTGGCGTAATCCGATTCACTCTATTAGACAAGAAAATGTATATTAAAGATTCATCGGGATCGACCCAAAACAACGTGCCTGTGAAACCTGTATGACCAAAACTTGCGGGAGACGTGCAATGGCAAGTTGGGTCCAACTTTTTTCCATCGGGTTCTGGCTTATCGAACCCAAGTCCTTTACGGTTGCCGTTTTCGCAAAACGGACACGAGGTGAACAATTTGATGGTTTTCGCATCCAAATATCTTTCATCGCCATACGTACCACCGTTGACAAGCATTTGCAGCAATTTAGCCAAATCGTACGCATTCGAAAACAAACCAGCATGACCGCTCACACCGCCCAAAATCGCAGCTCCGCAGTCGTGCACATCACCCTGCAAAAGTTCACGGCGAAAATACTCGTCGGTTTCGGTTGGCGCAATCTCATTTTTCTGAAACTGTTTCAACGGCAAATATCCCAACGTGGTTGCGCCCAATTTTGTATAGAAATTCTCTTTTGTAAATTCATCAAGCGATTTTCCCGATAGATTTTTCACCACATCTGTCATCAAATAAAATCCCAAATCGCTATATACCACCTCTTTTTGAGGCATCAACGGAGATTCCACTATCAAGCGAAACACCGTGTCGCGGTAGGCGCTGTTCATATACAAGCCATCACGCAATACAATAGTATGGCTCGAATCCAATTTTGAAGAAAACGCATTCGGGGCATATTGAAAATCATTCCGCAAATACAACTGATAATCAAGCATATAGGGATATTCAGCCGAACGGGTACGTGATTTCATTCCGCGGCCATAATAATTCTGTATAAATGTAGGGGTTATCGCCACACCCGGTTTAAGATACGCCTGATGCGTCAGCACATCACGCACGATGAGCGTATCTTTATCTGTTCCACGCAGATACGGAAGATAATCGCCCATTGTCTTATCCAAATCAAGTTTATTTTGCTCGTACAATTTCATCAAGGAAAGCGCCGTTGCCGCCGACTTGGTCACCGATGCCAAATCGTAGATAGTGTTCGTTGTTACCGAATCCTGCGAAGCGTACGACATCCGTCCAAACGCTTTTTCATATACAACAACGCCATTTTTCGCCACCAACACCTCACAGCCTGGCATTGCACCATATCCAATGAACGTAGTTACAACAGAATCAATTTTTTGCAGTTTTTTTTCGTCCATTCCGACTTCTATCGGTTCGCCCACACGCAAACGGTCAATGGCACTGAAAGAAACCCCATCCCCTGCTTGAAATCCACCTGCGGAAACAGGCAAATGCCCACTTGCCGGCAATGCGCCAAACAACACTTCGGGAGTGATTTCCTGTACCATTTTCTTAAAATCGTAAGACACCACAAGCGTTTCCACATTTGGCATCGCAGCCTTGAAATAATCCAGCGCATACGGATTTGCATGCACAACCATAACCACATTGTTTTCTTTGGCTATGCGCCCAACAATGTCAACCATCGGCTGCGTGATTCCATATTTTTTACTTGGATACGAACTTGTACCTTGCACATCAAGAATCACCACATCGAACGATTTCAATTCCTGCAATGTTTTTGGCAATATTTGCTCAAGTGTCCTATAATCATTCGACGCTGGCACAACAAACTGTTTTACAGCCGTTTGTCTCTGTAAACTCTTCACAAAATATGATGATTTTTCTGTCAGTGAAACAACGGCGAATTTCTTGTCATCCAAATTCTTGAACGGCAACTGCGATTTTGCATCCTTCACAACCGTAATGGAAGCCTGCACCAACTTTCTATTGATATTCCGGGCATTTTGCGTGTTCAAGTCTTCGTACAAATTCTGCAATTCAACGTGGTTACGTTCCGTGACCCTCATCCATGATTTTGCAAGCAACACCCGACGGCAATGCTCATCAATATCAGCTTGTTTCACCCGTCCCGACACGAGCGCCTGTTTGATTGCAGCCACCGCCTTAGAAACATCCATAGTAAACTCCATCACATCGTTGCCCGCAATCAATGCGCGAACTTCAAGTTCTCCCGACGGATACGCATCGGCAACCGCTTTCATATTCAGCGCATCGGTAAAAATCAAGCCTTGGAAATTCAAGTCGTTGCGCAGTTTGTCAGTTATAATTTTTTGTGACAACGTTGATGGAAGATTTTTTGTTTTATCCATCGACGGCACATACAGATGAGCGACCATCACACCAGTTAAATCATTCTTTATCAACCTCTTATATGGATACAACTCATATCGTTCCAATTCATCGGCAGTACCCGAAACCATAGGCAACGAATAGTGGGAATCGCTGGCGGTATTGCCATGTCCAGGAAAATGCTTGGCTGTTGTTAGAATGCTTTGCGACTGCATTCCACGCATATACAGCATACCTTTTTCGGCAACATTTTCCTTCAATTCGCCAAATGAGCGAGAATTTATCACAGGATTTAGAGGATTATTGTTCAAATCGATGACAGGTGCGAAATTGATATGGATTCCCATACGGGCGCATTGGCGACCTATTTCCACGCCCATTTCCTCAATCAAATGATTATTTTTTTCATCGATGGCACCAAGCTGCAACTGCCGTGGAAACGCTATTGTGCTGTCTAAGCGCATTGCCAGGCCCCATTCCCCGTCTATTGCGACCGTCAACGGGATTTTCGACAATGCTTGAAATTCATTGGTCATCTGCGCCTGCCGTGCAGGAGAACCCTTAAAAAATATGACACCGCCAATATTGTGTTCCGTAATCATTTTTTTCACCGCCTCGGCATTGTTTTGTTTTGGGTCGGAATACGCAGCAACCATAAACAATTGCCCGATTTTCTCGTCCAAAGTCAAAGAATTAAAAACCGAATCAACCCATTGTAAATCAGCGCCGTAAAACGGATAAGTAGCTTCTTTCACCGACTCACTGGAATTCAGCAGTGTACAATTCAAAAATAAAAATCCAACAACTACGCAAACAAATCTATATACAAATTTCATTACAAATATTCCATTAATTCTTTATACAACATAAACATTGAATCTATGTCGGTTTTACATATTTTTTCGTGCGGCGAATGCGGAAACTCCTGCGGAGCGCCCACAAAGCACCAATTTATTGCGAACGGTGTTTTCTGCAACGATGCGCCATCGCTTCCACCAGCCGATTCAACTTCTTTCTGTATGTCAATGCCCTCGCGACGTGCTATGTTCAGAATCTTGTCAACATACGTTTTGCGGGGCAAATTTGTATCTTTTAACGAAACCACGCAACCTTTTCCGTATTCAATTCCTTCGGTTATCCACGTAATGTCTGCAATCAACGCATTGTGCAGGTGATACATTTTATACAAATACCGCCAACAAAACTTCACATTTCCCGCGCCAGTTTCTTCGCCAGTGGTAAACACGATAGCGCCGTTTTTCATTGTCTGCGCCAATTTGAGAGCAACATACACGCCAACGCGGTTGTCCAAAAATGGTGATTCTATATAGTCGCCGTCTTCCACAAACGAAGGTTTGTAGGTCAACATAGTGCCACGTTCCAAACGTTGTTCCGACACATATTCAAACCCCGAATCCGTATTGCGCACCACGCACGAAACTTCTTTGCCGTTTTCAAACCCGACGAGTTCCGTTCCGTCTGGGCAACGGGGCGTTCCCACAGGCAACAGCGAGTTTCCATAGCCAACCATAAAGCCCACACTGTCGATATGCGCAATCATCGCCGTGCGCGGATTTCCCCACACCAACATCACACAATCCTGATAATCCTCGCCCGAAACAACCCGTGGTTTATGCCGCCACGAAAAGCTGTTTTTCTCAACATATTCAAGAATGAAATTCGCAAGCCGACTTTCGTCGCTCGATGGAGCCGATATGCTGCACAACTCCTTCAACAATCCGTACTCATTACTCATAGGTCACCTCACATTGTATTTTTTGCAATGCCGCAACACATTCGTCTTTCAAATTTGTTGCAACCATACAGTTAAATTCACACGTTTCCGCAAATTTCTGTGATACAATTTCGCAGCAGTAGCGTTTCATCACATTTTTCACCGCACTGTTTTGTCCATACGTACACGACACCGAAAATCGGGCTTGAATTTTCTTTTCCACAATTTCCGCATGCGACAAGGCATCCTTCGTTGACTCCTTATACGCCTGCATCAATCCGCCCACGCCCAGCAACGTTCCTCCAAAGTAGCGAACCACAATCACCACCACATTTGTCACGTCGAATGCGTCCAACTGTCCCAATATTGGTCGTCCCGCCGAATTTGAAGGTTCTCCGTCGTCGGAGCATCTGAATCTTCCGCCATCCTCGCCCAACCTGTATGCCCAACAATGATGGCGCGCCGCATGATGTTCTTTCCGCAACTGCTCCAAATATTGTTTCACCTCGTCTTCCGACGAAACTGGATACGCAAAGGCAAGAAATTTACTTCCCTTATCCTTGAACAATCCTTCGGCAGGCTTCAATATTGTTTTATACGTACAGTCCACAATTTTGTACCACTCTTCAAAGTTAGCAAAGATTAGGCATACAAATAAACATTCAACCCGCAAGTTTTCAACGGATTATACACAAAGGATTACAGAGTGAAAATTGAAGATATTTTTAAACTTTTTGACTGCGTTCCCTCGTCAATAGTATTTTTTTATATCCGACAATGTTTTTTCGCCATTGGTGGAAATGGGGGCTGCTATTTCGCCCCACTTATCGCCCAATTCTTTCGTTAACTGATTTAGAAAAACACAACATTTTCTTTTTAGCTTCCGTTGGTTGTACAAACGGGAAAGGTTATAATTCCGTACCATATCAAGATACTCGCTCATTGTCGTCTTATCTTGGAAATCAGACTTTTGTAATAATTCTTGGACATTTTTTTCCTGATTTTGTGTCAGTTGAAACGTTGGTGTATGTAATTTACCCTTCCATTTACCTTTCTTGAGTTGCTTCAAACGTTCTATTTCATTCAAGATAACTATGCTCAACATATAGAATCGTTTTTCGACACTATCTGTAATTTCTGTATCCTGTCTATACCAAAAACTTCTATATACTGATATAACAACTTTATATTCATCTATGGCATCTCCTATCATTTCGTAGTCCCTGAGAAAGAACACCCGCCGTGTTCTCCATTCTGAACTATCATACAATTTTTCTTCTTTGTTTTCTACTTTGTGGGTTAAGCGAACGCTTACTCTACCAATATTGATTTTTTTACGAAATCCATCTAACGAAAGAATTTGCGTATCAAAATCGCTCATATTATTTAATGTATTCGCAATGCTTGCTTGAATATCACGCAACGAATCAGCATTTTTTACCATAATTATATTTCTTTTTTATGTGCATTCAAATTTAGAAATTTTTTACATTTACCTACTAAAATTGGGATGCTTTTTTTGTTGGTCAAACGATTGACAATGCAAGTCAAACCAGCACGTCAATTAACGGATTTAAAAATTCATTGCTAAAAAATAGAAAAAATGGACAATTCATATTATTATCCTTACGATGTGTTTGTGCAAAATGTATCAAAAGCATTACAAGAAAAATATTCTTTCGAACTTGATATAACGAAATATTTTTCAGAAGAAAGATACGCTAAATTCTTGAGACGAAATAAAAGAAACTATCATGGACATGAAATAATAGATCTCATATACGCTGTTGATGAGATGATAGAAAAAGATGATCTTCTTGTGAAAATACCTATGGATTGTCACCAAATGCGAGATTTGTTGTGCGATTGTATTATATCAAAGAAAGACTATAAAAAGTAAGTTTTTATGGTTGTTCCTCGTTGTGCAATCTCAAGTTATAGTTCCGTTTCTTTCGCCGCCGAAATAAATGGAACAATAACTTGCAAACGTTCAACGGATTACCATATTAACTAATGTTATATAAATCTATATGTTTTTGTAACAATACAATCTTTGTCTTCAACTTTTGTTGTTTTAACAGATACAATACATTGTCCTTCCCCGTTTGTTTCTTCGTAAGAGAAACCCTCGTCTATTGTGTAATCATCATATATTGTTTCGTAATCATCAGGAACTTCTTCTTCGTCAACATACAATCCATCTATTGTAAGAACGCGTATTCCTCCATCTTCCTTATACTCAGTTAATTTTGTTGTTCCATAGTTTTTGCGAGCTTCTGAAGAATATTCATCATTATAGTAAAAACCTCTTCTGACCTTGAAATGTTTAATTTCACGTCCATTTTCATCATTCACAGCTTCTTCTTCCATATATGATTCACTATTGTAAAATGCAGATTCTGGGGAATACTCACTTGCATCCTCACAATGTTTTACAATTTCTTTCAGTAATATTCCATTATCGTAACAACGGTACGTGACCGAATCATCACCTGACCGCTCAAAAAACTCTCCAGCAAAAATATCATCCTCGTCATCTTCTAATGGTATATCTTTCGAACGTTGTCCATATTCTATTGTACGACCCTCATTTTCAAGAGAAACAGTATATGTTCCATCATCGTTACTCTCTCGTACAAGCACACACTCTTGGTCATTATATTCTTCAACTTTGAATAAATGTCTTCTATCTGAAACGTACAATTTCTTATATTCGCCATCGGGATAATCACCTCTAATGCTTACTGTTATAACTTCAACACATTGATCATCGGAATCAAAAAAAGTTCGCTTGCAAGGACATTATCAATAAAAGTTCGTTCAACACGACGTTTCATTTTATCATCATCAGAAAACCAAATTTTCTCGATTATATTTTCATTGACATCTAACTTATACAGTACGTATTCATTAGAACCTGGTACTTGTTGTTTCAAACGATATCCTTTTTCTATTAAATCTGTTCTCATATATATTTAACTTTTTACTTTATTACAAAAATAAAATAATTATTTGCTTCATTATCGTTTCGTTATCAAAATCTTATTGCCCAGAATAGTTGTTTCGCACCAATCGGGCAATAAAATGTCATTTTTACGTTATAGTTTCACGATAAATTGATAATTATTCATATCCTTCATTGCCATTTCCACACCACGAGCAACCGAATGGAATGGTTCATCAACAGGTTTTACTTTGATATTTGTTTGTTTCTCCAATCGTTCGGAAAGGCCATGCAACAGAGAACCACCACCAGACAGCCATATACCATCGGATGCAATGTCATTGAATAGTTCGGGAGGCGTTTCTTCCAAGACATTGTAAACCGAATTCTCAATTGATTTTGCAAGCTCATCGAACCATCCAGCTATTTCATCAGAAGAAAGATTTTTTTCCATTGGTGATGCTGTAACTTGGTGAGGCCCTCGAACAACATATTCCGACGGAGCATTCTCCACATTGGGATTTGTAGTCCCTAAAATTTTCTTTATTTCCTCCGAGCTATGTTCGCTTATCCTTATGCTATATTCGCATCGCACACCATTCTGAATGGCACGGGTAAAACTATCTCCACCAACGGGAATACATTTTTCAACAACAATTCTATCCATACAAAGAACCGCAATTTGTGTTTTCTCGTTTCCAATATCAATTATCATTATACCATGTGTGCCACTTACGTCTAGTCCCTGGGATATTGCCACGGCAAAAGGAGATTTCATTACAAAAACGTTGGTACAACCAAATTTTTCAAAAGCTTCACGAAGACAAAGACGCTTAGCGTACGTGAAATCAATCGGTATTCCAACACCGATTCTCGTCTCTGCAGAAATAGGACATTGTTCTTTTGCCTCCAATGCCAGTTCACGGACAAAATATTCCACATTATTATAATGAAAGTTATTTTCATGTAGGAACATAAAATTCTGAGAAACTCGTCCTACCATCCTCATTGCGTCTTCCCATTTAGCAAGAATCCGAACAACACCTTCTTCGTAGGAAATTGCCATTATCGAAGGAACATCAACAACAACTTTCCCGTCGCTGACAACCACTGAATTTTTCGATCCCAAGTCAAATGCGACAATGGGAGAATTACTTTGTTCTTTTACGTTTTCCATATTACTATTTTTTTGATTTAACGAGACAAACATATTTTTAACTTATGCCGAAAAGATTATAAATCAATTCCGTGGTTAACACATTTCGATTTTTGAATAGATTACATAGTTTTTCTTGCAACATCTCGCAATTGAAATATTTTCCCATAGTAAATGACGACTCTTTTAGCACACATTTTTTTGATTTATGCGCGAAATAGAATCTCCAAGCACGATCTTTAAAATCATCATTGTTCAGGATTATAAAAGCATCACTAAAACATAGAAAATCCTTACGAAGAAACTCCGTCAAATATTTTTGAGCATTTTCGAGGTTAAATGAATTATCGCTTACAGTTATGTTATAAATATAAATTGGATTTATATTCATACCATATATTTCACCCATACATAGACTATCTGTTCCAAATTGATCCATGGTAACAAGTATCGACATTGGAGCGCGATATAGACACACATTAATTCCAAAAATTGGTTCAAATACCTTTTCTACAAAGGTTTCAATTCCGCAATAATCATTGGTGATGATTTCGCGAACTGTTTGTGCATACATTTTATCTTCCATAATTCTATTTTTTAAGGTTTACCGTTTCGTTATCAAAATCTTATTGTCCAGAATAGTTATTTCACACCAATCAGGTTTCTGAACATTTTGGGAAGCAATGTCCGACATGAAATCCTTGTGAAGCACATCGGAAATGTCTTTCAGCCGTTCCACATCGATATTAGGACGATTGAGCATATCGTACACCGTTTGCCGTTGCACATTCAGTTTTTTTGCCATTTCAGCAACGCTCATCCCTTGTCGTTGCATTTCCACTTTAATCAGCGCGCCAATGTTTAGTTTATTCATAATAGTTTGATATTTAGTTATTTAAAATTGAAATTACCGACCTCGTTTATCGAACTCGCTAATGCAATTTTATACTCGAAAAGGTGTGGAAAAATGTAGGAATCCCAGAATTTCACCCCACAAAAAAGCCCTGTAAGTACTGTAAATATTGAAATGGGGTGAAATTCCGACAAAAAAATGTGTGGAAAAATGTGAAGATGGACAAAATGTCGTCGAAAATTGACAAGAGATAAAAAAGATTGTAACGGATAATGACATCTGTTTGGCAAGTTGTTCCATAAAAAAATATGGAATTATTTACTTTAATCTTGCAAGTTACTGTTCCATTTCTTTCGGCGGCGAA
>DFGI01000006.1:15482-15909 GCA_002371705.1 Bacteroidales bacterium UBA3754
GAAACGGAACCCAAAGAAAGGCCGCCGACGGACCCGCTCGGCTAAAAATCAACTGCGTTCCACTAAAGGCGTTGAAGTGCCACTCTATCGTATGGAATAGATTATCGTTACAAGGCACCAACGCCTTTAACGTTTCACTCCGTTGATTTTTCATACGCCTCTCGGCTCAGTCGGAGTGACGTGCTAACAAATATTCTCTTAGTTACATTAATGTATTAAACTTCATTAAACGATGATGGTTCGCCTTCGCAGATGAGCGTTAAAAATTTCTTTGAATGAAGCGTATAGAACCCTCGGCTTGGCGGCGTAGGTCTGTGGGGCGCGCCATCCCCGAGGGTTTAGCGGAATGAGAAGAAATTTAGCGAAGATGCGGCGGCGACGGCATTCTTTGGTTACTTTCTGTTGCTGAAGACAGAAAGTAACAGAA